>DAOULG010000159.1:0-3272 GCA_034420495.1 Dehalococcoidia bacterium
AGCGTCCGCGTCGAGTCGGGCGCGGGCCGCGAGGCGTCGACCGTCGTCGACGCGGCGCGCCGCATCGTCGAGGACGCCGCCGGCATCGACGACCCGGTGCGCATGTACCTGCGGGAGATCGGCAAGGTCGCCCTGCTCACCGCCGCCGACGAGAAGCGCCTCTCCCGCCACATCGAGGAGTGGCGCCACGTCGAGGAGATCGTCGACGCCTTCGAGGAGAGGCATGCGCGCCCGCCCAGCTACGGCGAGATCCTCGCCGAGCTGCTGCGGCAGCTCTACCAGGAGCGCCGCGTCTACCAGGCGGTCGCCCGCCACCTCGGTCTCCCGCCGCAGCGGATCTCCGAGCGCATCGCGGCCCACTCGTTCCGCTCCACCCTCGACGGGAACCTGGACGAGGAGATGCAGCAGAGGCTGATGGCGGAGTTCTCCTGGGACGAGGAGCGCGCCAAGCTCGCGCTGGTCCGCCTCTCCATCATCACGCACATCCTCCAGCCCCAGCACGCGCGCTGGGCGGGCGCGCTCGCCGGCCGCGAGTCGCGGACGCTGCCGCCGCCCCAGAAGCTCGGCTCCGATCTCGAGAAGATGCACGGCGGCGCGCTGCAGTACTACTTCGAGAAGCTCATCTTCGACGGCCGGCGCTCCGAGCGGCAGCTCACGGAGGCGAACCTGCGCCTCGTGGTCTCGGTCGCCAAGAAGTACATCGGCCGCGGGATGTCGCTGCTCGACCTCATCCAGGAGGGCAACATCGGCCTGATCCGCGCCGTCGAGAAGTTCGACTACCGCAAGGGCTTCAAGTTCTCGACCTACGCGACCTGGTGGATCCGCCAGGCGATCACCCGCGCCATCGCCGATCAGGCGCGCACCATCCGCATCCCGGTGCACATGGTCGAGACCATCAACAAGCTCGTGCGCATCTCGCGCCGGCTGGTCCAGGAGTACGGCCGCGAGCCGACCTCCGAGGAGATCGGGCGGGAGCTGGAGCTCCCGTCCGAGCGCGTGCGCGAGATCCTGAAGGTCTCGCAGGAGCCGGTCTCGCTCGAGACGCCGATCGGGGAGGAGGAGGACTCCCACCTGGGCGACTTCCTCCCCGACGAGTCGGCGCTGGAGCCGGCCGAGGCGGCCTCGCACCAGCTGCTCAAGGAGCAGGTGATGGAGGTCCTCTCCAGCCTGACGCCGCGCGAGCGCAAGGTGCTCGAGCTGCGCTTCGGGCTCGAGGACGGGCGCTCCCGCACGCTGGAGGAGGTCGGGCGGGAGTTCAACGTGACCCGGGAGCGCATCCGGCAGATCGAGGCCAAGGCGCTTCGGAAGTTGCGCCACCCGATGCGCTCGAAGAAGCTGCGCGACTACCTGGAGTAGGCGCCGGGACGCCGCGTGAGGGAGGGGGAGAGGTGCCGATCTACGAGTACCGGTGCAAGAAGTGCGGGGAGCTCTTCGCGCTGATGCGGCCCGTCGCGAAGGCCGACGCGCGCACGCGCTGCACGAGCTGCCCGTCGACCGCGGTCAAGCGCCAGCTTTCCCGCTTCGCCGTGGTCGGGGCGGGCGACGACGCCGGCTCGGACGACGACCTCGATCTCGGCGACGACGACTTCGGCGACTTCGACGACGACTGGTAGCCCGGCCCCGCCGCGAGCGCCGCGCCCCGGCGGGCCGCGTGCCTCCCGCGCCTCCCGCCGGCCCGGTCAGGGCTCCGCGTCCCGCTCCCCCGACCCGACCGCGCCGTCCTCCCCGTTCCCGCTCCCGGCGTCGCGCGCGATCACGCGGGGCGTCCCCGCCGCCGCCCCCCGCGGGGCGCGCCGGCGGCGGCGGCGGTCGACGTAGACCGCGTAGCCCCCGGCGGAGGCGACGAGCAGCGCCGCCTCCGCGATCGTGAGCAGCCCGACGCCGAGAGTCGCGTCGAACCAGAACCCGCGCGGGAACATCTGGATCAGCCGGTCGCGGTCGGGATCGAGCTTCCAGAGGTCGTTCGAGAACGAGATCACGTGGAACTGGCGGAAGAGATCGTCGAAGCCGGCCACCACCGCCGTCGAGGCGAGCGCGAGCGCGGCGAGGGTGATCCCGCCGCCCGCCGCGACGAGCCGCGCGAGGTGGTAGAGCGAGCGCTCCCGCGCCCACAGGTAGACGACGCCGATGTAGCCGACGACGTAGACGAGCGCGAGCTCCTGCACCGAGAAGGCCCGCGCCATCAGCTCCTTCACGTCCCGCATGTGGAGCACCTCGCGCGGGTTGAAGAGCGCCTGCTCGTCCCCCTCGACTGAGACGCGGATGTCGAGCAGGTCACGGTCGTCGCGGAAGTAGAGGACGATGTCGCGGGCCGCGCGGTCGAGGTCGGCGCGCGCGACCCCGGTCCGCTCCTCGGCGTCGTAGCGGTCGAACGCGTAGTGGTAGACGGAGAGCTCGTTCGCGGCGATCCGCACGTTCGAGAGCACGAGGAAGAGCGGGAGCGCGACCAGGAAGACGGCGGTGGCTCCCCAGCGGGCGAGTACCATGGCGCCCATTCTATCGCCGCCGCCCCCCGCGGCCGCCCGTATACTCCCGGCATGCCCCTCGACGCCCCGCACCCCGACCGAGAGCCCCGCCTCGATCCGCTGCTCGCCGCGCTCGAGCTGGCGCCGGAGCGGGTGCAGGCCTTCGACCCGGCGGTCCCGCGCTTCGATGCCCGGCGGCCGCTCCTGGTCCTCCCCGCCGCCTACCCCGAGGCCCGCCCCCTCCTGGCCGGGCGCTACCCGCCCGGGCATCCGGCGCGGGTGGTCGACGGCGAGGGGGCGCGGGAGTCGACGGTGGAGCGCCTCCCCGCCGCCGCGCGCGCCTGGCTCATCGCGCCGCTTCCCCCCGAAGAGGATCATCGCTCCTTCGCCGCGCTGCGGGCGATCGTCGAGCGGCTCTACGCCCCGGGCGGGTGCCCCTGGGATCGCGACCAGACGCATGCGTCGCTGAGGCGGTACCTGCTGGAGGAGAGCTACGAGGTCGCCGAGGCCATCGACGCGGGCGACAGCGGCGCCCTGCGCGAGGAGCTCGGCGACCTGCTCGTCCAGATCCTGATGCACTGCGCGATGGCGCAGGAGGCCTCCGAGTTCACGCTGGAGGGGGTCGTCCGGGAGGCCTCGCGGAAGATGCTCCGCCGCCATCCGCACGTCTTCGGAGACGAGAGCGCGGCCGATCCCGAGGCGGTCGGCGCCCGCTGGGACGAGATCAAGGCGGCCGAGCGGTCGGCCCGGGGCGAGGCCGGCCCGGCCGCGGCGCTGGACGCGGTCCCCCGCGCCGCCCCGGCGCGC
>DAOULG010000160.1:0-3594 GCA_034420495.1 Dehalococcoidia bacterium
TGGCTCACCTACCGCCAGGCGGAGCAGGCCGGCGGACACGTCCTGCGCGGCGAGCACGGCACGCGCGTCGTGCTCTGGAAGTGGATAGAGAAGAGGAGCGCGGAGGACCCCGATGAGGTCGAGCGCTTCCCGCTCCTCCGGCTCTACTCCGTCTTCAACGTCGCCCAGTGCGAGGGCGTCAGGCTCCCCGACCGCGGGAAGAGCTGCTGCCCCGACCCGCTGGAGCGGGCCGAGGCCGTCATCGCGGGCTACCGGGACGGCCCAGAGATCCGCCACGGCGCGGAGAGCGCCTACTACGTCCCCGAGCGGGACGAGGTGCACCTCCCGGAGCGCTCGCAGTTCACCGACGCGCACGGCTACTACGCGACGCTCTTCCACGAGCTCGCACACTCCACCGGCCACCCCAAGCGCCTCGGGCGCGAGGGCTACCGCACCGCGGCCCGCTTCGGCTCGGAGCGCTACTCCCAGGAGGAGCTCGTCGCGGAGTTCGCGGCGGCCTTCCTGGGGAGCGAGGCCGGTATCGACCCCTCCCGGGTCGAGCAGTCGGCGGCCTACATCGCCTCGTGGCTGCGCGTCCTCGACGACGACCGGCGTCTCGTCGTGGTCGCCGCCGCGCAGGGGCAACGCGCCGCCGATCACATCCTCGGCAGGGAGCCGGAGGCCGGGACCGGTACGGACTGACCTGGCGGTTCCGGCACAACCGGGCCGCAGGCCAGGGCGGGGCGGCGATCGGGACGGCTACGGCCGCCCGGCGCCGTCCCCGCCCGCGCACGCCGCTCCACCACGACGGCAGATGACCACGAGACACGGGGAACGGAAGGAGGAGCACGATGCCACGACGGATCATCGAGTGGGAGATCACGGAGGCGTTCTCGAAGTTCGGCTTCGGGGACGGCGACGGACCCAACTTCACCGACGAGGTCGTCTCGGCCATCGAGGCGGCCGGTCCCTACCGCTGCCGCACCCAGGTCTGGGGACTGCACAACTACGGAATCGATCTCATCGAAGAGGAAGTGGCGCCGGAAGAATGGGTGGCCGTTGCCGAATTCGACGGCTACGAGCTGCCGCCATGGGAGCGCCTGCCGGAGCCCGTGCGCGATGCGCTCGTGGTCCTCAACGATCACAAGCCGCCCGCGTGGCGGCTCTGAGCACACCAGAAACGCGAGAGAACGAAGCCGCTAACGAGAGGATCAAGAGCGGCCGCACGACGGGAGCGACACGACGCCAATCAGCTTCATGGAACGGATTCTGCCCTAGGACGGTCGCTTCGAGTGCCTCCTCCGCGGCTGGCGCGATTCGTCCCGAGCGCGCAAGGGCCGTCCGCACCCGCGACCCGTGCGTATGCACAACTTGCTCGAACACCTCATCAGCGATGTACCAGATGTGCGCATTGCGCCATGGATCTCCAGGGGTCTGGATTGCGAGAATCGACTCACGCATTCGATGGACGAGCTGCGCGCCGAGATTGCCCGCGTCCGGCCGCATGGCGGCGGAGAGTAGTGCGAGGCCACGGATGACGACACGCGTAGGCGGCCGCCGCACGGGCCCGACACTCACGGGCGGAGGCCACCACTATGCGGTGCCGCAGGGGCCTGTCGGGGACGGGGTCGCTGGCGCGGATGCCCGCGTTGGGGGCCCGGGCGGCCCGATTCGCGATCACCCGAGGGGCGGGTCATGAACACACCCGCGACGGGCATGCGCCCTGGTGAACTGATCCACGGCCTCGGGACCGCCGTCCTGTTCCTCGTCGTGGCTCTTTCATTGCTGTACTTTGGCTACTATGTCATGTCGCGGATAGGCATCGACTCCACCCTTCACCGCTACAACGACATCCGCACATACGATCCCGAGACCGGGGCGTACTCGGTGGTCCCGCTGCGCCCTGGGATTGAGCTCGTGGCCCTGCCTCTTGCGGCCATCGCTGCCGCGTGGCTGCGCTGGGGCGCGGAGGCGATCGCCGCGGCACGAGCAGCCCGCATCGGCCCGCTGCTTCCGCTGCTGGGGGCCGGTGTGGTATCCGGCGTGATCGCGTACCTCTGGTGGTTCTGGTCGAACCCCCAGGACCTGCTCGGGATCCATCCGCAGGCTGGTGTGCAGCGGTGGATCGGCGTCGCGCTCGTGGCGGGCGTCGGGTATCTCGGGATGATCCTCTTCCCGCGCCTGACGGCGGCGATGGCTGGTGCGTTCGCCGGGCCTGCCCTCTTCGCCATCGTCGGCTACATCCTCTTTCCGTCGCTCATGCAGGACCCGGAGGGCCGCGTCGGCGACGCGCTGGTCGTGAGCTTCCTCTGGGCCGGCCACGCCGTGGCTCTCACCGCCATCCCCGCGATGCTCCTCTCGGAGCGTCTGCGGCAGCGTCCCCTGGGCCACGCGGTCTGGGTGGGCGTTCTGATGCTCTTTCTGGCCGTGGGCGGGACGTTCAGCGGGAGCTACGAGTAGCGGCCCAACCAGTGGTGCCACCGGGGCGAGACAATCCCTGCAGCGGGTTCGACTACCGACCACGGACCGTCTTCGCAGGCGCCTCCTAGCAGCGCTGCCGCACCCACTTCATGCGCAACCTCCGCACGCGCGTGCCGAAGCGCGCGGAGGGGCTGGTGGCGACCGCGGTGCGGACGATCTTCCAGCAGCCGTCGGCCGCCGAGGTCCACGCGCAGCACGCCCGGGTGGCGGAGCAGCTGGAGAGCCGCTTCCCCGAGGCCGCGGCGATGCTCGCCGACGCCGATGCGGAGATGCTCGCGTTCACCTCCTTCCCCGTCGCCCATTGGCGGCAGATCTGGTCGAACAACCCGCAGGAGCGCCTGAATCGGGAGATCCGCCGGCGCACCGACGGGGTCGGCATCTTCCCCACAGGCCCGCGATCGTCCGGCTCGTCGGCGCTGTGCTCGCGGAGCAGTATCCCCGCTGAGGAGGCGGTCGACCCCTCGTTCCATCTGGCGATTCGCAGGCGGTTCTGGCGATCAGAGCCGCTCGCGGATGCCGCGGGTACGCGCGCTTGGTCCGGCATGATCACGCGACGACGATGAGCACGGACCCACCCGACGGCGCGGCACGAAGCCGATCCGGTCGCTCGTGCGTGCCGGGCCGTGGACCCGGGACGATCCGCATCTCGCTTATCGGCGGGTTCAGGCTCAGCGAGGGCGGCGAGGAACTCAGCCGCCCGAGGGCCGTCTGCCGTCTGCTCGCGCTGCTCGCGCTCCACCGCGAGGGTCTCTCCCGAAGCGACGCCGCGGCGCTGCTCCTGCCCCATCTGGGTGCGCAGGGCGGGCGCGCGAGCCTGCGCACGACGCTCTTCCGGCTGCGGGCCGCTGGGCCGGACGTGGTGGAGTCCGGGGGAGCCGTGCTCCGACTGGCCTCTGGCGTGAAGGTGGATGCATGGGAGCTCGAGGCGATCGTCTCCCGGCGTCTCCGCGCCCGCGGCAGCCGAAGTGCTCGAGCACCCCGAACGCCTTCACAAGCCACGGTGTTAGGCGTATCGTCCCGCCGCCGTAGCCCACCCACGCGATGTGCTCTGGGTTCAGCATGCGAAACGTCAGGCCCGGCGCCGTGAGCCCGGAGTGGCGTGAGAAGAACGTCGCCGTTATTGCGAACTCTTCC
>DAOULG010000161.1:0-10583 GCA_034420495.1 Dehalococcoidia bacterium
GCGCCCGAGGGCGCGAGCTCGTCCCCCTCGATGACGACCGACCCCTGCTCGCCGTAGAGCTCGACCCGCCGCGGCGGTCCCGGGCGCACGGCGAAGCTCATGTGCACGGTCACCGCGGCGCCCGAGCGCATCGACCCGACGAGGGCGAAGCCGTCGTCGGAGGTGACCTCGCGCTCCCGGCCGTCCGGGTCGCGGGCGCTGCGCTGCCAGGTGCGCAGGCTCCCCGAGACCTCGGCGAAGTCGCCGAGCCAGTAGCGCGCCAGGTCGACGTAGTGGCTGCCCATCGCGCCGAGCAGCCCCCCGCCCTGCCCCCGCTCCGACCACCAGCTCCAGCCGCGGGGAGGCGAGCCGACGGCGCTCCCTCCGAAGTGGGAGATGGCGAGGTGCCGCGGCTCCCCCACCACGCCCTCGTCGATGAGGCGCCGCACGAGGACGTGGGTCGCGAAGTGGCGCATCGTGAAGGCGACGATGTGCGAGACGCCCGCGCCCCGGGCGGCGTCGAGCATCGCGCGCCCGCGGGCCGCGTCGAGGGAGAGAGGCTTCTCGAGCAGGAGGTGCTTCCCCGCCTCGGCGGCGGCGATCGCCATCGGGTCGTGGAGGGCGACGGGGCTGCCCACGTAGACGATGTCGATATCGGGCATCGCGACCAGCTCGCGGTAGTCGTCGAGTGCGACCGGCGCGCCGAAGCGCTCGCACGCCTCCCGCGCGCGCTCCAGGCGGCCGCTGCAGATGGCGGCGATCTCGATGCCGGGGTAGCTCTGGAAGGTGGGGAGCGGGCTCACGGCGGCCCACGACGTCCCGATCACGCCCACCCGGTAGCTCGTCGCCATCGTCCGCTCCTCCCCGCGCCCTGACCCGTGCGCGCGAGTATACGGGCGGCCGCGGGCGGCCCCGCCTGCGGGCGCCGCCTTGGCCTTGCGGGGGGCGGCGGCTACGATTCCGGCGCGAACCGCGCGTGGCGGGGCGGAGCGGCGGGCGATGAAGCTTCACGAGTACCAGGCGAAGGCGGTGCTCGCCGCGCGCGGCGTCCCCGTGCCGTCCGGGCGCGTCGCGCGGTCTCCCGGGGAGGCGGAGGCCGCCGCCGGGGAGCTCGGCGGACCCGTCGTGGTGAAGGCGCAGGCGCACACCGGCGGTCGCGGTCGCGGCGGCGGGGTCAGGCTCGCCGCCACCGCCGCCGAGGCCGCCGAGGCCGCCTCGGCCATCCTCGGGATGCAGCTCGTCACCGAGCAGACCGGCCCGGCCGGGCTTCCCGTCGACTCGGTGCTCGTCGAGGAGCAGGTGGAGATCGCGCGCGAGATCTACGTCTCGGTCGTCATAGACAGCGCCGCCGGCGTCCCGGTGGTGATCGGCTCGGCCGCCGGCGGGATGGAGATCGAGGAGATCGCCGAGGAGCATCCCGAGCAGATCCATCGCGCCCCCATCGACCCCGCCCTCGGCTTCATGCCGTACCAGGCGCGCCAGCTCGCCTTCGCGCTCGGGCTCGACGGCGATCTGCTGCGGCCGGCGGTCGCGCTCCTCGAGGCGCTGGCGCGCACCTTCGACGAGGTCGACTGCTCGCTCGTCGAGATCAACCCGCTCGTCGTGACCGCAGACGGCCGCCTCCTGGCGGCCGACGCCAAGCTCTCGGTCGACGACAACGCCGACTTCCGGCAGCAGGCCCTCTTCGGGGAGCGCGACCGTGCCCAGGACGACCGCCTGGAGGTCGAGGCGCAGGACGCCGGCATCCAGAACTACGTCAAGCTCGACGGCTCCATCGGGTGCCTGGTGAACGGCGCCGGCCTCGCGATGGCGACCATGGACGCCATCCAGTACGCCGGGGGCGAGCCCGCGAACTTCCTCGACATCGGTACCGCCAACAGCGCCGACGCCGTCGTCGCGGCGCTGCGGCTGATCGGTTCGGACGCCGACGTGCGGGCCGTGCTGGTCAACATCTTCGGCGGGCTGGCGCGCACCGACGTGATCGCCGAGGGCGTCGTCCGCGCGAAGCAGATGGATCTCATCCCCCAGCCCACGGTTGTGCGGCTCGCGGGCACGAACGTCGACGACGGCCGGCGCATCCTCGATGAGTCCGGGGTGGAGGTGATCCGCGCCGAGGGCTTCGCCGAGGGGGCGCGGCTGGCGGTCGAGGCGGCCGCCGGGGGCGCCGGCTAGGCGCAGCCGGCCGGGCAGGACGCGGAACGGGGGCACGGGTGGCGGTACTGCTCGACGGGGCGAGCCGCGTAGTGATCCAGGGCATGGGTGCGGCCGGCCAGCGCGAGGCGGTCGTGAGCCGCGACGTCGGCACGCAGGTCGTCTGCGGCGTCACGCCGGGGCGGGGCGGCCAGGAGCTCGCCGGCGTGCCGGTGCGCAACACCGTGCGCGAGGCCGTCGACGAGTTCGGCGCGAACGTCTCGGTGATCTTCGTGCCGGCGCCCTTCGCGGCCGACGCCATAGCCGAGGCCGCCGATGCCGCCGTCCCCGTCGCGATCTGCATCACGGAGGGGATCCCGACCCTCGACATGGTGCGCGTGCGGCGTCACCTGCGGGGATCCGCCACCCGGCTGATCGGTCCGAACTGCCCGGGCGTGATGTCGCCCGGCGAGCGGGCGCGGGGGGGCATCATGCCCCCGGACGTCTACCTTCCCGGGCACGTGGGCGTGATCTCGCGATCCGGCACGCTCGTCTACGAGACGGTCGATCAGCTCACCCGCCTCGGCATCGGGCAGTCGACCTCGGTGGGCGTCGGCGGCGATCCGATCATCGGCACGACCCAGCGCGAGGCGCTCGAGCTCTTCGAGGCGGATGCCGAGACGGCGGCGGTGGTGCTCATCGGCGCGATCGGCGGGACCGCCGAGCAGGAGGCGGCCGACTACGTGCGGGGGATGTCGAAGCCCGTGGTCGCCTTCATCGCCGGCGCGACGGCGCCGCCGGGTCGCCGCATGGGTCACGCCGGCGCGATCATCGCCGGGCGCGCCGGGACCGCCTCCGCCAAGCAGCAGGCGCTGCGCGATGCGGGCGCCGAGGTCGTGGAGTCGCCCGCCGACATCGGCCGGACGATGCAGCGCGTGCTCAGGGAGCGCGGCCTGCTCTAGGCCGCGGCCGGGCGGACGGTTGGCGTCCGTCGCCGCATCGGGTCTAGGATCGACGGCGCGGAGGGGTCGCATAGTGGCCTAGTGCGGGCGCCTGCTAAGCGCTTACCCCGGTTTCGGGGTCGTGGGTTCGACTCCCACCCCCTCCGCCACTCCGGCCCCCGCTCGCGCCCGCGACGGTCGACCACGGGAGGGGCTCTCCATGGCCCGCTACCACATCTGGACGCTCGGCTGCCAGATGAACCAGGCGGACTCCCTCAAGCTCGCCGCGGGCCTCGACCGGCTCGGGCTCGAGCCGGCCCCATCCGACGCCGACGCCGACCTCGTCGTCATCAACACCTGCTCGGTCCGGCAGCACGCCGAGGACCGCGCCTACTCCCGCCTCGGCGTGCTCGCGAAGCGCAAGCGCGCAGGCGAGCGCTTCACGCTCGCGGTGATGGGCTGCATGGTCGGTCCCCGCACGGAGGCGCTCTCCCGGCGCTTCCCGTTCGTCGACGCGTGGGCGAGACCGCAGGAGTTCGATCCCGTCCTCGAGGCGGCGCGCTCGGCGGGGGCGCTCGATCCGCTGGCGCTGCGCGACGTCTCGGAGGGGGAGTTCTGGCCGTCGACCTACGGGCGTCCGGAGGGACCGACCGCCTTCGTCCCGGTCGTGCACGGCTGCGACAAGATGTGCACCTACTGCATCGTGCCGCTCCGGCGCGGCCGCGAGCGCTCGCGGCCGGTGGCGGAGGTGCTGGGCGAGGTCTCCTACCTCGCCGGGCACGGCGTCCGCGAGGTGACGCTCGTCGGGCAGACCGTGGAGGCGTACGGCCACGACCTGGAGCCGGGTGGGGGGGCGGAGGCGCGCCCGGACCTCGCCACGCTCTTCGAGGGGATCGAGCGTGCGGGGGCGATCGACCGCGTCCGCTTCCTCACCTCCTACCCGCGCGACATGACCGACCGCATCGTCGATGCGGTCGCCGACCTCCCCCGCGTCTGCGAGCACTTCAACATCCCGGTGCAGTCGGGCTCGGACGCGATGCTCGCCCGCATGCGGCGCGGCTACACGGTGGCGCAGTTCGAGGAGCGCGTCGCGCGCATCCGCGAGCGCATGCCGCACGCGACGCTCGCCACCGACGTCATCGTCGGCTGCCCCGGGGAGAGCGACGCCGAGTTCCGGGAGACCGTCGATCTGCTGGAGCGGATGCGCTTCAACGTGATCCACGTCGCCGCCTACTCGCCGCGTCCCGGCACCTACGCCTCCCGCAAGATGGAGGACGATGTGCCGCGCGAGGTGAAGGGCGAGCGGCTGCAGGTGATCGAGCGCCTCCACGCCGAGTCGGCGGCCCGGCACAACGCCTCGCTCCTCGGCGGCCGCCTCGAGGTGCTGGTCGAGCGGGAGCGGGAGGGGCGCTCCAGCGGCCGCGCGAGGGGCGGCCAGCTCGTGCACTTCGACGGGACGGGCCTCGTCGGCCGGCTCGTCGAGGTCGACGTGGATGAGGTGAGCCCGTGGTCGCTCCAGGGCCGGCGAGCCGACGACCTGACGCTGGCGATGCTCTAGGGGGCGCCCCGACCGCGGGCGCCCGGGCTCTCGTCGCGACGATCGTCGTCATCTTCACCGTGAGCGAGGGGCGCCTGCGCGTCCTCCTCGTCCGCCGCTCCGCGCCCCCCGCCAGCGGGAGCTGGGCCCTTCCCGGCGGCCGCTGGGACGGATCGGAGACGCTGGAGGGGGCGGCGCAGCGCAAGCTCGTCGACGAGACCGGCGCGACCGATCTCTACCTGGAGCAGCTCTTCACCACCTCCGGCCTCGACGCGACGCAGCCGGCGGCCGTCGCCGTCTGCTACGTGGCGCTGGTCGAGGCGGGGACGGTGACGCTGCGCAGCGGCGAGACCTGGCGGCCGGCGTGGCACGACGTGGAGACGCTCCCCGGACTCGCCTTCCGCAACGAGGAGGTGATCGCGCAGGCCGTCTCGCGCATCCGCGCCAAGCTCGAGTACACCAACGTCGCGTACGGGCTCCTCCCCGAGGAGTTCACGCTGCGCGAGCTCCAGGCGGCCTACGAGGCGATCGCCGGCAGCGCGCTGGATCGCCGCAACTTCCGGAAGCGGATGCTCGGCACCGCGATCATCGAGCCGACCGGGGAGCTGCGCCGGAGCGGCGCGCACCGCCCCGCCCGCCTCTACCGCTTCACCACGCGCGCGCCCGTCTTCCTCTAGG
Source organism: Dehalococcoidia bacterium (assembly GCA_034420495.1). Taxonomy (GTDB): domain Bacteria; phylum Chloroflexota; class Dehalococcoidia; order UBA2979; family UBA2979; genus VYDC01. The sequence continues at coordinate 5,266 of DAOULG010000161.1, forward strand.
CCTCCGGCCCCACCCTGCGTCCGGGGGGTGCGTTGACCGCGGGAGCGGCCGCGCCGTACCATCGTTCCGCGCGGCTTTGTGTACTCGGTACACGAACAGGGGAGCGGGATGCCGCCCGCGGGGCGGCCGGCCGGGGGGATGGCGTGATGACGACGACGGCGCCGCCGCCGCTCCCGCAGCTGCAGTGCGAGTCCGACGTCGGCATCGCCACCGTTCCGCTCGCGAGCGAGGGCGCCTTCTCAGGCTGGCAGACGGACATCCCCGGGCGCTACCGGGGACTCGGGGGAGCGGAGCTCGTGGAGCGCGTGCGCGCCGCGCGCTCCGCCCTCGGGCCGCGCGCGGTCGTGCTCGGGCACCACTACCAGCGGGAGGACGTGATCCAGTTCGCGGACCGGCGCGGCGACTCCTTCGATCTCGCGCGCTACGCCGCCTCGCACCCCGAGTCGGAGTACATCGTCTTCTGCGGGGTGCACTTCATGGCGGAGGCGGCCGACGTCCTCTCCGCCCCGCACCAGCAGGTCGTCCTGCCGAACCTCGCCGCCGGCTGCTCGATGGCCGACATGGCGGCCCAGCCCGACGTGCTCGGCGCCTGGCGGGAGCTCGCGGCCGAGTTCGGCGGCACCGACGACATCGTCCCGGTCACCTACATGAACTCCGCCGCGGCGCTCAAGGCCTTCTGCGGCGAGCGCGGGGGCGTCGTCTGCACCTCCTCGAACGCGGCGAGCGTCCTCTCATGGGCGCTCGAGCGCGGGCGGCGCATCTTCTTCTTCCCCGACCAGCACCTCGGCCGCAACACCGCCCACGCGATGGGGATCCCGGAGCCGGAGATCGCGCTGTGGAACTGGCGGCTCCCCCCGGGCAGCCGGGGCGGACTCTCCCGGGATGCGCTCCGCCGCTCGCGGGTCATCCTCTGGGAGGGCCACTGCTCGGTGCACCAGCGCTTCTCGCTGACGCAGGTGGAGCGCGCCCGCGAGCAGCACCCGGACGTGCGCGTGGTCGTCCACCCCGAGTGCCGCGCCGAGGTCGTGCGCGCCGCCGACGCCGTGGGCTCCACCGCCTACATCGCGCGATACGTCGCGGAGGCCCCGGCCGGCGCCGTGCTGGCCGTCGGGACCGAGATCAACCTCGTCTCCCGCCTCGCCGGGGAGAACCCCGAGAAGACCGTCTTCTGCCTCGACCCGGTCGTCTGCCCGTGCAGCACGATGTACCGCGTCCATCCCGCCTACCTCGCGTGGGTGATGGAGGAGCTCGTGGCCGGCCGCGTCGTGAACAGGATCGAGGTCCCCGAGCAGGAGAAGGAGCACGCGCGCGTCGCGCTCCGGCGGATGCTGCAGCTGGCGTAGACCGCCCGGGGGCTCCGCCCCTCGCGCCGGGGAGGGCGCCGGTGAAGCGACGGATCCGGCCCCTCGATCCGCTGGCCCTGCGGTCGGCCGTCGCCCTCGCCCTCGAGGAGGATCGGGCGCGGCAGGATGCCACGACGCTGGCGCTCGTCCCGGCCGGCCAGCGCGGGAGCGCCGTGCTCCGCGCGCGCGAGGCGGGGGTGCTCTGCGGCCTCGAGGCGGCCCGGGAGGCCTTCGCGCAGCTCTCGGGGGAGATCGTCCTCACACCTCTCGTCGAGGAGGGCGCCGCCGTTCGGGCCGGCGACCCGCTCGCGGAGATCTCCGGCCCGCTCGCCCCCCTGCTCCAGGCGGAGCGCGTCGCGCTCAACTTCGTCCAGCGCCTCTCGGGCATCGCGACCCTGACCCGGCGGCTCGTCGAGGGCGCCGCCGAGGGCGGCGCGGCGCGCGTGGTCGACACCCGCAAGACGACGCCGGGGCTGCGCGCCCTGGAGCGCTACGCGGTGCGCGTCGGCGGCGCCTTCAACCACCGCAACACGCTCGAGGACGGCGTGCTCATCAAGGACAACCACCTGCGGGCGGGGGAGGCGCGCGGGGCGGGGATCTCCGATCTCGTCCGCGAGGCGCGCGCGGCGGTCGCGCACACGCTGCGCGTGGAGGTCGAGGTCACCGACGAGGCGGGCGCGCGCGCCGCGGTCGCCGCCGGCGCCGACGTGATCCTCCTCGACAACATGAGCCCCCGGGAGATGCGCGAGGTCGTCCTCCGCGCGGGGGACGGGCGCGTCCTCTTCGAGGCGTCCGGCGGGGTCACGCTCGGGAGCGTGCGCGCGGTGGCGGCCTCCGGCGTCGATCTGATCTCCGCGGGGGCGCTCACCCACTCCGCGCCGGCCCTCGACGTGGCGCTCGACGTCGCGCCGGGCGACGGCGCCGGGCCGGCCTGAGCGCGCGGGGGGGAGACCGTGCACCAGATCGTCCTGATCAGCGGGCCGCCGGATGCGGGCCGGTCGGAGATCGCGCGGGCGCTCTGCGAGCGCTTCGACCGAATGCTCCACGTCGACGTCGACGCGCTCCGCGGCTGGGTCCGCGCCGGGTACCGGCACCCGTGGGCCCCGGACGAGCAGGCGCGCGAGCAGCGGCTGCTCGCCATCCGGAACGCCTCCGCGATCGCGCGCGAGTGCTCGGCGCTCCGCTACGCCTGCGTGATCGACGACGCGGCCCCGGCCGCCGACCTCGAGGCCTACCGCGCGGCGCTCGCCGACGCGGGAGCGCCCGTGCACGCCGTCACGCTCCTCACCTCACCCGGGGCGGGGAGCGGGCCCGCCGCCGGCCGGGACGAGGCCGCGGCCGGAGGGCCCCAGAGTCCGGGCGCGATCCTGGCCCGGGAGGCGGCGGCGGGCCTCCTCCCCGGCGTGGTGCTCGAGATCTCGGCCGATCCCGGACCGCACTACACGGCCGATCGCGTCCAGGACGCCGTCGCCTCCGGGGAGGCGCTCCTCCTCGCGGCGACCGCGCCCCAGGGCTGACCCCCCGCCGCCGCCTGCGGGCCCGCGGCTACCCACGGCCGCCCGGGGCGCCCCCGCCGGGCCGCGGCACCGAGCGCGTCGAGTCGAGCCAGAGCGTGACCGGCCCGTCGTTCTCGCTCTCCACGAGCATGCGGGCGCCGAACCGCCCCGACGCGACCTCGAGCCCTCCCGCGCGCAGCCCGGCCAGGACGGCCTCGTAGAGCTGAGCCGCCCGCTCGGGAGCGGCGGCCCGGACGAAGGAGGGGCGGCGCCCCTTGCGGATGTCGGCGAGGAGCGTGAACTGCGAGATGACGAGCGCGGAGGCGGGCTCGCCGGCGCGGCGCCGGTCGGCGAGCGACCGGTCGAGCCGGCCGTCCTCGCCCTCGAAGAGCCGGAGCTCGGAGAGCTTGCGCGCGATCCAGGCCGCATCGCGCTCGCCGTCGTCGTCGGCGACCCCGACGTAGGCGAGGAGGCCGCGGCCGATGCGCCCCACCTCCTCGCCCGCGACCCGGACGGTCGCCGAGCGCACCCGCTGGACGACGGCGCGCACTATCCGCTCCCGTCCGCGCGGCGGGGCGGGGGGGCGGGCGGAGGCTCCGCTCCGGTGTCGATCAGCTGGACTGCGGGCGCCGCCTGCGGGCGCCGCCGCCGCGCCGCCGGCCCGGGGGGCGGTCGCCTCCCGGGGCGCTCTCCGAGGCATCCGGCGGCTTCGAGCCGCGGACGACGCCGGCGGTCGGTGCATCGGAGTCGCCGTGCTTCGTCTCGCCCTGCTGCGGCCACTCCCCCTCCGGGGGGTCGGCGCTACGTCCCGAGGACTCCGGATCCCTCTCCGGCTTGCGGTAGTTCTTGCGCGTGTCGGTGGTGTAGAAGCCCATGCCCCGGTAGCGGAAGAGCGGCGGATTGAAGCCGCGCCGGGCCACCTTGTCGCAGCGGATGCACGGCTGCTCGAGGGACGACCGGAACGGGAGCTCCAGCTCGAAGCGGTGTCCCGCATCGCAGGCGAAGTCGTAGCGCGGCACGCGGCCTCCTCCCCCGAAGGCGCCCGCTGCCCGGAGCGCATCCGCCGCAGCGGTGCAGACCGTCATCGGCGCCGGTCGAAAAGGTGGAGGTTCAGTGTACGGGGAGGCCCGGCACCGGACAACGAGCGCCCACTCCCGGCGCCGGCTCCCGCTGGCCGCTCCCCGCGCGCGGCCCCTATACTGTCGGCCTATCTGCGGGAGCGCGACGCGCGCACCGCACCGTCGCTGGCGGACGGCCTCGTGCCCGTCCGCCGACACCGAGCGCGGCGAGCGGCAAGAGGACTGGAGAGCGCCGCCGGTCGGCGCCGCGCCCCCGCGCGGCCGCGACCGCGAGCGGCGCCGGCACGGGAGGTATCGTGGCCACGACGATGCGGGAGATGCTCGAGGCGGGCGTCCACTTCGGCCATCAGACGCGCCGCTGGAACCCGCGCATGCGGCCGTTCATCTTCACCGAGCGCAACGGGATACACATCCTCGATCTCTCCCAGACGGTCCGCCGGCTCGAGGAGGCGCTGACACAGGTCCGCGAGTCGGTCTCGGCCGGGGACGCCGTGCTCTTCGTCGGCACGAAGAAGCAGTCCCGCGAGATCGTGCGCCGCGAGGCCGAGCGCTGCGGCATGCCCTTCGTCAACACGCGCTGGCTGGGAGGCACGCTGACGAACTTCCAGACGATCGCCCGGCGCATCGAGCGCCTCAAGGAGCTCGACGAGCGGGCCGAGACGGAGGCGGATCTCGCCCTGCCCAAGAAGCAGCGGCTCCGGCTCGAGAAGGAGCGCGCACGGATGGAGCGGGCCTTCGGCGGCCTGCGCCGGCTCGCGCGGCCCCCGGGGATCGTCTTCGTCGTCGACCCGACGATGGAGGAGATCGCCGTCAAGGAGGCGAACCGGGTCCGGATCCCGGTCGTGGCGATGTGCGACACCAACGCCGATCCGGACATCGTCGACTACCCGGTCCCGTCCAACGACGACGCGATCCGGGCGATCCAGCTGATCACCGGCCGGGTCGCCGACGCCGTCCTCGAGGGGCGCGCCTACAGCGACGTGGAGGAGGAGCTCGCCGCGCAGCAGCGCGCGATGGCGGCCGCCGAGTCCCGGGAGCAGGCCGCGGCCGCCGCGCCGCCCGAGGGCACGCGGCAGGGGGGCTAGCCCCGAGCGCCCGGCAGGGCGGGTCCACCAGGCGCCGGGCGGCGACGCCCGGCGGTGCGAGGAGTAGGTCGTGGTCACTGCGGAGGATGTGAAGAGGCTCCGCGCCGAGACCGGCGCGGGCGTCATGGACAGCAAGCGCGCGCTCGAGGAGTCCGGCGGCGACTTCGAGGCGGCCCGCAGCCTGCTGCGCGAGCGCGGTATCGCAGCCGCGACGAAGCGCGCCGGCCGCGCGACGGGTCAGGGCCTCGTCGAGGCCTACATCCACGGGGACGGGCGCATCGGCGCGCTGGTCGAGGTGAACTGCGAGACGGACTT
>DAOULG010000162.1:0-17460 GCA_034420495.1 Dehalococcoidia bacterium
CCGCCTCCTCCGCGGTCAGGCCGCGCTCTCTGTCCCAGACCCCTCCCCCGGTCGTCACGAGCCCCTCCCTTCCGGCGGGGGCATCCTAGCAGCCGCGGCTCCGGCGAAGCGGCCCGGGCGGTTGTCTACACTTGACCGGCGGGACCGCGCGGGGAGGCAGGTGGGGACCGGTGGCGTACGACCTGGCGATCGTGGGCGGCGACGTGGTCTTCCCGGGCCGCGGGGTGCGGCGAGTGGAGATCGGCATCTCGGGCGAGCGCATCGCGGCGATCGCCGATCGGCTCTCCGCCCCGGCCGCGCGCACCATCGACGCGGCGGGCCAGCTCGTCTTTCCCGGCCTCGTCGACTCGCACGTCCACCTCGGCATCTTCCGCCCGCTCGCCGAGGACGCGCCCGCGGAGACCGAGAGCGCGGTGGCGGGGGGCGTGACCACCTCGCTGGTCTACTACCGGGCCGGCCGCCACAACCTCGTCGACGACGAGACGCCGGAGCTGCCGGCGGCGTACCTCGCGCTCGTGCCGGCGCTGCTGGAGGAGTCGGCGGGGGCGTTCCACTGCGACTACGGCTACCACATCGCGCCGGTCACCCGGGAGCACGCGGCGGAGGTGCCCGCCCTCGCGAGGCGCCACGGCATCACCGGCTTCAAGTACTACATGCACTACACGGGGGTGACGCCGGCCCAGTACGAGAGCGGGCTGCACCCCGAGAAGGAGTTCCTCTTCTCCGACGTTCCCTACGACCTCGGCTACCTGCGCCGCGTGATGGACCGCGTCGCCGAGGCGAACCGCACGGCTCCGGCCGGCGCCCCGGAGGCGCGGGTCTGCGTCCACGCCGAGAGCCCGGCCCTGATCCGCGAGGGGACGGAGACGGTGCGCGCGGCGATGGACGGCGACGCGGGCGAGGGGCCGAGCCCGCTCGAGGCGTACTCGCTGAGCCGGCCGACCGGCGGCGAGCGGCTCGGCATCCTCGACGCCGCGGAGCTCGCCGCGCAGGCCGGGGCGCCGCTGACCGTGCTGCACGCATCAAGCGCCGACGCGCTCGACGCCGTGCGGGAGTCGCGGGCGCGCTACCCGGGTCTCGACGTCGCCTGCGAGGTGACGGTGCACCACCTCTCCCTCGCCGCCGCCGAGCTGCGGGGGTGGGAGGCGAAGGTGAACCCGCCGCTGCGCACCGCCGCGGACCGGGACGCGCTCTGGGCGGGCGTCGCCGACGGCTCGGTGCAGACCATCGCCTCCGACCACGCGGCGATCGCGAGCTCGCTCAAGGCGGGAGACGTGTGGCGGGCCTGGTACGGCTTCGGCGGCAACGAGCTGCTCCTCCCGGCGGCGTTCACGGAGGGGCACCTCCGCCGGGGCGTCGCGCTCGAGCGGATAGCCGAGACGCTCGCGCTCGCGCCGGCGCGCCTGCACGGACTCTCGGGACGCAAGGGGGACATCGCCGTCGGGCTCGACGCCGACCTCGCCATCTGCGACCCGGACGCCGGGCGGGACGTGGACCCGGCGACGCTTCACTCGGCGCAGGACTTCTCGCCCTTCGAGGGGATGACGCTCCGCGGCTGGGTCAGCACCACGATCCTGAGGGGCGAGATCTGCTACGAGCGGGGGCAGATCGTCGGTCCGCCGCGCGGGCGCCACCTGCGCGGGTAGCCCGTCGGGCCGGCGGCGCGGGCGTCGGCCCCTCCGGCCCGGGGCGTCCCCCGCCGGCGGCGCTACGCCCGCTCGAAGATCAGCTGGAACTCCATGACCCCGCGGTCCTCGATGGAGAGCACGATCGGAGCCGACGGCGGCACGATGTCGTAGTCGGAGAACTCGATCTCCGTCGAGCCGACGACGACGACGAGCCCGTCGGAGAGCTGCCCCTCGAGGGCGATCTCGACCGTGCGGGTCACGCCGTGAAGCGTCAGCTCGCCGACGGCCGTCGCGGCGACCGCGACGCCCTCCCCGGGGGCGTCGCCGACGGCGATCGGAGCGCTCAGCACGAAGGTCGCCGTCGGGAACACCGCCGTCTCGATGCCGCGGCCGCGCAGCGCCCGGTCGCGCCTGGAGTCGTCGCTCTCGAGCCGGGTCAGATCGGCCTCGAAGCTGGCCGCGGTGATGGCCGACCCGTCGAACTCGAGCGTGCCGGTCACCACGCCGCTGCGTCCGACCGCCGTCTTGGCGCCGATGCCGACGAGCTCCTCCCGGACGCGGTACCCGACGAAGGAGTCGCCGCCCTCGACGAGCCTCCAGGCGCCCTCGAGCCCCCGCTCGCCGTCGTCTCCGGCGACGGCCGCGGCGGCCGTCGCCGCAGCCGTCGCCGCGGGTGTCGCAGCGGCCGTCGCAGCGGGTGTCGCCGCGGCCGTCGCGGCGGGTGTCGCCGCAGCCGTCGCAGCGGGTGTCGCCGCGGCCGACGAGATCGCGTCGGCGAGGCTCACCGGGGGCGGGGCCTCCTCGCGGAGCACGAAGTACCAGAGCCCGGCGCCGACGAGAGCGATCACCGCCAGCGCCGCGGCGCCGCCCAGCCAGAGCCTGCGCGCACCCAGGTCCAGTGAGAACCCCACGCCCTACCCCCTTCGACGCCGCGCGGCCCCGGGAGCCCGCGCCCGGCATCTCGATCCCGCCGGCCGCCCGCCGGCGACCGGCCCGTCCGCGGGTCTCGAACCCGGATCGTACCCGGACGCCGATAAGGCCGCCCTAAAGGGACCGCGGACGCGCCGGCGCCCTGCCGCAGTCCGCGCCGCGAGCAGCGTGCCGGCCCTCACGCGTCAGCCGCGGGGGAGTCCCAGGCCGCGCGTCGCGATGACGTTGCGCTGGACCTCGGAGCTCCCGCCGGCGATCGTGCCGGGAACGCCCCGCACCCAGCCGCGCGTGAACCGCGCCTCGAACGGGGTATGCGGATCGCCCGCATCCCAGAGGTTGCCGTAGAGGCCGAAGACCTTCACGCCGTCGTTGTCGAGCTCGCGCGAGACCTCCGAACCGAAGAGCTTCGAGACCGAGGCCTCGTAGTTGGGGACCTGTCCCTGCGCCTGGATGGTGATGATGCGCAGGGAGAAGTTGAACATGACCCCGGCCTCGACGAAGTGCTGGGCGATCCGCTGGCGCACCGAGTCGAGGTCGCGGATGCGGGACTTCCGGCGCCCCGAGTCGCTCTCCGCGTACTGGAGCAGCTGCCGGATGGTGCGCTCCATGCGCACGGCGCCGGCGATGTTCGAGCGCTCGTTGTCGAGCAGCGTCATCGCCACGTACCAGCCGCGGTTCTCCTCGCCGACGATCTGGTCGGCCGGGATCCGCACGTCCTCAAAGAACGTCTCGTTGACCTCGTGCCCCCAGCCCATGTCGATGATCGGGCGGACGGTGACGCCGGGCGAGTACTTGTCGACGAGCAGGAACGAGATCCCCCGGTGCTTCGGCGCCTCGGGGTCGGTGCGCGTCAGCAGGAGCACCCAGTCGGCGTAGTGGCCGTGCGTGGTCCAGATCTTCTGCCCGTTGATCACGTACTCGTCGCCGTCTCGGACGGCGCGGGTCTGCAGGGAGGCGAGATCCGAGCCCGCCCCGGGTTCCGAGAACCCCTGCGCCCAGACGACCTCGCCGTTGAGGATCGGGGGCAGGAAGCGCTGCTTCTGCGCCTCGGTCCCGTGGACGATCAGCGCCGGACCGAGCATCCCGATCCCGACGTTGGAGCCGGCGCCCGGCGCGTTGGAGTCGGCGATCTCCTGGTTGAGGATGAACTGCTCCATCGGCGAGAGGCCGCCCCCGCCGTACTCGCGCGGCCAGTGGGGCGCGACCCAGCCCCTGTCGGCGAAGGCGGCGAGCCACGTCGCCGCGTCCTCCTTCGCCGCCGGGTCGTCCGAGATGCGGTCGCGCGCCCACTGGGTGTACGAGCCGGGCCAGTCGTGCTTCGCCATCTCCTGGTAGCGCTCGGGCATGTGACCGATGAGGTCCCGCACATCCTCCCGGAACGCTGACTGCTCGGTCGTGTCGGTCCAGTCCATCTCATGCCTCCCGGGGCCCGCGGCGCGGTCGCGGGGGGCTCGTCGCCGCCCGCCGGCGCTCATTCTGGCAGCTTTGGCAGCACACTGCGAGCGGCCCGGGGCCGGGTCCCCCTAGCCGGCCCCGTACTGCGTCCGGCCCTCGCGGCTGAGCCAGTCGAAGGACTGCCGCTTGCGGCGCGCCCCCGGATCGATGAGGACGTGCACCAGGGCCGGCCCCCCGGCCGCGAGGGCGCGCTCCAGCGCCCCCCGGAGCTCGGGGGCGCTCTCGACGTGCTCCGCGTGGCCGCCGAAGGCGGCCATGACGCGGTCGTAGCGCACCGCATCGTCGGCGCCGAAGTCGTCGGCGCTCAGGGCGCGCCCGGGGCGGCGGCGGAGGCTGCCGTTGTTCGCCACCACGAAGAGGATCGGGAGCTCGTAGCGGACCGCGGTCTCGAGATCCATCCCGTTCCAGCCGGCGGCGAAGTCTCCCATCGCGCAGACGACCCGCGCCCCGGGACGGGCGACCTGGGCGCCGATCGCGTAGGGGATGCCCACGCCCATGCACCCGGTGGTGCCGGCGTCGAGCCTCTCCCTCGGGCGCGCGTTGGGCTGCATCACGCGCGAGATCGCCATCGTCGCCTCGCCGTCCGCGACGACGACGGCCTCGGTCCCCACGACCTCGTTGATCTCGCGGTACATGCGGTAGAGGTTGAGGCCGGTGCCGGGGGCCTCGGCGAGCTCCGCGACCTGCGCGGCGTTGCGCTCCCGCTCGCCCGTGAGCTCCGCGATCCACCCCTCGCGCCGCTCGACGCCCCCGGACGTCGCCTCCAGCAGCTGCTCGAGCACGGCGCCCACGTCGCCGACGAGCCCCGCCTCGACGGGCCGCACGAGGCCGATCTCGGAGGGCTCGATATCTATCTGCACGACGCGCACGTCGTCGGCGAAGCGGGGGGGCCGGCCGAAGTGGAAGGTCCAGTTGAACCGCGCGCCGGCGAGTATGACGAGATCGGCGCGACGCAGCGCGTGGGAGCGTGCCCCGGCCGCGCAGAGCGGGTGATCGTCCGGCACCACGCCCTTCCCCATCGGCGAGGGAACGAACGGGATGCCGCGCTCCTCCACCAGGGCGCGCGCCGCGGCGGCGGCGTCCGCCCAGGCCGCTCCCTTGCCGATGAGCAGGAGCGGACGCTCCGCCGCGGCCAGCGCGGCCGCGGCCCGCTCGACGAGGACGGGGTCGGCCGCGGGACGCGGCGGCGGCGGAGCGACCGGGTGCTCCTCCACCTCGGACTCCGGGACGCGTTCGGTCAGCACGTCGGCCGGAAGGTCGAGGTAGACGGGACCGGGGCGGCCGTGGGTGGCGCGCTTCATCGCCTCCGAGACGAACCACGGGATGCGGCGCGGCTCGTCGACGGTGACCGACCAGCGGCAGTAGGGGGAGGCCGACTCCACCTGCGGCAGCTCCTGGAAGTCGCCGAGACCGCGCTTGCCCAGCTCCGAGGAGCCCCCGAGCAGGAGCATCGGCCAGCAGTTCGCCCACGCCGTGGCGAGGCCGGTGATCGCGTTGGTCATCGCCGGCCCGGAGGTGACCGCGCCGACGCCGACGCCGCGGCGCACGTACGAGTACGCCTGCGCCGCCATCGCGATCGCCTGCTCGTGGCGAATCGTGTAGTTCTCGATGCCCGCCCGGGCCGCCTCGTCGAGGAAGGGCCCCATGGGATCGCCGGGCACGGAGAAGAGCGTCTCGACGCCGTGCGCGCGCAGGGAGCGCACCAGCAGGCCCGCGCCGTCGACCGCAGCCACCGCACCACCTCCGCCTGCTCGCCGCCCGCGGGGGGAACCGTCGCCCAGCCTTCCGGCCGCGTCAAGGCGGCCCCGCGGCCGGATGATCCCGGTCGGCGCCTATACTCCGAGCGCCGCGCGGCGTGCGGCGCCGGGAGGGGGCCCGTGGTGCGCATCTCGCCTTTCGTCGGACCGTTCCCCGACCCGGCCGCGACCCTCGAGGAGCGCGTCGCGGACATCGCCCGCGCCGAGCGCGCCGGGTTCCCCGGGTACTGGCTCGCCGGGGCCGGCCTCGACCCGCTCGTCGTCTTCGCGCTCGCCGGCCGCGACACCGCCCGCATCGAGCTCGGGACGGCCGTCATCCAGGCCTTCACCAGGCACCCGGCCGCGCTCGCCCAGCAGGCGCTCACGGTGCAGCTCGCCACCTCCGGCCGCCTCGCGCTCGGGGTCGGCCCCTCGCACGCGGGCGGCATGGAGCGGCTCGGGATCCCCTACGACCGCCCGGCGTCGCGGATGGCCGAGTACCTGCGGGTGCTGCGGGCCCTGCTCGACGGCGACGCCGTCGAGTTCGAGGGGGAGCACTACGCGGTGCGCACCCCGCCCGGCCTGAGCGCGGCGAGCCGCATCCCGCTCCTCACCTCCGCCCTCGCGCCGCGGATGCTCGGCATCGCCGGCGAGGTGAGCGACGGCACCGCGACCTGGCTGGCGGGCCCCCGCACGCTCGCCGAGCGGATCACGCCGGCGATCACGGCCGCCGCGAGCGCCGCCGGGCGGCCGCCCCCGCGCATCCTCGCCGGCGTCGGCGTCGCCGTGACGGAGGGCGCCGCCGCGGCCGCGGCGGCGCGCGATGCGGCCTCGCGCCACTTCACGAGGTACGCCGCGCTGCCCGCCTACGCGCGTGTCGTCGCCGCCGAGGGGCTCGCGAGCCCGGGCGAGCTCGCCGTGATCGGCCCCGAGGCGGAGGTGCGCGCCGGCCTGCAGCGGCTTTACGACGGCGGGGCGACCGAGATCCTCGCGGCGGCGATCCCCTACGGCGACGACGCCGCCGCTTCCCGGCGCCGCACCGAGGAGGCGCTCGCCGGCATGCTCGGCTAGCGATCGCGAGAGGGGGGGCGATGCAGCAGCTCGAGGGACGCGTCGCGGTGGTGACGGGCGCTGCGCGCGGGATGGGACGCGCCATGGCCGAGCGCTTCGCCCGCGAGGGGATGCGCGTCGTGCTCGCCGATATCGATCGCGATCGCCTCGCCGACACGGAGTCGGCGATCCGGAGCGCGGGCGGCGCCGTGATGGCCGTCCCGACCGACATGACCGACGCCGACCAGGTGGAGGCGCTCGCCCGGCGCGCGGGCGAGGAGTGGGGCGGCGTCCACGTCCTCTGCAACAACGCCGGCGGCGGCGCCACGCGCGGCGCCATCTGGGAGATCGGCCTCGATCGCTGGAGCTGGGTGATGGAGCTCAACTTCTGGAGCGTCCTCCACGGCGTCCACGCCTTCGTCCCGGCGATGATCGAGCGCGGCGAGGAGGGCCACATCGTCAACACCGCCTCGGGCGTCGTGCTCGGCACGAAGCCGTGGCAGAGCCCGTACAACGCCTCCAAGCACGCGGTGACCGGCCTGACGGAGACGCTCCACCACGAGCTGCGCCGGGTCGGCGCCCCCATCGGCGTCTCCCTCCTCTGCCCCGGATTCGTCCTGACCCGCGAGCCCGCGAGCGAGGCGGAGGCGGAGCAGGTCCGGGGCGCCATGCTCCCGGAGGAGGTGGCGGAGCAGGTGGTGCGGGCGATCCGGAGCGGCGAGTTCTACGTGCTCACGCACCCGGAGGCGCTGCGTGAGCGCGCCCGGATCCGGGCCGACGACATCGTCGCCGGGCGCGAGCCGACGCGCTCGCCGGGGGTGCTGCGCTGAGCCGCCGGCGGCGGGAGCCCGCCGTCCCGCCGGGGAGCGCGCCGGGGCCGACCGGCGATCGGGGCGCCCGCGGGGACTGATAGACTCGGCGGCCATGTCGAGCGGAGCGACGCCGAGCGGGGAGCGCCCGCCCCCCGACCCCGGCGGCCTCCGCGCGGCGCACGCCGACGGCATCGCGTCGCTTCGCCTCGTCCTCGCCAACCCCGGCTTCCGCGGCGTCTGGCTCGCCGGCGCGCTCGCCTCGGCGATGCGCTGGCTCGACATCCTCGTCCTCGGCGTCTTCGTCTACGACCTCACCGGATCGGCGTTCCAAGTCGGCCTCCTCTTCTTCTTCCGCATGGCGCCGCGCATCGTGCTCGCGCTCCCGCTCGGGATGCTCTCCGATCGCATGTCCCGCCAGAGGATGCTGGTGGTGACCTTCGCCGCGCTCTCGGTGATCTCGGCGGCGCTCGCGGTGCTCATCATCTCGGGCCGCGTCGAGTACTGGCACCTGATCATCGGCACCTTCCTGACGGGGGTGTTCTGGACCACGGAGTTCCCGGTCCGGCGCGCCATGATCGGCGACGTCGTCCCGCGCGAGATCGTGGGGCGCGCCTTCGCCATCGACATCGGCACCAGCGCCGTCGCCCGGATGCTCGGCCCGCTCACCGGCGGGGCGCTGCTGCAGGTGATCGGCGCCGGCGCGGCCTTCCTGACGCAGGCCGTCGCGCTCCTGCTGGCGATGGTCGTGATCGCCTCCTTCCGCTACGTCCCGCCCCCGCGCCCCACGGCGCCCGCCTCGCCTGTCGCCGACATGGTCGCGGGGCTCCACTACGTCCGGGTGCGGCCGCTCCTGGTCGGCGCCATCCTGGTCTCGCTCGCGATGAACCTCTTCGGCTTCCCGTACACCAGCATGGTGCCGGTGATCGGGAAGGAGACGCTCGGCGCCGGGCCGCTCGGCGTCGGCTTCCTGCAGTCCTCGGAGGGCGTGGGCGCGCTGCTGGGCGCCGCGCTCATCGCCACGCTCGCGCCGACGCGCATCTACGCCCGCATGTACCTGCTCGGGAGCGCCTTCTTCCTCGCGATGGTGCTCGGCTTCTCGGGTTCGACGATCTACCCCCTCTCCGTCGCATGCCTCTTCGTCGCCGGCTTCGGGATGGCGGCCTACACGGCGATGCAGGTCACGCTGATCGTCGCGGCGTCGGCCCCCGAGATGCGCGGACGCGTGATGGGAGCCGTCTCGCTCTCGCTCGGCGGCAACCCGATCGGGGCGCTCAACGTCGGCATCCTGGCAGGCGCCTTCGGCGCGCCGATCGCCACCGCCGTCATGGCCATCGAGGGGCTGGCCTCGATGATCCTGATCGCCCTCTTCTTCCCGCCCCTCCGCCGGCCCTTCGCGGTCGGCTCCGAGCAGCCGGCGGGGCCGCCGGCGCCGAGGAACCGCGCCGCCGCGAGGCGGCCCGCGAGCCGGAGCGGCTCGGACCTGCCCGGGGATCCCTGAGGGAGGGGAGCCCAGGCCTCCCCCGTCTCCATCCGGTTATGTCTACCGTCGCGTATCATCGTCTCCCGCCTGGAGGTTCCATGGCGAGATGTTCTCTGCGGCTTCGAGACGCCTCCGTGGTCGTCGCCGACACGAGACTGCCGCCACTGCCGTGAGCGACATGCTGGGACGCGACGGCGCAGCGCCCGCCGGGGAACGAAGTAGGCCTACTAGCACGACCTCCGCGCGTACTGGGAGAGGGGCCAGAGCCTCGTCGTCTACCAACACCTGGGGCGCACGTGGCGGCGCGGCCAGCGACCGCCGGGGAGCAGGTCGGGCACCGGGGCCGGCAGATCCGCCGCGAGCTGCCGGGAGCCAGGCCGCTGGCGCTTGTGCTAGACCCAGAGATCGAGGTTGGGCACGACGGCGATCGCCATTCTAGCCATACCTGTCGGGACGACTGGTGAGAGCTCGACCGGGGCAATCGCCACTAGGTCGAACGCGTTGCCCTACGTACATGTTCGCGGAGTGCCCCGTTGATGTCCGCCTGGTATCCGCGACCGTCACGGGCATGGGCCCTGAACCAAGCGAGGACATCCGCATCCAGACTCAACGTGACTTGCTGCTTCACCGGTCGGTAGAACACGCCGCGCCTGGCGTCGGACCAGTCGAGTATCTCAGGAGCGTCCGTCGTGTCGATCTGGTCGTCCGGGAGGGCCTCCAGCGCCCGCACTTGCTTCTGAACGTCCGACGGCAGTTCAGCCATGTCCTTCTTCATATGCCTCCCTCTCACGCCTCGTCGCCTTACGTGCGGAGATCATGCGTCCAACCTCTTCGTCGGATTCTCTGTCGAGGTCAGGCCAAGTATGGACCACGCGGTGCGGACCCAGGAACGAAGTGTCTGGGGATACTGGAGATGTGACTCCCCCGTCTCCACCACCCCTACATTTTGGCGTGTCTCCTCGGCCGTGCGTGTCACGACGCGAGACGATTCGGCTCTCGTCAGCACGTGCCCGAGGAGTACTCCAAACCCGGGCGTCGGCGTGATCCCGCCGATGAGACCTGAGTCGACACGACTCCGAGACCGGTCGAAACGCCGTGATCCTGTTCGGAACTCCAACCCGGCCCGGTCGGCTGCGTCGAGAGATGCGCGGCTATGCGAGAGCCGCGATGGTCCGCGATAGCATCGATCGGGTCATCGTGATTGGTATGAATCAGTACTACCCCACATCGGTACCACAGTTCATGTACATCGACGCGGAGCGGGACAGGCTAGGTCGACGCGCGGGCCTTGGGACTGGTTCGGCCAGCGTGCGCGGTGACACGAGCCATGACCCGCTCGGCCATCTCGGCGATGCCCACAAAGTAGCGAGCATGAGTGCGACGCAGGTCGTCCTCGGACTCTCCGTAGAACAGCACGACCTCGTGGCTGCTGCCCAGGACCTCACGCTCGCGCTCCGAGTACGCGGCAAGCGCCTCGCTGGTGTCCTCGATAGGGGTGACGCTGACCTCGCTGGTGTCGTGGTCGTAGTCGAGCAGGAAGTACTTCACGGCTCTCTCCCGGCGAAGCCCCGCATGACCGCGTCGACTGCGTCGCTCACAATCCGATTCTGGGCGTCATCGAAAGCCAACTCGAACTCGGCCGGCAGTGTATCAGAAGGGATCGACGCGAGAGCGCTCAGCCGAATCGCCGCGGCTGCTCCCGTCAGCAGTTCGTGCAGTGCACGTCCGAGGTCCGGCGAGTCTCGGTCACCCGGGTCTGTGCTCACAGCCGCAGCGTCCAATCCCGCGCAGAGCACCGACGCATCGTCCAGAACCCTGCGCACATTCGGAGGTCCGCCGCCATACTTGATCTCGGGATCGATACTGTTGGCGAGCGCCTCTGATGCATTCGCCCACATGTCTTCCCACATCGTGCGTACCTGTACCTCAACCGGCCGCCCGTGCGCGCGAACGACGATGTGGCGGGCGCGGTAGCCGTCGCGCGGGGTCGACTGGTAGTCGCGCTCGCGGACGACCTCCCAGGTTCTCCGGATGGTATCGAGCACCTGCTGCTGCTCACTGATCGTTGGCAGGACCACCCGACATCCGGCGATGTCCTCCAGGCGCGACAGATCGCTCGTCGAGCGCCGGAGCTTCTCGACTACGGTCTCGAAGCGCTTCAGACGTGACTGGACCGCCGCACCCTCCGCGAAGCTCCCGATCTTCTCGGCAACCTCGCGCAGGGGCTCGGCAAACGTATCCCGGTAGGCGCTGTAGATCTGGCGATCCGCCACACTCGCTGTCTTCTGCCTGCGCAGGCGCTCGCCCGCGCGTCTGACTTGGCTACGAGTGACCATCGCCCATCCAGCGTCGCACATCGCGGGACCGCGTGCGCCCATTGCGAGGCGTCGCTTGCCTATCGCCAAGCGCGAGGCGCACAGGAACCCGGCGGCCGACCTGAGGGGCGCCGACCGCCACGAGCCGCGGGCGGCCGTCCGCCCCCTTCGTCACCGCGAGCAGCTTCTCGCAGTGCTCTGAGGGCGAGACCATCATGTCCCGGAGCGTCCCGCGGGAACGGCGGACGGCCTGGAGACGAGGCCTCACGGGGGACCGGCGCCCGCACGATCGAGCCCGTCGAGCCTTCTCAGCAGGGCGCCCGCCCCCATCACGGACGCCCCGAGCGCGCGCACGCGCGCCGCGAGGAGACGATCGGATGTCACGACGCAGAGCCCCGACGGCTCCCGGTCGGCGCTGACCAGCTCGACGATGCGATCGTCGGCCGCGTTCCGGCCGCGGCGCGGTGCGTAGAGGAGCTGCAGCGCCCCCCGGCTGCCCTCGGGCAGGCCCTCGACCGGTCGCCCGTCCACGACGAGCGTGATCTCCGGCGCCCCGTCGCCCTCGGCGAGCGCCGCCACGCGGGCGACGAAGCGGCGCGTGGCGCCGGGCCGATCGCGCCACCATCCCGTCGGGCGGCTCCCGATCACGTTCATCGCGTCGATGATCAGGCGCTCCACCCGGGCGTGCCTCCCCTGATCGACCGGAGGGCGCCGCCCGGCGCGGGCGCCTCCGGCCGCTATCATGCTCCCACGCGTCCGGCCGCGGCGGGCGGCCGCGAGGTCAGGAGGCGCCGTGACGGCGGCGACGGACGGCGGCGGGGGCGCGGGATGGGCGCCGCCGCCGTGGGAGCAGATCACCGTCGTCCAGGTCGGCGACGAGACCGCCGCCGCCTTCGCCGGCCGTCTCTTCGTCGAGCTCGGCTGCCGGGTGATCCTGGTCGAGCGCCCGGGCGAGCGCGCCGCCCTCGAGGCGGGCTCCCCCGAGAGCGGCGCCGAGTCGGGGCGCTCCTCGACCTTCACCTACCTGAACTGGGCGAAGCTCGGCGTCACGCTCGACTACCGGCGGCCGGAGGGCGTCGATCTCCTGGCGCGGCTCGCGGGGAGCGCCGACGTGCTGATCCGCCCGGTCCTCTCGGAGGCGATGGAGGAGCGCTGGGCGGGGCTCGGCATCGACGGCGCGCGCGAGCGGGGCCTCGTCGAGCTCGTGCTCTCCCCGTTCGGCGAGCCCGGTCCGGAGGCGGGCCCCTACGCCGATCCCGACCGGCCCTGGCGCGGCGACTCCGGCGCGGCGCTCGCGCTCTCGGGGATGCTCTACACGACCGGCGACCCCGCGAAGCCGCCGCTCCTCACCCAGCCGGAGATCGCCGCGCACGCGACCGCCGCCGAGGCCGTGATGAGCGTGCTCGCCGCGCTTCACTGGCGCATGCGCACCGGAGAGGGGAGCCGCATCGACCTCTCGATGCACGACGCGGCCGTGGCCTTCGACGAGTACAACCTGGTCCTCCCCCCCACCGTCGGCGTCGTGAGGCAGCGCTTCTACTCCCGCATCATCCAGGGCTACCCCAGCGACATCTTCCGCTGCCGGGACGGCTGGCTGGTCGTGCTCGGGAGCGTCAACTTCCGGGAGATGTCGCTCCTGATCGACCGCCCCGATCTGCTCGACGACCCGCTCTTCGCCGACCGCAACTACCGGACGGAGCACTGGCGGGAGCTCCAGGCGCTGATCGCCCCGTGGTTCCTCGAGCACGATCGCGACGAGATCGTGACCCGGGCGCAGGAGCTGCGCCTGATGATCTCGCCGGTGATGCACGTCGGGGAGCTCGCCGATCATCCGCACGTCCGCTCGAGGGAGGCCGTGCGCCGCGAGCAGGACCCGCTCGGCGAGGTACGGCTGGTCGCGCCCCCCTTCCGCCTCGGCTCCTGGCGGGCGCGGCATGAGCCCGCGCCGCTCGAGGGCGAGCACACGGTGCAGATCCTCACCGCGATCGCGCGCGCGGAGCCCGGCGAGGAGGAGGCGGCGCCCGGCGGCCGCCCCGCGCGATGAGCACCCCGGTGCGGCCGCTGGAGGGGATCCGGGTCCTCGACTTCTCCCACATCTGGGCGGGACCCATCTGCGCGCGCATCCTCGGCGACCTCGGGGCCGAGGTCATCAAGGTCGAGGGCCCGGGCCGCTTCGACGGGATGCGCAACCTCTTCCTCATGGAGAACGACACCGACGACGACTACTGGAACCGCTCCGGCTTCTTCCAGAACCGAAACCAGAACAAGCGCGGCATCGCCGTCGACCTCACGACGGAGCAGGGGCGGGATCTGATCCGGCGGCTGGCGCCTCACGTCGACGTGGTCGTGGAGAACTTCACGCCGCGCGTGATGCCCGCCTTCGGGCTCGGCTACGACCGCCTCTCGGAGCTCAACCCCCGCCTGGTCATGATCTCCATGTCGGGGTACGGATCGGCCGGGCCCTATTCCCGCTTCGGCGCCATCGGGCTCTCCCTGGACGGGTCGTCCGGCCTCGCCGCATCCAACGGCCATCCGGGGGACCGTCCGGAGAAGAGCGGCAGCGCCTTCCTCGATCCCTTCGCCGGCGTCTCGGGCGCCGCCGCGGTGATGGCGGCCCTGCTCGAGCGCGAGCGCACCGGGCACGGCCAGTTCATCGACCTCTCGCAGCACGAGGGCGGCATGAACTTCGTGGGCGGCTACGTCGTCGAGCACGGACGATCGGGGCGCGAGCCGGAGAGGCGCGGCGCCCGCAGCGACCGCCACGCGCCGCAGGGGGTCTATCCCTGCTCGGGCGACGGGCACTGGATCTACCTCTCGGTGCGCGACGAGGCGGAGTGGCACGCGCTCTGCGAGGAGCTCGGCGCCGACGGCCTCGCCGCGGATCCGGGACTGGGCTCGGCGGCCGGGCGGCTCGCACGCCACGACGAGCTCGACGAGCGGCTCGCCGGCTACACCGGCCGGCGCGGAAGGCGCGAGTTGATGGCGGCGCTGCAGGCGCGCGGCGTGATCGCCGCCGCGCTTCTCGACGGGGCGGAGGTGCTCAACGATCCGCACCTCCGCGCGCGGGACACCTTCGAGTGGGTCGACGTCGGGACGCCTCCGCGCCCCTACCCGAGCCAGCGAGCCCTCCCGGCCCGGTTCGACGGCTTCGAGCCGCGCCCCGCCGGTCCTGCGCCCCGGCTCGGCGAGCACAACCGGGAGGTGCTCGGGGATCTGCTCGGGCTCGCCGAGCCCGAGCTCGAGCGCCTTGAGGCGGAGGGGATCATCGGCTCCGAGCCCCGCTTCGCCCTCCCCGTCGACGAGCAGCGCGACCTCATCCGCTACCCGCTCCAGATGTGGGTGGAGATCGGCTCGGTTCGCTGGGTCGCGCCCGACGGGAGCCACGGGCTCGCCCCCGGGGAGGGGCGCGGCGAGGGCGGGGGCGCATGAGCGGCGCCGGGGCCGGCGGCATGGAGACGGTGCACCCCTTCCACCTCGGCCGCTGGATCCAGGAGAACCGCGAGCGGCTGCGGCCCCCGGTGAACAACGCCGTCCTGTGGGAGAACACCGAGTTCCTGGTCGTGGTCGCGGGCGGCCCCAACGCTCGTAGCGACTATCACGACGGCGCCGCCGAGGAGTACTTCCACCAGATCGAGGGAGAGATGGTGCTCCGGGTCATGGAAGACCGGGGTCCGCGCGAGGTCACGATCCGGGAGGGCGAGGTGCTGCTGCTCCCGCCCCGCGTACGCCACTCGCCGCAGCGTCCGTCGGGAAGCGTCGGCATCGTGGTCGAGCGCGTCCGGCGCCCCGGCGAGATCGACGCCTTCGAGTGGTACTGCGAGCGCTGCCACTCCCGGGTGCACCGGCGCGAGCTCGAGCTGCGCGACCTCGTTCGAGACATCCCGCCGGTCTTCGAGGAGTACTACCGCACCGTCGCGCCGGGACGCTGCCCCGCCTGCGGGGCGCCGAACCCGCAGCGTCCGGAGACCGTCTAGCCAGGCGGCGCCGGAGAGCCGCCCGCGACCGCCCGCCGCCCCGGCGCCGGGACGCCGGGTGCTCCGTGGCCAGAGAAGCCTGTACTCCGGACCTCTGAGTTGGTCGTGGGGCTCTCGGCTCAGCGCGCGAGGCCTGCAAGTCCCTGATCGCCGCCAACGTGCTCGGACCTCCGGTCGATCTGCTAGCGTCGCCTGCGCGGAACGCGCCTGACCGGCTCGGACACGAGCGTGTCGCCCTCGGGGCTCGCGAGTTGCCGCTCCAGCGCCGTGAACGCCTCGATGAGCTCGGGCGCCTCGAAGGCGCGGTTTCGGCGGCCGACCGTCACCTGCGTGAGAACGCCTGCCTCCACGAGCCGGTCGATCGCCTGGCTCGTCGCCTGGAACGACCGCTTGACCAGGTCCGATGCCGTATTCGCCGTGACCAGCGGCGCGCCCGGCAGAGCGTGGAGGAGCAGGTCGGCGGCCGACCCGCGGCGCACGGACCCCAGCCGTTCGCGCCAGGAGTCCTGTAGCGCACGCACCTGCTCCTCGAAGCGCGCGGCGTCCTCGGCGGCGCGCCGGCAGGCGCTCGCGAAGAGCGCGATCCAGCGATTGACGCCCCCATGGGCTTCCTCGGAATCGGGCTCGCCCTCGTAGCGCGTGCCCGAAAGCCCGCCGACGTAGTCGCGGGGCCACGTGGCGAGGATCAAGGAGACCGGCGGCAGGATGCGCGGCGCGAGCCCGCGCCGCCTCAGCACCAGGTGGATCAGCGCGCGCCCGGTGCGCCCGTTCCCGTCGACGAACGGGTGGATCGTCTCGAACTGGGCGTGCGCGATGGCGGCCTGTGCGACCGCGGGCAGGGAATCGTCGCTCAAGAACGCGGCGAGGTCGGACAGCAGCTCGCCGACCAGCTCGTGCGGCGGTGGCACGAAGGCCGCCGCACACGGGTTGTAGTCGCTGCCGCCAATCCAGTTCTGGACCGTCCGGATGCGACCGCCGTGCTCCGCGAGGCGTGTTCCGGCGAGCAGGCGGCGATGTGCCTCGATCACGATCTCCACGCTGACCGCTCCGCCTGGCGGCACCGCCTCCACGGCCCAGGCCATCGCCTCGATGTTCCCGAGCACCTCCACAGCGGTGACGTCGCGGGGCTCCTCTCCGAGCTGGCGCGCGGCCTGGGCGCGGAGCAGCCGGCGGCCCCCGACCTCAAGCCCCTCGATCCTCGAGGAGGCCACCGCCTCGGCGCGGAGCAGCAGCCTGGCAAGCGCCTCAGTGTCGGCGAGGGCGCCGGCGGCCGCGTCGAGCCGGACGAGCGCCGCCTCAGCGTCCGCGACGTCGGCTGCAACATCCCCGTCCAGCACGAACCGCCGACCGGCGAGCGGGTCGGGAATGTAGACTTCGTAGTTGCAGGGGCGGCGCTCACGGCGTGTCGGTCCGGCTGCATCGCCCGCCCAGCGTCGTACTTCCAACCAGGCCATCCCGCCCTCCTTATTCAAGGATACACCACAACATTGAATATGGACCGTGGTCGCTAAAGGTTAGGGGCGAGCGCTCGCCCGAGCGGCGAGACCCCTTCGCCGTGCGCGCCATGGCATGACGCCCGGCGATCACCACTCGCCGAGGCGTGACGGCGTCTGCTGCACCTCGCCAGCGTCGTCGCGGGCCGGCGCTGGCGAGCGGGCCGTGACGTGCCGGGCTCCGGGTCCGGTACGGTGGGATGCTCGCGCGAGGTCCACCCGCCCGGTTCGTGCTACTCGGGAGTCTCCCCTGAAGCTGGCGCGGGTCCACGCCCAAGCCGCTGCACGAAGTCCTCGGTCATGAGCGCCACGCCGGGGGCATAGTTCCTGAGGGATGAGCGAGCTCACCGAGTCGAACGCGTTCGTCCGCTTCTTCGCGAAGGAGATCGTCGTGCAGCCCGGCACCGCGACGATCGGCTACACGATCCCGACTCCGCCGGACAGCCCGCTCGGCGGCAGGGACGCCGCCGAGGTCGGGTTGCCCGAGGCAGTTCGCAGCACTGTCAGTGGTGGCTGGCCGGGCGCGACGCGAAGGGCGCGCTCAGGAGGGCGCCTCCGCGTCGCGGATCACCCGCAGCAGGTCGTCG
>DAOULG010000163.1:0-5227 GCA_034420495.1 Dehalococcoidia bacterium
CTCCGGGGCATCGAGGGGCGCCGCCGCCGGCGCGTCGTCGCTCGTTCAGCCCGCGGGTCGCACCGCGCCCGCGGCGGCCGTCCGGCCGGCGGGGAGCCGGCCCCAGACGAGGAGCCGCCTGAACGGGAAGAGGTAGGGGCGATGCTCCCCCTCGATGGCGCGGAGGCGGCCGGCGTAGTCGGCGAGCAGCTGCCGGTAGAGGGGCGGGGGCAGGCGCTCGCGGTAGGGCGTGAGCAGGGAGCCCTCCATCCACGAGACGACCGAGTCGACGGAG
This sequence comes from Dehalococcoidia bacterium, assembly GCA_034420495.1. GTDB lineage: Bacteria > Chloroflexota > Dehalococcoidia > UBA2979 > UBA2979 > VYDC01. The sequence continues at coordinate 275 of DAOULG010000163.1, forward strand.
GGCAGGAGGTGCTCGTAGACCGCCGGGCGCACCAGCCGCCGCTCGAAGCCGAGATCGACGAGCATCGCCGCGTAGCGTTCGGGCGCAAGCACCGGGAAGGGCCGCTCGTACCCCGCCATCCGGTCGCGGTACGGCGGCTCGCCGGCGAGCTCGCGCGCGACCGTGTGGGAGGGGTGGTCGTCGCTCACCGGCATCTGCACGGCGATCTGGCCGCCGGGGGCGAGCAGTCCCGCGAGCCGGGGCCAGATCTCCTCGTGCCGGTCGACCCACTGCAGCGCGGCGTTCGAGAAGAGGAGGTCGGGCGGGCGGTCGGGCGCCCACGAGCGGATGTCCGCGCGCTCGAAGCGGAGCCCCGCGCGACTCCTCGGCGCCGCCTGCTCGAGCATCGTCTCCGAGGAGTCGATCCCGGTGGTCTCCGCGGCGCCGAGCGTCTCGTGCAGCCACGCGGTGAGCTCCCCGGTGCCGCATCCGAGATCCGCGACCCGCATCCCCTCCGCGCGCTCGACCAGCGCGGCGAGGTCGCGGTAGGGCTGCGCGCGCTGCTCGCGGAATCGCTCGTACTGGCGGGGGTTCCAGGCGGAACCCGCCATCACCCGTAGAGGCCGCGGTAGAGCACGTCCGCGGGCTCGGTGGTGCGCGCCTGCCGCTCCCGGGCCCCGGCGAGGCGGGCGGGATCGATGGTGGCGACGACGACGCCCTCCCCCCGCGCGCCCACGGCCGCGTCGACGCGGCCGTCCGGCCCCACCACGAGCGAGCGGGCGCCCCACCACGGGGTCCCGACCGGATCGTCGGAGCGCACCTCGCGCGCGGTCGTCGCGGAGAGCACGTAGACCCCGTTCGCGTAGGCGACCGCCCGCCGCATCGCCGTGTAGGGCGGCCCCTCGCCCGGCTGCCGCTCCAGGGAGGGATGCACCACGATCTCGGCCCCGGAGCGGCGCAGGCGCCGCGTCGCCTCCGGCACCAGCAGCTCGCTCTCCACCAGGCAGCCGATGCTGCCGATCTCGGTCTCGGCGACCGGGAGCACCGAGTCGCTCCCGAAGATCGCGCGGTACTCCTCGTAGATGTCCCGGAGCGCCGTCACCTCGGGGGCGCTGTAGGCCTGCGCCTTCGGCGAGCGGAGGACGAGCCCCTCCGGCCCGAGCACGAAGCCGGTGTGGAAGTAGCGGCCCGGCAGCTCCGGCACCGCCTCCTGCGCCGACGAGACGAAGTAGCAGCGATGGCGCCGGCAGGCCTCGAGGATCGGCTCGAAGGGCTCCCCGGGGACCGGCATCGCGACGGCGTCGATGGAGACGTTCGAGAGGTGGCGGCTCGCGGAGGTGAGGCAGAGCACCGGGTAGACGACGAGCCGGGGCGGCGGGTCGGTGCGCTCCATGAGCGCGTCGATCTCGCCGGCGATGCGCTCGGCGTTGCGGCGCATCGTCTCGCGCGCGGTGGCGTCGTCCGTCACCGGACGAACGGCCGCCTGCACCACGGCCGCGAGCCACGGCTCGCTGAAGCTGGCCCCGTCGGCCATCCCTCGCCCCCTCCCCGCGCCGGTCGCGCCGACCTTACCAGCGTCTCGTCCCCGGCGCGCACGCCCGCGCCGGGGGCGATCTGCTACCGTCCGCCCATGTGCAGGAGCATCAGGACGCTGCGCCCGGTCGGCGCCGACGCCCGGGCTGCGAGCGACGAGGAGATCGCCGCCGCGGCCCTCCAGTACGTGCGCAAGGTGAGCGGCCATCGCCGGCCTTCGCGGGTGAACGCGGAGGCCTTCGAGGCCGCCGTCGGGGAGGTCGCCGCGTCGACGCGCCGCCTCCTCGCCACGCTCGCCGCGAACGCCCCCGCGCCGCGCCGCCAGGGCTAGGGCGGTCCCGCCCCGCGGCTCCGCCTAGGGCGGGCCGGCCGGTCCCCCTTCCCCGGCGCCCGGGGCCCCGCGCAGCCGGCCGCGGTGCCAGTCCACGGCGAGACGGATCCCCCGCTCCAGCGACGTGCGGGGCCTCCAGCCCCAGCGCTCCCGGGCGAGGTGCGGACGGAGCGCGATGCAGCGGACCTCGCCGGGTCGCGCGGCCTCGTAGCGGGGCGCGCGATCGTAGGAGGTCGCCCCGGCGACGAGGTCGAAGATGCGCTGAGTCGTCGTCGCGACCCCGGAGCCCACCAGGCAGGTCGCCGGTTGGCCGCGGGCCGCCGCGAGCGCGGCGTCGACGACGTCGTCGATGAAGACGTAGTCGCGGCTCTCCCCGCCGTCCCCGAAGATCGTGACGCTCTCGCCCCGCAGCATGCGGCCGGCGAAGATCCCGATCACGCCGTACTCGCGCGTGTGCACCTGGCCGGGGCCGTAGATGTTGCCGGGCCGCAGCACCGCCACCGAGGTGCCGCCCGTGGAGGTGAGCGCCTCGAGGTAGAGCTCGGCGGCGAGCTTCGAGGCGCCGTAGACGGAACTCGGCCGCGCCGGATGCTCCTCGTCGACGGGCTGGTAGAGCGGCTCTCCGTAGAGCGCCCCTCCGGTCGAGAAGTGGACGACGCGGCGCACGCCTGAGGCGACGGCCGCCCGGGCGAGGTGGACGGTCCCGAGCACGTTGACGGCCACGTCGTGGTGAGGGTCGCGCATCGAGGCGGCGACCGATGCCTGCGCCGCGAGATGGAAGACGACCTCGGGGCGGATCTCGGAGACGAGCGCGGCGACGGCCTCCCCGTCGCGGACGTCGAGGCTGCGCGCCGTGACGCCGGCGGGGATCCGGCGCGCCTCGTCCCCCGGCGGCGCCAGATCGGTGGCGACGACGCGCCACCCCTCCCGGGCGAGCCTCGCCACGAGGTGGCTCCCGACGAAGCCGGCCGCCCCGGTCACCACCGCCGTCTGCCCCGCCGTCTGCCCCGCCGTCGGCGGCATGCGCGCCCTCCCGCTAGCGGGCGCCGGCCCGCCCCGGGGCCGCCGCCCGGGTCGATGGTAGTGCGGCGCCCCGCCGCCGACACGCCCGCCGCCGGCGGGGCCGTCACCCGGCCGGGGGGGAGGGGGGGTGGCGCGCCGCCTCCTCCAGCGCCTCCCGCGCGACCCGCCGCCCCATGCGGATCGAGTAGTTCTGGCCCCGGTCCTCCGGATAGATCTGCGTCGTGTTGGCGAGCCAGAGGCCGCGTACGGGCGTGCGGTGGGGCGGGATCGACTCGTGGTACCGGTAGTCGACGATCGGCTGCCCCGCGCGATCGGCGAAGAGCCACAGGTCGCGGATCCACGACCGGTCGAAGCGCGGGTTGATGCGCCGGATGTAGGGCTCGTAGGCATCGAGCACCGCGCCCGCCTCCGAGTGCGCGATGGGATCGCCGGGGTCGACGTAGTTCGACAGGTAGACGACGTGCCGGCCGCCGTACTCCTCGGGCGAGCGGAAGTTCGTCTGCTCGACCGCCGCGACGAAGGGGCAGTCCTCGTCGGTGACGGTGAGCCAGTAGGTATCGGAGAGCGGGCGGTCGAGCGCGAGCACGAGCACCGTCGCCCACTGGTAGCGCACGCGGTCCAGCAGGGCGTCGTAGTGCGCGCCGAGCTCGGGGAGCTCCGGCACGAGGGCCCGGAAGATCGGCGAGGGCGTCGTCGCCAGCACGAGGTCGGCCGGCTCCAGCTCTCCCCCCCGCACGATGCCGGTCGCGCGCCCGTCCTCGACGGCGATGCGCTCGACCGGCGAGTTCACCCGCAGGGTGGCGCCGCGCGCGCGGGCGTCGTCGACCAGGGCGTCGACCAGCCGCCCGAACGAGCCGCGCAGGTAGCCGAGACGCTCCGTCGCGAGCGGCCCGCCGCCGCGCGAGGCGAAGCGAAGGTAGATCTTCCCCCAGAACCAGACCATCGAGACCTCGTCGGCGTGGTCGCCGAACTTCGCGCGCAGCAACGGCCCCCACACCGCGTCGTAGCCCTGCCGGCCGACCGCGCGGACGATCCAGTCGCGCGCGCGCTGCCCCTCGTAGCGGCGCCAGTCCCGCTGCCTGCGGAGCCACAGCGCGGCGAGACCGAGCCGGATCCGCGTCCAGAGCGAGACGCGGGTGAAGCGCAGGAGGTCGAGCGGGCCGGAGAAGGGGTAGAGGCGCCCGCCGGCGGCGAGCCCCACCGAGGAGGGGAGCCAGTCGAGCTCGCCCGCGAGCCCGAGCTCGTCGATCACCTCGACGATGTCGTGATCCGATCGGAAGAGGTGATGGTAGAAGGCCTCGATGCGGCCCCCGCCGATCTCGAAGGTGCGGACCTGGCCCCCGAACTGCCTCCCCGCCTCATGGAGGCTGACCTCCCAGCCGGCGCGCACGAGCTCGTACGCGGCGGCGAGGCCCGCGACCCCGCCCCCGATGACGATCGCGCGCCGCCCGGCCGGCCCGCCCCCCGCGGACGCCGGGGCGCCCTGCGCCGCCGGGCCGTCTTCGCGACTCACCGGCGCCTACTCCGGATCGGGATAGCGGTCGCCGACGACGTCGCGCGCCTCGAGGTCGGCCACCTCGCCGGCGGAGTAGCCGAGCTCGGCGAGCACCTCGCGGTTGTGCTCGCCGAGCAGGGCGCAGCGCCGGCGCCAGGCGATCGGATCGGGCTGCTGCTGCCAGAGGACGCCCGTCATCATCCGTTCGCCGAGGTAGGGCTGATCGACGATCTGGAACCAGCCCCGCTCGTGGAGCTGCGGCGCGGCGGGCGGCTCGTTCGGCGCAAGGACCGGGGCGGCGATCGCCCCCGCGGCCTGCAGCTCCTCGGCGACCCGGGCCGCCGGGCGCTCCCGGGTGTAGGAGGCGATCGCCTCATCGACGGCGGCGCGGGCGGCGAGGCGCCCGGGCACGGTCGCCCACGGGTGCGCGTCGAGGGCCCACTCGGGGTGGCCGAGCGCGCCCGCCAGCGCCGCCCACTGCGCGTCGTCCCGGCAGACGACGTTCACCCAGCCGCCGTCGGCCGGGTAGCAGTCGTGCGGGACGACGCGCGGGTCGGTGTTGCCGACGCGCTCGGGGACGCGGCGGTTGAGC
>DAOULG010000164.1:0-12237 GCA_034420495.1 Dehalococcoidia bacterium
GGATATGCGGGCTCGATGTCGTCGGGGATCCCCTCGCGGATCGCCCGCTCGACCGAGGACGCCGCCCGCTCGATGTCGGCGTGCGTGTTGAATGCGTGCAGCGAGAGCCGCACGCTGTTGAACTGCGCCACCGACCGGCAGACCACGCGGGACTCGTGCTGGAGCCACGCATTCACCAGCGCGGCGTCCAGCCCGTCCACCGTGAAGCAGAAGAGCCCCGTCCTGGTCCCGTCGTCGCGGGGGCTCACGACCGTCACGCCGTCTATCTGCTCGAAGCGAGCCTGCGCGTAGCGATTGAGCGACCGCGCCCGCTCGAAGACCGCCTCCGGACCGGAGTCCAGGAACCACTGCGCCGCCTCGATGGTGCCGGCGATGAGCGCCGTGGAGGTCGTGGTCAGCTCGTACTTCGTGACGAGGGCGCGCTCGGCCTCGAAAGACCCCTCGAGGTCGTACGACGCCGCTGCGCGGCCGGCGACCTTCACGGGCTCGACGCGGGGGATCAGCTCCTCGCGGACGTAGAGAGCCCCGAGGCCCTCGGGGCCGCAGAGCCACTTGTGGGAGGGGATCGCGTAGAAGTCGACCCCGCTCGCGCGCACGTCGATGGGGAGATGCCCCGCCGTCTGCGCCCCGTCGACGAGCACGAGCCCCCCGCGCCGGTGCACCTCCCCGACGATCGCGCCGAGCGGGAGCAGCTGGCCCGTCGAGTAGGCGATCTCGGAGAGGATGACGAGCGCGAGCCGCCCGCGCGCCCGCTCCAGCGCGGCGACGATCCCCTCCGTCGCCTGCCGCGCCGAGTCCCGGGCGTCCAGGGGCGCGATCACCACTTCGCACCCGCGGCGCTCGCGCTGGACGTAGGCGGGAACGATGCCGGAGCCGTGCTCCACGCTCGTCGTGACGATGCAGTCGCCCGCCTCCAGGCCGAGGCCGCTCACGACGATGTTGATCCCTTCCGTCGTGTTGCCCGTGACGGCGACCTCCTCGGGCGAGGCGCCCCCGAGGAGGCGGCCCATCGTCTCGCGGTAGCGATTCACGAGCTCGTGGCGATCGTCGAGCGCGCGCCGGGTCGTCGCTCCGTGGGCGAGCTCCAGGTCGAGCCGCCGCCGCACCGCCTCGTGCACGGCGAGCCGCGACGGACCGGAGAACCCGGAGTTCATGTAGGCGTACTCGCGCAGGGCCGGGGTCTGCTCGCGCCAGGCGGCCCACCGCGCGCTCTCCGCCGGCCGTCCCTCGTCGCTCATCCGCGCTCCCCCGCACCCGCGCCGTCCCGCCACGCTACCGCGGGCGGCGCTCCCCGACACCCCTACTCGGCGCCCGACTCCTCCAGGAACCGCTCGATCTCTCCCGCCAGCACCTCCGCCCCGAGATCGAAGATCGCGTTCGTGAGCCCCGGCAGCTCGACGACCCGCGCCCGGGGCAGGATGCGGGAGGCCTCCCGCGAGGGCCGCGCGAGCGCGTTGTCGGGGTTGAGCACGAGCACCGGGCAGCGGACCAGCGGAAGCCGATCCTGCGGCTCGTAGTCGAAGAGCGCCTCGTGCGCCCACCAGTGCCGCGGATAGGCGCGCATCTCGTCCACGAAGCAGGCGTAGGCGCGCTCGAGCGAGAGACCGGGGGTGCGGTCGGTGATGAAGTAGTCCCAGCGCGCGCGGAACTGCTCGAAGTCCTCCGTCAGGTCTGAGCGCGCGGCGAGGACGGCGCGCCGCTCCTCCCGCTCCTCGCCCAGGTAGTAGGGGATGCCGACGAGGACCAGCGAGCGTATGAGGTCGGGGCGGCGCGCCGCCGCCTCCGTCGCGATCAGCACGCCCGTGTGATAGCCGAAGACGTCGACGGCTCTCGTGCCGGCTGCGGCCGTGCGCTCGACCAGGTCGATGAAGGCGTCGGCGTAGCGCTCGAACGGCGGCATCCCGGGCGGCGCGTCGGAGCCGCCGTAGCCCGGCGTATCGGGTGCGATCACGCGGCGCGAGCGGGCGAGGCGCTCCATCAGGGGGATGAAGGGCTGCGAGGAGTACGCCGTCGCGTGGAGCAGGTAGAGCGGGGGCGCGTCGCCCCCCTCCGGCCCCCCCGCGAGCAGGTGCACCTGCCCGTACGGGCCGTCGGTGTAGGAGCGTCTCAGCGTCTCGCTCACGGGGCTCGTCCGCTCCGTCCCCACCTCGCGCCCCGGATCCTCCCGCGCTAGCGATCCCGGGTGAGGAACTCGGCGATCAGCTCGCTCGCGCGCTCCGGCTGCTCGATGACCAGGTAGTGGCCGCAGTTCTCGAGCACGTGCGTCTCGCACTCCGGCAGCTGCTCCGAGACCTGGGCCATCCCGACGCCGCTCGGCGCCGGGCGGAACGGCGTCATGTTGTCCTCGTCGCCCGCGATGAGCAGGGCGGGGGCGCGCACCAGCGCGACGAGGGGGCTGAGATCGGTCCTCTCGATCGTCTCCGTGCCGGCGATGAAGGCCTCGGGCGTCGTCTTGCTGAAGGCCTCGCGCATCGACTGGAGCTGAGCCTCGGCGCGGTCGAGCTCGTAGAAGCCCCGGGCGAAGCCCGCGACCGAGGTGAGATCGGCGACCGCCTCCATGCCGCTGTCGCGGGCTGCGAGCTTCCACGTGCCGCGCATCATCCGGGCGGCGCGGTCGTATCGGGCGAGGAAGCAGGAGAGGACCAGCCGGTCGATCACCTCCGGGTGCCGGGCCGCGAGCGTCAGGCCGATCATGGCGCCGAACGAGGTCCCGTGAACGTGGACGCGCTCGTACCCGGCGGCGCGGATGAACTCGAAGACCTGCTCGGCGAGCCCCTCCATCCCGCCGGGCCGGGGACCGCCGCGGCTCTCGCCGTATCCCGGGAGATCGAAGTCGACGACCTCGAAGTCCCGCGCGGCGACGGGGGTCATGCGCTCGAAGTTGCGGTGGCCGAAGGCGGAGCCGTGGATCTGGACGAGCGGGGCCCCCGTGCCGGTGGTCTTGTACCAGATGGTCTCGCCGCCCGGCAGCGTCACGGTGCTCACCAGCGCCTCCTCACTCCGCCGCGGGCAGGGTGGCGAGCGACATCAGCGTGTGGATGTCGTCCGCCCCGTCGAGGCCCCAGGTCGCGTCGAGAATTGCGTCGGTGCGCGCCGGCGCGAGGAGATCGCCCGCGGAGGTGCGGAACAGGTCGGAGAGCTCGGCGTCCGTCATCCGGCGGCCCGGACTCCCCAGGAACGCCTCGACGGAGGTCGACTCCGTGGAGCCGTCCGTGAACTCGACCGTGAGCGAGCAGCCGTCGAAGCTCTCGCGCGCCGGATCGGGGACGAGCTCCGAGCGCGCGCGCAGCGCCAGGATCGCCGGATCGGTGTAGGCCGGCTCCTGCATCTCCGCCAGCGTAAAGCGGCCGCGTACCCAGGCGGCCGCGGCGCAGAAGAGCAGATCGAAGCGGGCGGTGAGCTCCGTCGACGGCACGCCGAAACGCTCCCACCTCTCGTCGACGATCTCCTTCACGATCGGCTGGACGCCGAAGCGCATGCGCGCCACCTCGCGGCCGCCGGCGCGGCGGCTGAGCTCGAGGGCGCACTCGATCGCCGGGTGGGTGATCGTCTCGGTGGGCACGGTCTTGTAGCTCTGGCCGTGGATCCGCCACTCCGAGCCCAGCGAGTCCAGCACGCCCTCCATCTTGGCGGCGTCCTCGTCGGTGTGCGTCACGAACATCCCCTTGTCGCCCTCGAAGGCCGTCGCCGGCGCATCGAACCCGCGCTCAGCGAGCTGGAAGGCGGTGAGCCCGGAGCGGGCCGTCGCCCCGGTGATGTAGGAGAGCGTCATGCTGCCGACCGAGACGTAGAGGCCGAAGGCCGTGCACATCGCGATCCCGAGCGCGTTGCGCATCCGCTCCTCGTCGAGACCGGCGAGGATGGAGCAGGCGGCGGCGGCTCCGACGCCGCCGGTCAGCCCCGCCGGCACGTAGCCGCGGTAGTAGCCGGTCGGCATCAGCATCGTCGCCACGGCGAGCTCCACCTCCATGCCGAGCGTGAGCGCCGTGACCACCTCCGCCCCGCTCTGCCCGCCCACCTCCGCCTGCGCGAGGAGCGCCGGGAGCACCGCCGAGGTGGCGTGCATGAAGCAGGGGATGTAGGTGTCGTGGAAGTCCAGCACCTCGAAGAGGGCGCCGTTCACGACCGCGGCGCGCTCCGGGTCGGTCCGGGTGCCGTACCAGAGCACGTGCGCCCCGGCCTCGACCGGGCCCGGCGCGCGGGCCCACTCGTGGAGCAGCCGGACGGCGTCGCGATCGGTGGCGGCGACCGATGCCTTGAGCTGGTTGAGCAGCAGGCGTTTCGCCTCGTGCGTCGCCTCCCCGGGCGCGCCTCGCGCCGACCAGTCGCGGGCGAAGCGCACGAGGCGCTCGGAGACGTTGGGGCTCATGCGGTCGGACCCTCCGCCGGCCCGCCTGCGGCGACGGGGCCGTTCATCCACTCAAGGAGCGACGGCTCGCGCTGGTTCTGCGCGTCGAGCGCCGTGATCGCCTCGTAGGCGGCGTAGCCGCGCAGCCCGACGAGCGTGGGGCGCCCGCCGTAGTTGCTGGTGTAGACGACCCGGACGGGGTAGCAGTGCAGCGTGTGCACGTGCCCGGCGAGCCCGCACTCCCGGGCGGCCTCCCCGAGCTCCGCCGCGACGGCGTCCGAGGCGAGCACGATGTCCAGCCAGGCCTGGTACTGGCGCTCCGGCGGGTGCGTCCGGATCGGGTAGCCGGCGCGCCGCTCGGCCTCCATGTCCGGCGCCTCGAAGAGGTTGAGGCGCAGCCGGAGCACGCCCGGCACCGCGGCCCACCGGGCGGCGAGGTCGCGCAGGCACGCGCGGAAGGAGGCCTCCTCGGAGCGGGCGCGCACGAAGATCCCGTAGCTCGGAGACTGCACGGGACCCTGCGGGGTGGCGATCCCGGTCTCGTCGACGTAGGTGTGGGCGTTGTCGCCGAGGGTGCGGTAGGTCGTGCTCTCGTCGACGATCAGCTCGATGTCGCCGAAGAGGTGTCCCTTCACCTCGGGGCTCGGGTCGGCGTCCCACGCCGCCAGGGCCTCGTCGTCGAGGTAGCGCACGTCCGAGAGCCACATCAGCTGCTGGTGCGCCGGGCAGGAGAAGTCGATCCCCTCGATCGGGCGGAACAGGTCCTCCCGCACCGGGTCGAACTGGCTGTGGCGGTAGTCCCAGATGCCGGGACGCCGGGCGATCACGGGACTGTGGACGTCGCGCCAGTAGCGGCGCACCCAGTCGAGGGGCAGCTCGGCCTTCTTCCACCCGCACGTGATGCGGGCCAGCTGGGGCCTGTTCTCGAACTCGGCCAGCGTGCTCACGGTGCCTCCCCCGCCCGCGCCCGGCGAGCCCCCTCCGTACCTCGCGGGATTCCCGCCGCCGGAACGCGGGCGCCGGGCGGCGGCGCGTCGACGTCGGGCCCCGGCCGAGTCTGCCCGATCTCGTGCTCTCGCGCAGGCCCCCGGCCGCTACCGGTTCAGACGCGCCTCCGATATCGTGTCGACGCCCGTGCCCGGGGGCGGACCCGAGGAGGTGCCGGTGGGCGAGCAGCGTCGCGACCCCGTCCGGCGCAGCGCCGCGCTCCGGGACGGGGAAATCTCCTACCTGGACTGGGACGGGCCCTCGCCCGGATCGCCGGCCCTCCTGCTGCTGCACGGGATGATGGGCTGCGCGGCGGACTGGAGCCGCGTGGCGCCGGCCCTCGCCGGCGAGTACCGCGTGCTCGCCCCCGACCAGCGCGGCCACGGGGCCTCCACCCATCCGCCGCCCCCCGGAGGCTACGCCACGCGGGACTACGTCGACGATCTGGAGCAGTTCGCGGACTCGGTCGGGATCGCGCGCTTCGGCATCCTGGGCCACGGGATGGGCGGGCACAACGCGATCGGCCTCGCCGCCCGCCCCAGCGGCCGCGTGCTCTGCGCCCTCGCGAACGACGTCGCGCCGGCCGGCGAGGCCCCGGGCGAGATGTGGGAGGAGCTGCTGACGAATCGGGAGCACCCGGAGTTCGCCACGGTCGAGGAGTACGTCGCGTGGCGTCGCCGCGCGGCGCCCGGCGCACCGGCGGCGCTGCTGGAGCAGGAGGCCGCCGGGCGGCTCGGGAGCGTCCCGGGCGGGCTGCGCGGCCTCTCCGACGTGCGGGCGGCGCTCGACTGGAGGCCCGACGATCTCTGGCAGGCGGCGGCCGGCATCCGGTGCCCGATCCTCTACATCCGGGGCGGCCGCTCCCCCAAGCTCGACGCGGCGACCCAGCAGCGCATGGTGATGCAGACGCCGAGCGCCCGCTCCATCTCCCTCGAGCTCGCGGGCCACCTCACCTACCTCGACCGCGAGGAAGAGTTCATCGATCTGGCCCGCGCCTTCTTCGCCGCCCACAGGCCCGCCGGCCGGGCGTAGAGGCGGGGCGGGAGCCGGGGGTCCCGCCCTAGCCGGGCGAGAAGGCGACGAGCGACGTCGTCGACTGGATCCCGTCCATCGTCCGGATGGTGCCCGAGAGGATCGGCGGTATGTCGGTGAGGCTCTCCGTCTCCAGCTCCGCCACGACGTCGTAGGGGCCCATGACCTCGTGGACCTCGGCGATGTTCGGCAATCCCCGGAGCGCCAGCGCCACGCGTCGCGTCGCGCCCGGGCTGGTCACGATCAGGACGTAGGCCTTGACCACGGTCTCCTCCCTCCAGCAGGCCTCTCGAGGCGGCGGGGCGGGCTCGGTGCTCCCGGCACGGCTCGCGCGCCGCGCGGGGCGCGCTCCGGCTATGATAGGGCACGCACCCGCGGGGCCGACGGATTCGACCGTTGAGCGTAGGCCGTACGCGGGTCGATACTGTGTGGTCCGCGGCGGCGACGGGGGCGGTGCAGGCCGCCCGGCTTGCGGGGGGCATCCCGCATCCATGGGGTCCGACGAGTGAGGCACCGGATCGGCTCCCGGGGAGCGAGCGAGGCGGACCCGCCGCCGGTATCGCCGTCGCGTGGCCCCGCCCGGCCCGACCCCGGCACCGCTCATCCGACGACCGTTCGCAGGGGGCGGTAGCTCATGGCGACGGACCTGGTGGTGCGCTTCGCCGGCGAGGGCGGCCAGGGCGTCGTGACCGCCGCCGAGGGCCTGGCGCAGGCCGCAGCCCGCGTCGGCTACCACGTCCAGACCTTCTCGACCTTCCCCTCCCAGATCAAGGGAGGGCCGACCTGGGCCCAGACCCGCATCTCGACCAGCCCGGTGCTCGCCTCGGGAGACGAGCTCGACGTCCTCGTCGTGCTCAACCGCTACGCCTACGAGCATCACCTCGAGGAGTGCCGCGACGACGGCATCATCGTCTACAACTCCGGCGACTTCGAGATCGAGGACCAGGGCCGCTGCGTCGGCATGGAGGTCGACCGCCTGGCGCGCGAGACCGGCAACCCGCTGGCCGCCAACATGGTGATGATCGGGGCGGTCGCGGCGCTCGCCGGCATGCCGGCCGAGTACTTCACCGATTTCATCCGCGAGCGCTTCACCCGCGGCCGCGCGAACGACGACGTCATCATCGACGGAAACATCAAGGCACTCGATCTCGGCATGGACGCGGTGCGGGAGACCGGCCTCACCGTCTCGGGCCTCGATGCGCCGCCGCCGACCGAGGGGGTGCGGGTGCTGATGCGCGGCTTCGAGGCGGCGAGCCTCGGCGCGATCGCGGCCGGCCTCGACGTCTTCGTCGGCTATCCGATCTCGCCGGCGACCACGATGCTGACGTTCATGGAGCGCTACCTCACCGGCGACGGCAGCTACGTCGGCCAGTCGAGCTCCGAGATCGAGTCGATCACGGCGCTCGTCGGAGCGGGCTTCGCCGGGAGGCGGGCGATGACGTCGACCGCCGGGCCCGGACTCTCGCTGATGAGCGAGGGGCTCGGACTCGCGTGGATGGCCGAGATCCCGCTCGTCGTGGTCAACGTGCAGCGCGGCGGCCCGTCGACCGGCCTCCCCACCAAGACCGAACAGTCGGACCTCCTGACCGCGCTCAACCCCGGACACGGCGACCTCCGCATCCCGATCATCGCGCCGGGAAGCGTCGAGGAGTGCTTCTACGGGGCGGCGCACGCCATCAACTGGGCCGAGCGCTACCAGGGCCCGGTGATCCTGCTCTCCGAGGCCTCGCTCGCCGAGAGGCAGCAGGACGTGCAGAGGCCCCGGCTCTCCTCGATCCGGCCCGAGAGCCGCGTGACGGTGAACGGGCCGGATCCCCAGAACGGCGACGGGCCGCCGCGCCGCTACCGGGGTGAGCGGCTGACGCCCTTCCCGGTGCCCGGGGGTCCGGGTGCCTACGTCGCGAACGGGAGCGAGCACGACGAGTACGGCGACACGACGCACCTCCCGAAGTGGCACCTCCAGATGACGCATCGCCGCTTCGGGAAGCTCTCGCTCCTCGAGGAGGATCTCTACGAGGCCGAGGGGACCGAGGCGAGCGTGGCCCTCCTGCCGTGGGGCGGGTCGAAGGGACCGGCACGCGCCGCCTATCTCGCCCTGCGCGACCGCGGCGACCTCGCCTGGTACTACACGATGTTCCTCAACCCGCTTCCCCCGCAGCTCCTCGAGGAGCTGCGCGCGAAGGAGCTGGTGCTCGTCCCCGAGCTCAACTACCTGGGCCAGTTCGCCGGTCTTCTGCGCCAGCAGGGCGTGCGGGCCGAGGAGATCACGCAGTACACCGGTCTCCCGTTCAAGGAGCGCGTCCTCACCGAGCGTATCCGTGAGCGTCTGGAGGCGCGGACAGGAGAGCTGGTCCGGGCATGACGAAGCGCAATCCCGACTACGACTTCAAGTGGTGCCCCGGCTGCGGGGACTTCGGCGTCGTGCGCGCCGTCGAGCTCGCGCTCGCCGACCGCGTCACGAGGCTGGGCGAGCGCATCGAGAACACCGTGGTGGTCGCGGGAATCGGCTGCTCGGGGAACCTCGTCCACCTCCAGGAGGGGCCGCAGCCCTTCGGCATCCACGGCATCCACGGCCGGACCCTGCCGATCGCCTACGGCGTCAAGGCGTCACGGCCCGAGCTCAACGTGCTCGTCGCCGCGGGCGACGGCGATTTCCTCTCGATCGGCGCCGAGCACATCGGACCGGCGGCGAAGCGCAACATGGACGTCACCTGCGTGGTGATGGACAACGGCATCTACGGGCTCACCAAGGGGCAGGCCTCCCCGACGAGCGCCTTCGAGGCCGTCACGCCGACGACCCCCCTGGGGAAGCTCGACGACGCGATGAACCCGCTCGAGCTCTTCTTGGCGCTCGGCGTCAGCTTCGTCGCATCGATGCTGTCGACCCGCCCCCGGGATCTCGCCGCCACGATCGGCGAGGCGATGGAGTACCCCGGCTTCGCCATCGTCCACGTGCAGTCCCCCTGCACCACCTACAACGACACCTACGCGGCGCTGAAGGGCAATCCGAAGCAGGGGATCGAGCCGGCGGCCTACCCGCTCCCGGAGGATCACGACCCCGGCAGCAGGGAGCAGGCGATGGCGCACGCGACGAGCGGGCGGATCCCGGTGGGCCTGCTCTACCGCGCGCCCGAGAGCAGGCCGATGTACCAGCGACTCCGCGAGGCGCGGGAGCGCGCCGGCCAGCACGAGCCTCCCGACGTCGACGCGCTGCTCTCCTCCCTCGAGATATAGACCCCGGCAGCGGGCGCGGCGGCGGCAGACGGCCCGATGTCCGCCGATAGGGGTGCCGACCCCGGCACCCACGAGGTCGAGGTCCGCGGCGTGCGCCTCCGCTTCGCCGCCGCGCACATGGCGACGTTGGGCGACGACCTCGAACCCCTGCACGGCCACAACTACTCCGTCGCCTGCCGTGTCGGCGGCGATCTCAGCGCCGACTCCTGGGTCATCGACTTCGCCGTGCTGAAACGGCTCTGCCGCGAGGCGTGCGAGGAGCTCGATCACCGCTTCCTGCTGCAGGCGCGCTCGCCGCTGCTCGAGCTGAGGGAGGAGGCGGGATCGTGGGTCGTCTCCTACCGGGAGCGGACCTACCGCTTCCCGTCGGGGGAGGTCGCCGCGCTCCCCATCGAGAACACCACCGCCGAGCTCCTGGCGCGGTGGCTCTGGGAGAGGGTCGCCGGGGCCCTCCGCGAGGGTGGGCATGACGGGATCCGCCGGCTCGCGGTCGAGGTCGAGGAGATGCCGGGGCAGGCCGCCTCCTACCGGGGTGATCTCCGCCGCTGACGGGGCGCAGCGGCCCGGGCTCCGGCGGTGGGGACGCCGTCCCCGGGCGATTGACAGCGGGAGACCGCTCCCTACGATCGGTGTGGCGGGAGGGGCACCATGCAGATCAACTGGGAAGACACCGTCAACGAGCTCTTCGAGCACCGCACCACGTGCCCGCGGTGCGAGCGCGACTACGAGACGCTCGTCGTCGGATACTCACGCAAGCCTTCCCTGAACCGCTTCGCCCCGCGCCACCGCGACTGCCCGCGCGCCGAGGAGTGCGACGCCCGCAAGCTCGTCACGCTCTGCGCCGAGTGCGCGCGCGAGGAGCGCTTCCGCGGCAACGAGGTCGACTCCGGCCAGGTCCTGGAGAGCTACATGCTCGACTGCCGCCGCGACCTCGAAGAGTCGCTCGACTATCTCACCGAGCACTGGCGCGACGAGTTCGATCTCGCCGAGGACGAGCTGGATCGCACGCTCGAGCAGGTCGACCTGGACGCCTTCCGCCAGGAGAACGACTGGCGGCGCCGGCACGAGGAGGAGTATCTGCGCTACCACCGCGAGTTCCGCGCCCGGTCGCGACGCATCCCGCACCCCGGGTGGCGCTCCGACTACGTCGAGGAGATCCGCGCCCTCGGGTACGACACGGTGCTCGGTGACTAGCGCCGGCGGCGGCGCGGCCGCACGGTGAGCGGCCGCAGCCAGCTCGCGCTCGTCCTCTCCTCGGCGCTCGCCGGCTTCGCCTGGGGCGTCCTCCGCCACCGCGGGCACCCCCAGGCCCGCCCGCTCGCCCTGCTGCAGGCGGTGGAGTGGTTCGTCGCGGCGGGGGGCGCGGCCTGGCTGATCGAGCATGCCCGGGAGACGCTCGAGGGCCCGAGCGATCCCGAGGAGCGCATCACCCACCTCCGCAGGGTGGCGAGCGAGCACGACGAGCTCGGGGCCTGAGGTGGGGGCGCGCGATCGCACCGGCGTGCGGCGCGGGCCCGGGCCGAGCGGCGCGGGCGCACCCGCGCGGGCGCACCCGGGAGGGTAGGTCCCGATGGCGGTGGTGCTGGTCCTCTACGACAGCCGCGGCGGCCTGGTCGAGGAACTCGCCCAGGGGGTCGCGGGCGGCGTGCGGGACGCCGCGGGCGCCGATCTGATGCTGCGGCGCGTCGAGGAGGCCGACCCCCGGGACCTGCTGCTCTGCGACGGACTGATCGTCGGATCCCCGAACTGGTCGGGCATCACCGGGAAGCTGAAGCTCTGGTTCGACGAGACCGGCGACCTCTGGGAGAGCGGCGACCTGTCGGGGAAGCCCGCCGGGGCCTTCACCGGGGGCTGGTCCCGCTCCGGGGGGACCGAGGCGACGCTGCTCCAGCTCGTCCACCTCCTGATGGCGCACGGCATGGTGATGGTCGGCCTGCCGTGGAGCGATCGCATGCGCACCACCGGCTCCTACTACGGGGCGACGGCCCACGGCCGCGTCACCCCCGGCGACCTCGCCCAGGCCCGCGCGCTGGGCCAGCGAGTCGCCGATCTCGCCGTGCGCCTCGCACGCTGAGAGAGCCCGGCTCCCCGGCCCGTCTCCGCGACGCTCCGACTCGCGGCCGCGCGCGGCCGCTGCTAGGGTCCGGCCGTGACCGACGACACGGCGACGGGAGGCGACGCAGAGGCCCGGGCGGCTCCGGCCGGCCCTCCCCACGCGCCGCCGGACGCCGACCCGGACGCGGACGCCGCCCCGGACGCGGGCGCCGACCCGGACGCGGGCGCCGACCCGCGCCCGGGCGAGCGGGCCGAGGCCGCGGAGCGGGCGCGCGGCCTGCTGCGGGAGAGTCTCTGGCCGTCGCCCGGCAGCGTCTGCGCCGTCGCCCGGTCGACGGCGAGCCACGCCTCCACCGGCGGCCGGCCCCGGGGCGTCATCCCGCGCGGCGGGCTCACGAGCCAGAGGGTGATGCGCTCGGTGGCATTCGCCCAGGGGCTCACCCGCAGCAGGCCGCGGGCGCGCTCGATGGCCGCCGCACGCTGCTCGGCGCCCGCGCCGCCGTCGGCCGCCCGGGTGCCGTCCGTCGGCGCGCGGGGAGAGCCGACCGGATCCGGCCGGTCCTCTCCGTCGCCTCCCACGC
>DAOULG010000165.1:0-2654 GCA_034420495.1 Dehalococcoidia bacterium
TCGCCGGGGCGGCAGGCCGCGTTGTACGAGGCGACCGTCCGCTCGAGCCCGTCGCGGTCGATGCCGAGTCGCTCGGCGAGCTCGCCGACGCTTGTGGCCTGCTCGCGCGTGACCTCGCGGATGCGGTACTCGTCGCGGAGCAGCGGCACCGCCTGCTGGTCGAAGAGCTGGAAGGCGACGCCCCCGGGCTGCCGCAGTATCTCGCGCCCGTACTTCGCGTAGGTGTAGTTGCGGAGGTCGGCTCCCTCGTCGACGAAGCGCTCGCCCCGCTGGTTCACCACCAGGCCGAGGGGGTAGGAGTGCTTCTGGTAGAGATCGCCTATGCGCCGGTTGCCCGTGGGAGGGGCGTTGAGGTCCCACGCGACCGCGTGCGCCCCGGACCACTGCCCCGCCGACTGCGCCCCCGCCTCGAGCGCCATCCGGAGACCGTCGCCCACGTTGTGGCGCGTCCCGCGCACCTTCGCGGCCTCCCACCCCGGGCCGAGGTAGCGGGCGCGCATCTCGGTGTTCGCCTCGAAGCCGCCCGAGGCGAGCACGACGGAGCCCGCGGGCAGCTCGTAGCGGCCCCCGGGGCCGGCGGCGCGCACCCCCCGGACGGCGCCGCTGCGCTCCTCCGCGAGCAGCGAGAGCGCCTTCGTGCCGTAGCGGATCTCGACGCCGCGCGCCTCGCAGGCGGAGAAGAGCGCGTCGGAGAGGCCGGCTCCGCCGCCGACGGCCTCGACGATGAGGCCGCCCCAGAAGCGCAGCAGGCCGTCGACCCGGTAGGCCTGCCGCCCGTAGAGGAGCACCCAGCGGACGCCCAAGGACTCGCGCATCCAGGTCATGGCGGGCCAGGCGCCGTCGACCAGCGCGTCGACGAGGCCGGGGTCGGCGCGGCCTGCGGTCACGCGGACCAGATCCTCACGCATCGCCTCCCGCGGGTAGGCGCCCACGTCCACCTCGGCCCGCTCGCGCTCGCTCAGGTCGGGGATCAGCCGGGCGATGTCGTCGATCCCGGCGTAGGGGAAGCGGAAGGCGCCGCCGCTGAAGTAGGTGTTGCCGCCGCGCTCCTCGCGCGCCGCCTTCTCCAGCACCACCGTCCGCGCGCCCGCCTCGCGGGCCGCGAGCGCCGCGCAGAGCGCGGCGTTGCCGGCCCCCACGACCACGACGTCGGCCTCCGGCACCATGCGCCCCCCTCGCCGGGCGACATCGTCGCAGCCGCACGCGGGGGGCGTCATCCCCTCGGGCTTGGTCAGGGCCCGGCCGGGGCGTCTATGATTCGCGGCACCGCATCTCTGCGGGCGGGGGACGGGAACGTCATGACATCAGAGACCACGCAGTTCGTCTCGTACGGGTCGGGTGAGCCCTACGAGACCCTCATCGTCGAGGTCGAGGATCGCGTCGCCACGGTCACCCTGAACCGGCCGGAGCGCGGCAACGCCCTCAACGCGACGCTGCACGCCGAGCTCGGCGACTTCTGGGAGGGAGCGCGCGAGGACGACGACATCTGGTGCGTCATCATCACCGGCGCCGGGCGCCGCCACTTCTGCACCGGCGCCGACATGCGCGAGGCCGCCTCCGGCGCGGAGGGCCGCGTCGGCCAGCGCCGCGTCTACGGCCTGCCGTGGCCGTACCGCTTCTACAAGCCGATCATCACGGCGCTCAACGGCACGACCGCGGGCGGCGGTCTGCTCTTCGTGTGGGAGTCCCACATCGTGATCGCCGCCGACCACGTCGACTTCCTCGAGCCCCACCTCTCGGTGAGCCAGCTCCCGGCCGGCGAGATCTACGGCCTCGCCGACGCCGGCCTGCCGTGGCCGGTCGCGCTGCGCATGGCGCTGATGGGGACGGCCGGGGAGCGCGTCAGCGCGCAGAGGATGTACGACCTGGGGCTCGTGACGGAGATCGTCCCCTACGAGCGGCTCCTCGAGCGGGCGCGCGAGATCGCCGACATCGTGATGCAGATGTCGCCGCTCGTGACGCGGCTCCTGCTCGAGGGCGCGTGGCGCATGCGCGACGGCTCCCTGGGGCCCTCCGAGTCGAGCAGGTGGGCCCACGACGAGCAGCAGGCGCGCGGACTGCGCGACTCGGAGGACGCCACGGAGGGGCCCCGCGCCTTCGTCGAGAAGCGCCGGCCCGTCTGGACGGGGCGCTAGCCGCCGCCCCCGCCGGGTGGGGGCGTGGGGCGCGCGGAGGCTCCCGGGAGGGGAGAGGGCGATGGGCGAGGCTCCCGTTCTCCTCGACGTGCGCGACGGCGGCGTCGCGCTCATCACCCTGAACCGGCCGGAGTCGCTCAACGCGATGAACGCGGAGTCGGGCGCGCTCCTGCGCGCGTGCCTCCAGCGGGTCCACGCCGATCCCGCCATACGCGTGGGCGTCATCACCGGCGCGGGCGAGCGCGCCTTCAGCGCCGGCGCCGACCTGAAGGAGTGGGCGCGGCCCGGCGCCACGGGCCCCTCCGGCGGAACGGTCGACGAGATCCTCACCGTCGAGCCCTCCGAGGAGACCTCCACGATCCGGGTGGCGAAGCCCCTGATCGCGGCGGTCGGCGGCTACTGCCTCGGCGGCGGGCTCGAGCTGGCGCTGGCCTGCGACATACGCATCGCGAGCCCCGATGCGAGCTTCGCGCTGCCGGAGGTGCGCCACGGCTTCATCCCCGGCGGCGGCGGGGTCCC
>DAOULG010000166.1:0-8269 GCA_034420495.1 Dehalococcoidia bacterium
CGCCTCCTCGCCCGATCTCAGGCCCCGCTCGAAGGCGTCCAGGGCGGGTCGCAAGTGGGGAGGCGTCGCGACGCGCGCCGCCGCGCCGGCGCCGGCGGCGGCGGCCCGGCGCAGCTCCTGCTCGTGCTCCTTGGTGTAGCGGGCGGTGTCGCGGAGCGCCCGCTCCGCGACCGGTCGCGCCGATCGCATCGCGTCGCGGGCGCGCCTCGAGAGCTCGTCGGCGTGCGGCTGCGCGGCCTCGGCGGCCCGGCGCGCCTCATCGCCCGCGCGCCGGGCGGCCTGCTCGACGCGGGGCCGAGCCGCGTCGGCGACCTCGCGCGCCGTGCCCTGCGCCGTCTGGACGAGCTGCCGGAGCGCCTCGCCGAGCGAGGGCCCCTCACCGGGCGTCCCCCGGTCCTCCCCGGCCGTGTCCGCGTGCTCGTCCTCCGGCGGCACCGTGCCCTCCGTGCGCGTGCTCACTGTCCCGCTCCCTTCCCGGAGCCCGCACCGTCCGCCGGCTCCGCCGCGTCCGGCGCGAGGCGATAGCGGAAGTCGCAGTGCGAAGCGCCCTGCATGATCGTCTGCGTTCGCTCCAGCCGCAGCGGCCCGGAGTAGCCCGTGGAGAGCGTGAAGTCGCGGGCGCAGGAGAGCAGGAACCCGAGATCGGGCGCATCGAGCCGGCGGTACATCTCGGCGAAGCGGCAGCCGGTCACGTTGAAGTGCAGCGCCTCCTCGTCGTCCCGCAGCGTCTCGATGGTGAGATCGCCCCCCGCCCCGCCCCAGGAGTCGCGCACCTCCCGGAAGCCGATCAGGTCGTCGCGTCCGATGGCGCCCGCCACCGCCCTCCCCTGATCCCGCGCGATCTGCTCGATCGTCTCGCGGGCGATGCGGTGCGCCTGCTCCCGGCCGAGTTCCTGCTCCAGCCGCCGGATCAGGGGGATGAGCACCTCGGCCTCGATGCCGCGGCGCTGGAGCAGGCTCAGCGGCTGCTCGGCCATCGCCCCTCCCTTCACCGTCCCCCGGCGCACCTGGTGCCCGATCGCCGGGGCCGCCGCTCTATGTTGCCAGATGATCGCGCGGCAGAGGCGCGCGCCGCTCCCCGCTCAGCCGCCCCGGAGCGCGATGCCGCGGCCGCTCCGCCACGCCTCGACGATCGCCGGGTCGTGCGGGAAGGCCAGCTCGGGGATCTCGGCCGGCTCGAACCAGCGCACCTCGGAGGCCTCCTCCCCCGCCCGCGCCTCGCCGTCCGGGGCCTCGCCGGCGTAGGCGATGAAGACGACCTGTTCACCGGCGCTGCTGTAGACGCCGAGCAGGCGCGTGAGCCGGACCTCGAGTCCGGTCTCCTCCCGGACCTCGCGGGCGGCGGCGTCCTCGATGATCTCCCCCGCGTCGACGTAGCCGGAGGGGAACGACCATCGGCCGAGCGCAGGCTCGTGGTTCCTCCGGACGAGGAGGAGACGGCCCCCGCGGCCGACGAGCACGCCGGCGGCTATCTTCGGGTCGGGGTAGGCGATGTGGCCGCATCGGAGGCAGCGCGGAGGCTGCCCGCCCGCCCCCGGGGCGAGGACGGCGCCGCACCGGGCGCAATGGCTGGCGGCCGGCTCGAGGGGGCTCACGGCGTCAGAACCACAGGCGCACCCTCCGGAAACGCTCGACGTAGCGCCCGTCGCCCTCGCTCCATCGCTCGCGCAGGAGCGCCAGGAACTCGTCGTCGACCGAGAACTGGCTGTGGTGGGCGGCCAGCGCCGCGATCTTCGTCTCGAGCACGGTCGAGATGTCGATGGTCTGGTTCGGGGCGTGCGTGCCGAAGAGGTAGAGCTCGCGCACCTTGTGCGTCTCGAGTCCCTCGGCGATCTGCTCGGGGAAGTTCAGGTGATCTCGGGCCGCCGGGTAGACGGCGTCCACCGTGGCGAGGCCGGTCGCCCGGTGGTCGGAGTGGTTGATGAAGGAGTTCTCGAGGATCACCGGCTCGGGATCGTGGGTGTAGACGGAGAAGGGCCGGAACGTGCGGATCTCGCGCGTGATGGCGCCCACGAGTTCGCGGCCGGCCGCGAGCTCCCCGTCGGGGTAGCCCAGGAAGCCGACGGAGCCGACGCCGAGCAGCCGCGCCGCCTCCACCTGCTCCGCCCGCCGCATCTCGACCAGCGCCTCGGGCGTGAGCGTGCGATCCTCGGAGCCCTTCGAGCCGTTGCTCACGACCACGTAGCGCACCGACCACCCGGCGCGCGCGAGCAGGGCGGCGGTCCCCGCCGCCCCGAAGTCCGCGTCGTCGGGATGCGCGGCGACGACGAGCGCCCGGCGCGCGTCGCCCGCCGGCTCCTCCGCACCCCCCGGCGGGTCGCCGCCGAAGAGATCCTCCAGGCTCGCCGCCACCGTTCCCCCTCCCCCGGGGGCGCCGGGCCTCGCGTCCGGCGCCGCTGCAGCGATCCTACGCGCCGCACCGGCGATTGACCCCCGCCCGGATGCTCTCCTATAGTTCGGAACATATGTGTCGCCCTGCGCTCGCCGACAGGCCGCCGACGAGGCGCGCCGGACGGGGCGGCGGACGGGGCGGCGGCGGCGGGGCGACCGGGAGGAAAAGCGATGTCCGAGGACCTCTCCGCGAGGCAGCAGAGCATCCTGCAGTTTCTTCAGGACTTCATCGACGAGAAGAACTACCCGCCCTCGATCCGCGACATACAGCAGGGGTGCGGCATCTCCTCGACCTCCGTCGTCGACTACAACCTGAAGAAGCTCGAGGAGAAGGGTCACATACGCCGCGATCGCGAGGTCTCGCGGGCGATCGAGCTGCTCGGAGCGGCGGGGGAGCGGCGGGGAGCGACCGTCTCGGTACCCCTCCTCGGCGCGATCGCGGCCGGGCGACCGATCCCCACGCCGCCCGACACGGTGAGCCCCGGGGCGTATCAGGATCGGATCGAGGTCACGGACGAGCAGGTCGACGGGCGGCGCGGCCTCTTCGCGCTGCGCGTCGAGGGCGACTCGATGATCGACGCGCTGATTCAGGACGGCGACATCGTCATCCTCGAGTCCACCCGCTCCGCCGACGACGGCGACATGGTGGCGGTCTGGCTGCGCGACGAGAACGAGACGACGCTCAAGCGCTTCTACCACGAGGGGGAGCGCGTCCGGCTGCAGCCCATGAACCGCTCCATGGGGCCGATCTACGCGGCATCCGAGAACGTCGAGGTGCAGGGGCGCGTCGTGACGGCTATCCGCCGGAGCTTCTGAGGGGACGCCGCTCCCTCCTGCCCTCGCGCGCGCAGGCGGCGACCTCGAGCAGCAGCAGCTCGAGCGAGAGCGCCTCGGGCATGCGCCCGCTCTTCACCTGGTGGTCGGCGCGCTCCACGGCGCGCAGGCCGCGCTCGGCGACCTCGCGCCGGATCCCGCGCGCCTGGCGAACGAGCTTGGTGCGCGCGTAGCCCTGCGCCCCGGTCGCCGCGCCGATCTCCTGCTCGCTCCCGCCCGCCTCGGCCCGCTCGGTGGCCCGCACGAGCTGCCCGAGGTGCCGCCCGAGCTGGTACTGCACGCGCCCCGGCGTCGCAGACCCGTCGGTGAGGATGCGGTCGAGGAGGGTGATCGCCGCCGAGCCCCGCCCCTCGATGGCCGCGTCGACGAGCGAGAAGAGGCTCTGCTCGCGCGCCTCGGGCGTGAGCGCGCGCACGTCCTCCTCGGTCACCGCCCGGCCGCGGGCGTAGTGCGCGAGCTTCGCGAGCTCGCCGTCGAGAGTGCGCAGATCGGCGCCGACGAGATCGACCAGCGTGGAGATCGCGCGCGCCTCCATCGCCACCCCCGCCGCCTCGGCGCGCGCGCGCAGCCAGCGCGCCACCTCGCTCTCGCCGCCCCGCCCGTAGATAGAGAGCGGGCGGAACTCCTCGACCTCGACCGCGTCGAGGGCGGCGAGCTCACGCACGAGCGGCCAGGAGGCGATCGACTCGCGACGGCCCCCGCGCCGCGGCGCGGGAGGCTCGCGGAGCACCAGGGTGGTCGACGGGGGGAGCGTGGGCAGGGCGTCGAGCAGCGGGCGCCAGCGGTCGACCGCGGCCCGCCCGCGGCCGGCCGCGACGATCAGACCCTCGACGAGCACGAACCGGGCGGACCCGAGAAAGGGGAGCGCGGAGGCGTGCTGCAGCAGCTCGGCCGGCGTGACGCGGCGCCCCTCGAGGACGCTGCTGTTCGTGGCCAGCATGCCGTCCGCGTCGAGCCGCTCGCGGAGCGCGCGCAGCGCCTCCTCGACGCGGAAGTCGTCGTCGCCGAAGAGCAGATGGAGCATCGTTCCCCCGCGCGCTCAGTCGATCTCGAGCTGCCAGCCGAGGAAGGTGGCGAGCGTCGCCAGCGCCAGTATCGCGGGTCCGGGCCAGAGGAGCGCGCCGACGAAGGCGGAGCCGCCCCCGGCGTCCGCGCCCACCGCCTGCCACGCCCCCCAGGCGAGGGCGAGCGCGGCGCCGGGGAGGGGCAGCCACCACGGGAAGCGCGGGTCGTCGTCGTTGACGAGCGCCGAGCGCGCGAGGTCGCGCGCGCGCGTGCGGCCGGGGGATCCCCGCCCGGGATCCGCCTCCCCCCCGCCGGGGTGCCCGGTGCCGTCCGGATCGCCGGCCGCCATCATCCCCCCCGGGCCGATGCTACGCCTTTCGCTCGGGCGGCGGCGAGGGCGGCGCGCCGCCCTCCTCCGGGGGCCGGGTCGGCTGGAGGCGGCGCTCGCCGCCGGCGCGCCACAGCGCATAGCCGGCGGCGAGCACGAGCGAGAGAGCCGCCGCCGAGGCGAGCAGGGCCGTGCCCGTGCCCCGCCCGTCGACGAGCAGGCCGACCACCGGCGTGGCGATCACGGTGGCGAGCTGCGAGGCCATCGAGTTGAGCGAGAGCACGGTCGCGCGCTCGCGGTCGGGGGTTCGCCGCGCCAGGTAGTCGGCGACGAGGGGGTGCAGCACGTTCCACGCGAGCGGCGAGAGCAGGATCAGCGGGAAGAGCGCCCACGTCCCGGCGGCACCGGCCAGAAGCGCCACCATCGCCACGACGCCGGCGAGGGCGAGCGTCCGGGAGAGCCCCAGCCGCCGCTCCGTCGCGGCCGACATCCAGCCCCCGAAGGCGGAGGAGATCGTCATCGTCGCGGCGATCGCCCCGAGCGCCCAGACGGGTGCGCCGAGCCCCGTCGCTATCGGCTGGAAGACGGTGAAGACGAGCGCCGCCGAGACCAGCACGGCGGCGAAGAAGAGGACGATCGACCACATCTCGCGGGTGCCGAGGAGGCGCCTCGCGGCGCGCTCGCCGATGCGCAGGAAGGGCACCGGGTCACCGCGGGCGGGAGGCTCGGTGAAGCGCAGCGCCAGGAAGGCGGCGAGGAGGCCGAAGACGCCCGAGATCGCGATCGGCAGGGCGAGCGAGGTGACCTGCGCCAGCCCTGCGCCGGCCATGGCCGTCACCGCGTTCACGCCCCAGGCCATCGCGTTGAGGCGCCCGGCGCGACGGGCGAACTCGCCGCCGCGCCCGAGCGGCGTGAGCGAGTCGAAGAGCATCGCGTCGTCGGCGCCCGACATCAGCGAGAGGCCGGTGCCGAAGAGGGCGAAGGCGAGCAGCAGCAGCTCGAAGCTCTCGGCGAGTCCGAAGACGGTGAGGCCGAGCGCGGTCAGGACTCCCGAGGCGAGCAGCGAGAGGCGCCGGCCCCAGCGATCCGCGACCATCCCGGTCGGGACCTCGGCGACGACGGTGATGCCGGCGAAGACCGACTCGAAGAGCAGCACCTGTCCGAGCGTGAGCCCCCGCTCCTCCAGCAGGTAGAGCACCCAGATCCCCTCGCCGAGCCAGAGCCAGCGCGCCACCCACCACCACGGGAGCAGCCGGAGATTGCGCTCGAGGCCCGCGTGCTCCTGCGCCGTCACGGGGCCCGCGGCGGGCGGGGCACCCGGGGGAAGGGCGGCATCAGGGGAAGAGATCGAGCTCGGCGTCGCGGACGATCTCCGAGGCCGCGCCGTCCGCGGGTTCGAACCGGTACCCGCGCACGATCACCGCGGGGACGCCGTCGAGCTTGTTCATCACCAGTTCGGAGGCGCCGGCGAGCTCGTCGGCGACGCAGATCTCGGTGACGCGCAGCTCGACGCCGTCCATGTCGGGGAGCCCGACGTAGTTGCGCAGCGGGGCGATGCCGGCGACGCCGATGGCGATGTTGGTCTGGCCGTTCCGCCACGGCCGCCCGAAGGTGTCGGTCATGATCACGGCGACGCGCGCCCCCGTGAGATCGTGCAGCCGCGCGCGCAGCGAGCGGCACGAGGCGTCCGGGTCGACGGGGAGCAGCGAGAGCCACTCCTCGCCGCCCACGTTGGAGCAGTCGACGCCGGAGTTGGCGCAGATGAGGCCGTGGCGGGTCTCCGTGATGAGGACGCCGCGCAGCTGCCGCACCACGCGCACGGACTCCGAGAGGACGGCCTCGGTGACGTGCGGATCCTTCTCCCACCTCTCCGACCAGGCGCGGGCGTAGGGGCTGGGCTCGAAGTGGGCGCGCGGGAGGATGCGGCCCTCCGACGCCGAGACGATGCGCTGGGTCAGGACGAGCACGTCGCCCGATTCGAGGGGCGTCTCCTGCGCGGCGGCCGCCTCGGAGATGAGCGCGCCGAGGTCATCGCCCTCCCGGATGCGGGGCAGTCCGGCGATGCCGATCATGCGGACATCTGGTGGCGCCATCACCGCCCGATCATCGCACGCCGGCCGGCCAAGCGGTGCGCCCCGGCGCCGGGGCGTCCCCGACGGCTGCGCCGCGGGCGCCTACTCCCCTTCCGGCAGTCCCGCGATCCGGATCCCCGTGTGGGCGCGGTGCCGGCCGTTGATGCCGATCAGGAGGATCGTGATCCCCTCCACGAAGCGCGAGTAGCGCAGCGGACCGGCGTCGACGGCGCGCACGCCCGCTATCTGCTCGGCGAGCGCGCCGGCGCGCCGCTTTCCCTCGGAGCCGCCGGTGAGAAGGACGTCGGCGTCGACCCGGACGTCGGGCTCGAGCAGCGTCTCCGCGTCCAGGTTGTGGAAGGCGCCGACGACGGTCGAGTCGGGCAGCAGCGCCGCCGCCTCCTCCGTCGCGGATCCGTCGGCGACCTCGACCGGGCGGGGGCCGCGCTCGAAGCGGACCGGCACGACGGCGTCGATGACGAGCTTGCCGGAGAGGGGCCCGCGCAGCGCCTCGAGCGTGGGGGCGTGAGCGGCGTAGGGGACGGTCACGATCGCGAGCGTCGCCTCCTGGCAGGCCTCGGCGTTGCCGCCGCCGCGGAGAGCGCCGGATCCGTCGCGCGCGGGGAGGGAGCCCGCGAGCTCGGCCGCGACGGAGGCGCCGCGCTCCGGGTCGCGGCTCCCGATGATGACGGTGTGCCCCGCCAGCACGAGCCGCGTCGCCAGTCCGCGACCTTCCGGGCCCGTCCCCCCGATGATCGCGATCGTCTCCGTCACCGCTCGCCTCCCCCGGCCGTCCCCCGCCCGGCGCGTGTCCCGGACGGGAGCACCATACAATGGCCGCCGCGTGTGTCCTCGCGGCCGGTCGGCCGGCGCGAGGCGCAGCGGTCTCGCCCGCGGGCCGGGGCAGGGGAGGGGCTATGGCGGCGCCAGCCACCGCGCCCGGGGTCGCCGCCGCGGGCGCCGGCCCGCCGGCCCTGCTCGTACGGGACCTCTCCCACCGTTACCCGTCGCCGGCCGGCGAGGTCGCGGCGCTCGACGGGGCCGCGCTCGCCGTCGGGGCCGGTGAGTTCGTCTCCCTGGTCGGTCCCTCCGGCTGCGGCAAGACGACGCTGCTCCGCATCGCCGCCGGCCTGCTCGCCCCGCGCCCGGGGCCGGGCGAGGCCCGACCCGCGGTGGAGCTCTTCGGCGCCTCCCCGCGCGATGCGCGCCGCGCACGATGGCTGGGGCTCGTCGCCCAGGAGCCCGGGCTCCTGCCGTGGCTCACGGTGGAGCGCAACGTCGGACTGGTCGCCGATCTCGCCGGCGTGCGGGCGGACGTGCCCGCCCTGCTCGGGCGCGTCGGGATCGCCGAGTTCGCCCGTCACCATCCTCACGAGCTCTCCGGCGGCATGCGGCAGCGCGTGGCGCTCGCGCGCGCCCTCTCCCACGAGCCGCGCCTGCTGCTGATGGACGAGCCGCTCGGCGCCCTCGACGAACTCTCCCGGGAGAGGCTCCGGTTCGAGCTGCTCTCGCTGTGGGAGCGCGACCGCATCTCCGTCCTCTTCGTGACGCACTCCATCCGGGAGGCGGTGCTGCTCTCCGATCGCGTCTTCGTGATGGGCGAGAGGCCGGGGAGGGTCCTCGCGGAGTTCGCGGTCGC
>DAOULG010000167.1:0-11294 GCA_034420495.1 Dehalococcoidia bacterium
GGGCGACGCTCCCGCTGCGCGTCTTCGAGAGCCGCTACCGGCAGCTCGTCGCCGAGTGCGTCGACGAGGGGGCGCCCTTCGGCGTCGTCCTCATCGCCGAGGGGGAGTCGGTCGGCGACCAGGACGTGCTGCCCCGCAGCGTCGGCACGACCGCGCGCATCACGGCGCGCCGGACCGACCCCGAGGGCGACATCGTGCTGAGCGCGGTCGGCGAGCGCCGCTTCGTGATCCGGGCGCTGCACAGGGACCGCCCCTACCTGCGGGCCGAGGTCGACTACCCCGAGGAGCACGACGCCGCGGGCTCCGAGGGGGCGCGCGCGATGCGGGCCGACTACCAGGAGCTCATCCGGCTGCGCGCGTCGATCGTGGGCGGCTACGAGAGCGAGCCTCCCCTCCCCGCCGGCGACGGCGCACTCGCCGACCGCCTCGCGTGGGAGGGATCCACCCTCGCCTCGCCCGACGACCTCCAGGAGGTGCTGGAGGCCCTGGACGTCGGCCTCCGCCTCCGCCGGGCCGCCCCCATCCTCGCCGGGATGCTCGATGCGGCGCGCGAGCTCGAGTCCCTCGTCGCGTCGAGGCGCCTCGCGGGCCGCGAGCGCCTCAACTGACGGGGCGGGGCGGCGGGAGGCGGCGCTTGCTACACTCCGGCGGAGAGAGGAGCGCGCCGGGCCCGGGCGACGACCGGCGTCCCGCGGCGCACACGGGAAGCAGAGATGGCGAACCAGAACGAGTCCGAGCCCTTCACCCGGATCGACGTGCACGAGGCGAAGCGCATGATCGATGGGGGCGATGTCCAGATCGTCGATACGCGCGAGCCGCACGAGCATGCCGAGGGCCACGTCCACGGCGCCGTCAACATCCCGCACATGTCGACGCTCCCGCGGGCGGGCGAGCTCGCCACCGACCGGGCGATCCTCTTCATCTGCAAGTCCGGCCAGCGATCGGCGGTGGCAGCCGAGTTCGCCTCCGCCCTCGGGCTCGCCCCGCTCTACAACGTCGAGGGCGGCCACGACGCCTGGCGCGAGGCCGGCTACGCGATGGAGATGCCCTGAGGCCTCGGGCGATCCGCTAGCCGGCGCGTGCGGCGGGCTCCCGCGCCCCTCGCCCCTCGCGCACGGCGCTACAATGCCGCCGTGGAGCCCCCCCGCCCGTCCTCCCCGGCTGTCTCCGGCCACGGAATGCGCCGCGTCCTCGTGACGCGCCTCCTCCCCTCGGAGGCGGCGCTGGAGCGGCTGCGCTCCGAGCCCGGACTCGACGTCGACGTCTGGTCGGAGCCGCGCCCGCCCACCGCCGACGAGCTCGCCGAGCGCGCGGCCCCCTGCTCCGGGATCCTGACGATGCTGACCGAGCGCGTCGACGAGGCGCTGCTCGAGCGCTGCCCGGGGCTGCGGGTGGTCGCCAACATGGCCGTCGGCTTCGACAACGTCGACGTGGGGGCGGCGACGGCGCGCGGCGTGCTCGTCACGAACACGCCGGGCGTGCTGACGGAGGCGACGGCCGACCTCACGCTCGCGCTGCTGCTCGCCGCGGCGCGCCGCCTCCCCGAGGGGAGCGCGGCCGTCCGCGAGGGGGGCTGGGGGCCGTGGGAGCCGGGCTGGCTCCTCGGCCGCGACCTGGCCGGCCTGACGCTCGGCATCGTCGGCCCCGGTCGCATCGGCGCCGCGGTGGCGCGGCGGGCGCGGGCCTTCGGCATGGCGATCCTCTACCACGGGCGCCGGGAGGTTCCGGCCTTTCCCGGCGACCGCGCGACGTGGGAGGACCTGCTCCGGACGGCGGATGTCGTCTCCGTGCACGTGCCGCTCAGCGCCGAGACCTCGGGGATCTTCGACGAGTCCGCGTTCTCGGCGATGAAGCGGGGCGCGATCTTCGTGAACACCTCCCGCGGGGGGGTCGTGGATCAGGAGGCCCTGCGCGCGGCGCTGGCGACGGGACAGCTCGGCGCGGCGGCGCTCGACGTGACCGTGCCGGAGCCGCTCCCCCCCGATCATCCGCTGCTCGCGGCGCCCAACCTGATCGTGCTGCCGCACCTCGGGTCGGCGACCCGCGAGACGCGCGCGCGGATGGCCGAGCGCAGCGTCGACGGCCTCATCGCGGCGCTCCGCGGCGAGCGGCCCGATCACCTGGTCAACCCCGGGGCGTGGGAACGCTCCGGGACGGGAGCGTGAGCGTGAGCGCGACGGGCGGCCGCGGGAGCGGGGAGCGCGGATCCGGTGAGCGGCTCTGGCTCACCGAGCTGCTCTGGCGGCTCGGCTGCGTGCAGTTCGGGAACTACACCCTCGGCCGCACCGTCCAGAACTCCCCCGTCTTCGTCAACCCGAAGCTGATCATCGCGCGCCCCGGCGGCCTGGCGCGCATCGCGCGGCTGATCGAGGACGAGCTGCGCACGGCGCTCTCGCTCCGCAACCGGCCGGTGCAGCCCTTCCAGCTCATCGCCGGCGTCCCCATCGGGGGGCTGCACATCGCGACCGCGCTCTCGCTGCAGATGGGACTGCCGCTGCTCTACGCGCGGCCGCGGGCCGCCTGGGACACGCGGGCCACGCGCGTCGAGATCGAGGGCATCTACCGGCCGGGCAACACCGCGCTCGTGGTCGACGATCTCGCCGCGGGGGGCGGCTCGCTGGTGGAGACGGTGCTCCGGCTGCGCGAGGCGGGGATCTACGTGCGCGACGCGGTCGTGATCATCGACCGGGAGCAGGGCGCGGAGCGCCGCCTGCACCAGATCGGCGTGCGCCTGCACCCGATCCTCACCCTCGAGGTGCTCCTCACCTTCCTGCACGGCCAGGGGCGGATCTCGGACGACGAGCACAGGGAGGCGATCCGCTACCTCCGCGGCGAGAGCGAATCGCGCTCCGAGTTCGACTAGGGCCGGGGCCCTCGCGCCTCGCCGGGGCGCCGCCCCGGCCGGCGCGGAGAGGGGTTCAGAGCAGGCGCCGGATCGGCTTGCGCCCGGGTCGCGGGTCGTAGCTGGACTTGAAGATCTCGAGCTTGTCGCGCTCGATGAGGTACTTGCCGGCGAACATCGTCGCGGGAATCCGCTTCTGCTTGATGAGGCGGCGCAGGCTCTGCGGATGGATGCTCAGCTCGCGGGCGGCCTCTACCAGGTCGAGGTAGTCGTCGAAGACGGTGTCGGGCACGGGGAGTGGTCCAGTCGTTGCGTCACGTCGACGGGGATCATCGACGTATACAGATGATAGCTTGCGGCGGGCCGATCTGTAAAGAGCGTATACAGTTACTGCGCGGCGTCGCGCGGAGGCGGGGCCGCCCGCGATGCGGCCGCCGCGGCCGGCGACCCGGCCTCCTCGCGGAGGCGCCGCACGACCGCCGGGAGCTCGCGGACGACGTAGTCGATGTGCTCCTCAGAGAGATCCGGGGCGAGCGTGAGCCGCACCGATCCGACCGCCCACTCCAGGGGCACCATCATCGCGAGGAGGACGTGCGAGGGCTCCCAGGCCCCCGACGTGCAGGCGGCCCCCGCCGAGCACTCGATCCCGAGCTCGTCGAGGGCCCGCACGCAGCTCTCGGCGTCCACGCCGGGGAAGCAGAGGTGCAGGTTGTGGGGCAGGCGCCCCTCCAGCGGGCCGTTGAGGCGCGCCTCGGGGCAGGCCTCGAGCAGTCCGGCCAGCAGGCGCTCGCCCAGCGCGCGCGTGACCCGGGAGAAGTGGTCCCGCTCGGCCTGCGCCAGCGAGAGGGCCGTCGCGAGCGCGACGGCGCCGGCGACGTTCTCGGTGCCCGAGCGCCGCTGCCGCTCCTGGCCGCCGCCCGAGAGCTGCTCCAGGAAGGGCACGCCCCGGCGCAGGAAGAGGACGCCCGTCCCCTTGGGGGCGCCGAACTTGTGGCCGGAGAGCGAGAGCGAGTCCACGCCGAGCGCGTTCACGTCCAGGGGGAGGCTGCTCGCCGCCTGCACCGCGTCGGTGTGGAGCGCGATACGCCGGCCGAGGGCGCGCGAGCGGTCGCGCACCTGCTCGGCGATCTCGGCGACCGGCTCGATGGTCCCCACCTCGTTGTTCGCATACATCGCCGAGACGAGCACCGTGTCGGGGCGTATCGCCGCCCCCAGCGCGGCCGGATCGACGCGCCCCTCCGCGTCGACGCCCGCGTAGTCGATCTCGAAGCCGAAGCGCTCGAGGTAGTGCATCGAGTGCAGCACGGCGTGGTGCTCGACCTCGGTGGTCAGCAGGTGGGCCCCGGCGCCCGCATCGCGCTGGGCGAGCGCCACGCCCTTGATGGCGGCGTTGATGCTCTCCGTGCCGCCCGAGGTGAAGACCACCTCCTCCGGCGCCGCGCCGAGCACCGAGGCGACCTGCTCCCGCGCCCGCTCCAGCCCCTCGCGGGCCCGCCGTCCGCTGGCGTGCAGCGCCGACGGGTTCGTCGCGCCGGACCGGAGGTAGGGGAGCATCGCCTCCACCGCCTCGGGCCGGATCGGGGTGGAGGCGGCGTTGTCCAGATAGAGGCGCGGAGCGGGGGCGTCGTTCACGGGACGCGCTCCCTCCCGGCCGCCCCGGGGGGATCGCTCACGCCTCTCCCGCCCCGGACCGCCAGCGGTGGTAGTCGACGACGCGCCGCAGCGCGGCGGCGGCGCGCCGGAAGTCCGGATACGCCGCGAAGCCCCGCGCGACGACCTGCTCGCGCGCCCGGGCGAGCACGGCCTCGCGCGACTCCTCCTCGCGATCGGTCATCTGCAGGGTCGCCACGAGCACGT
This sequence comes from Dehalococcoidia bacterium, assembly GCA_034420495.1. GTDB lineage: Bacteria > Chloroflexota > Dehalococcoidia > UBA2979 > UBA2979 > VYDC01. The sequence goes on from DAOULG010000167.1 coordinate 4,700, forward strand.
GCAGCGTCGCGATCACCGGCTGGCTGCTGCTCGAGCGGAAGCCCTCCAGCGCGTCGAGCATGCGCGTGAACTGCTCGGGCTCGTCGGCGAAGAGGCGCACGTTGAGATCGATGGCGACGCCGCCGTCGACGGCGGGATCCGACTCGATGACCTCGAGCAGCCGCCCCAGGTTCTCGAGCTCGCGGATCGTCCCGCCCGCGTCGAAGGGGTTGCGGTAGGAGCCCCCGATGACGTTGTAGAACCCGGCGAGCGTCTCGTAGGAGTCGCTGCCCAGCTCCGGGACCTCGAACCCGGCCCGCTCGAACTCGTCGGTGATCGCGACCGACTGGCCTCCCGTCATCGTGATCAGCGCGAGGCGCCGCCCCGAGGGAGCCCCCGTGTGCGCGAGCGCCGAGACGACGTCGACGGCGTCGTCGAGCGACCCGGCGGGGATGGCCCCCGCCTGGCGCACCATGGCGTCCCAGACGGCCTTCTCCGAGGCGAGCGAGCCGGTGTGCGACCTGACCGCGCGCGCGCCGGCGGACGACTCGCCCCCGCGCCACACGACGACGGGCTTGATGCGGGTGGTCTCCCGGAGCAGATCGAAGAAGCGGCGGCCCTCGCGCACCCCCTCCAGGTACATCGCGATCGCCGTGGTGGCGTCGTCGTCGCGCAGGTAGGCGAGCAGGTCGCTCTCGCCGACGACGAGCGCGTTCCCGAAGGAGATCGTGCGCCCCACACGCACGCCGGCCCGCTGCGCCCCCACCGTGAGGTTCACGCCGTGCGTCCCGCTCTGCGAGAGGATCGCGAGCGACCCGCCCTCCTCGCCGTCGCCGCCGACGTCCTGGGCGGGATGGAAGCGGAGGCCGAGCGCGCGGTTGTAGACGCCCATGCAGTTCGGCCCGATCGCCGGCATCCCGGCCTCACGGAGCAGCTCGAGGAGCTGCCCCTGCAGCGCCAAGCCCTGCTCGTCGCCGGTCTCTGCGAAGCCGGCGGTGAAGAAGTGCATGCCGGCGGCGCCGCGCTCGATGGCCTGCCTCGTGATGAACGGCACCACCTGCCGGGGCACGGCCGAGATCACGAGATCGATCTCGCCCGGGACGTCGCCGATCGAGCTGAGGTTGGTGACGCCCATCTCCTCGATGCCCGGGATCTCGTTCTCGTCGATCTGCACCGAGTAGAGGTTTCCGCGGTACTCCAGCTGGCTCTTGAGGAACTGGTAGCCCGGCCCCTTCTCCCCCACCACGACCACCGTGCGCGGGTTGAGCATGCGATCGAGGCGGGCGCGGTCGACCGGCATGCGCTCCCCGGCCTCCGGTGCGGCCGTCACGCCGGCACCGCCCCGCCCAGCACGACGCGCGCATCGACGGCGAGGGCGCCGCCGTCTCGGTGGCCGGGCGGGTAGGCGAAGACCGGGTTCAGGTCGAGTTCGACGACATCCGGATGGGCCTCGACGAAGGCCGACACCGCGAGCAGCAGCCTCTCCACCGCCTCGAGATCGACGCCGGGCTGGCCGCGCGTCCCCTCGAGGACCGGCAATCCGCGGATCTCGCGGATCATCTGCGCCGCGTCGCGGGGCGCCAGGGGGACGAGCCGGAACGCCACGTCCTTGAGCACCTCGACGAAGATGCCGCCGAGACCGAACATGACGACCGGCCCGAACTGGGGATCGCTCGTCATCCCGACGATCACCTCGACGCCGGCATCCGCCTGGCGCTGCACGGAGACGCCGTCGACGCTCGCCTCCGGCGCGGCGCGGCCGACCGCGTCGAGGATCTGCTCGTAGCCCGCGCTCGCCGCCCCCGAGTCGGCGACGCCGACGACGACCCCGCCGACATCCGACTTGTGGGCGACCTCGGTCGACGCGACCTTCAGGACGACGGGGAATCCCACCTCCGCGGCGATCGCCGCCGCCTCGGCGGGGGAGGTCGCGAGGCGGGCCTCCGTGACGGGGATGCCGGACGCCGCCAGCAGCGCCTTCGACTCCACCTCGCTCAGCAGCGTGCGCCCGGCGGCCCGCGCCGAGGCCACGATCTCTTCGGGCGCCTCGCTCATTCGACCCCGTCCCCCCGCGATCGGCCCGCCGCGCCCCCGGGCGCGGCGCCGCCTGAGCATAGGAGCCTCCGTCCGGGACCGGCAACAGCGCCGGAGCCCGATCGGGGCGCCGCGCGCGGTTGCGCGGGACGAGCGACCCGCTGACCATCGATGGATGCCCAGACGATTCGCCGCGTTCTTCCGGCGCCGCGGCTCCCCGCGGGCGGCCCCGCCGCCCGCCACCTCGGCCGGGGAGCCGCGCGGGATGGCCGCCGAGCGGCGCCCCGCGCTCGTCGTCGGCCTCGGGAACCCGGGCGCCGAGTACGCGGGGACGAGGCACAACGTGGGAGCCCGCTGCGTCGCGCTGCTGGCCCGGCGCCACGGCGCCGCGCTCACCCGCCACGGCCGCATCGACCGCGCCGCCATCGAGCTGGGCGGTCGCCGGGTACATGTGATCCGCCCGCGGGCCTACATGAACGAGAGCGGGCCTCCCGTCGCCGCGGAGAGGCGGCGATGGTCGCTCGACCGGGCGCAGCTGCTCCTCGTCTACGACGATCTCGACCTGCCGACGGGCCGCGTCCGCGTGCGCCCCGGGGGCGGCTACGGCGGCAATCGCGGCGTGAAGTCGGTGCTCGATGCTCTCGGCGGGACGGACGTCCCGCGCATCCGCGTCGGGATCGACCGCCCCTACGACGACGGCGCCCCCGTCCGCGACCCCGATCGCGTCGCCGACTGGGTGCTCTCGCGCCCGTCCGAGGCCGAGCGCGTGCTCCTCGACGCCGCCGTCGAGCGCGCCGCCGACGCCGTCGAGTTCGCCGCGACCCACGGGCTGGAGGCCGCGATGCGCCGCTACAACCAGGACGGGGCGCCGGGGTCGGCCGCCGACGACGCGGATCCCCCGCCCGCCGGGTAGGCGGCGCCGGGGCCCGGGCACCATCCGCGGCTACACTGAGCGCATCGCTCATCGGCGCCCGGCGCGGGGGACGGGGCAGCCCCGTCCCCCGTCGCGTGAGCGCACGGGACGAGGTTCGCGCGTGGATCTGCGGCCGCTGCTCGATGTGCTCGTCGACGAGGAGCCGCTCGCGCGAGCCGCGACGCGCCTGCGGGCGGGACGAGCCGTCGTCCTCGGGGTCGCCGATGCCGCGAAGCCGGCGGCGGCGGCCCTGCTCTGGCGAGCGCTCGAGCGGCCGACCGTGCTCCTGCTCCCGCGCGAGAGCGACGCCGAGGGGGTCGCCGAGCAGCTCGCCGCGTGGGTCGGCGACGCCGCCGTCCACTTCCCCGCGCGGGGGGCCCTCCCCTACGAGCGCGCCCCGTCGACGGATGCGACCGCCCGCCGCATCGCCGCGCTCACGATCCTGGCGGCCGACACGGGCGAGTCGCCGCCGCTGCTCATCGCCTCCGCAGCGGCCGCGGTCGAGCGCACGCTCCACCCGGCCGATCTCTCCCGCGGCCCGGGCACGCTCGCGATCGGCGAGCGGATCCCTCTCGAGGCGCTCGCCGCGCAGCTGGTCGAGGCCGGCTACACGATGGGGCCGCTCGTCGAGGGGCCGGGGGACGCCGCGCGCCGGGGCGGCCTGCTCGACGTCTTCCCCCCCGATCGCGAGACCCCGGTCCGCATCGAGTGGTTCGGGGAGGCCATCGAGTCGATCCGCGCCTTCGAGCCGCTCAGCCAGCGGACGACCATGCGGCTCGCGAGCGTCGAGGTGGGCCCCGCGACCGAGTGGATCGCCTCGCGCGGGGAGCTGGTCGCGCTCGCCGCCCGGCTCGCCGGCGGCGGGGCGGGTCGCGAGCACACCGGGGAGATCGACTCCGAACTCGCGGCGCTGCGGAGCGGCGTCCTGCCGGCGGCCCCGCTCTACGGCCCCCTGCTGGAGAGGCCCACGCTCCTCGACCATCTCCCGCGGGAGGGACTCCTCATCGTCGACGAGCGCGAGGCGGTCGAGGCCGCCTCCGCCGATCTCGACGAGCTCGCCCGCGAGCGCGCCGCCGAGCTCGCCGGGCGCGGCCGCCTGCCGGAGGGCGCACTGCTGCCGCACGCCCCGCTGGCCGAGCTCGCCGCCGCCATCGAGGCGCGGACGCCCCGCGCCCTGCTCGCGCGATGGGCCACCGGGGACGAGCCGGACGAGCTGCGCCTCCCGTTCCGCCCGGCGGCCGGCTACGCGGGCCGGCTCGACCGCCATGCGGCGGAGGCCGCGCGGCAGCTCGGCCGCGGCGATCGCGTGGTCGTCGTGACGCAGCAGGCGCAGCGCTACCGCGAGCTGCTCGAGGCGGCCGAGATCGACGCCGCCGTGACGGCCGGGCTCGACCGGGCACCGGCGCGCGGCTCGCTCGCGCTGATACAGGGGGCGCTGCCCGACGGGTGGGAGCTGCGCGGCGCGGGCGGCGTCGTCTCGCTCGTCACGGACCGCGAGCTCTTCGGGCTGGCCAAGCAGCGACGCCCCCTCGCCCGGCGTTCTTCGCGCCGCTCCCGCTTCCTCGCCGAGGTCTCCCCGGGCGACTTCGTCGTGCACGCCGATCACGGGATCGCCCGCTTCGGCGGCCTCGTGCGGCGCGAGGTGTCGGGGGAGCCCCGCGACTACCTCGAGCTGCGCTACGCCGGCGGCGATCGGATCTACGTCCCCGTCGAGCAGGTCGACCGCGTCGCGCGCTACGTCGGGCCCTCCGACCAGCCCCCGCACCTCACCCGGCTCGGCACGGCGGAGTGGAGCCGTGCGCGGGCGCGGGCGCGGAGCGCCGTCATCCGCGTGGCGGCCGATCTCGTGCAGCTCTACGCCGCGCGCCAGCTGCTCCGGGGCCGCGCGTTCTCCCCGGACGACGAGTGGCAGCGGGAGCTCGAGGCGGCCTTCCCCTACGAGGAGACGGCCGACCAGCAGGCCGCCATCGACGCGGTGAAGGGCGACATGGAGCGGGCGCTGCCGATGGATCGCGTGATCTGCGGCGACGTCGGCTTCGGCAAGACCGAGGTCGCCGTGCGCGCCGCCTTCAAGGCGGTGCGCGACGGACACCAGGTGGCGGTGCTGGTCCCCACCACCGTGCTCGCGCAGCAGCACCTGCGGACCTTCCGGGAGCGACTCGCGGCGTTCCCGGTCCGCGTCGAGGCGCTCTCCCGCTTCCGCACCGACGCCGAGGCGTCGGAGATCCTGGAGGGCGTGCGGGCCGGCGGCGTCGACGTGCTGATCGGGACGCACCGCCTGCTCTCGCGCGACGTCGAGTTCGCGAACCTCGGCCTCGTGGTGATCGACGAGGAGCAGCGCTTCGGCGTGAACCACAAGGAGCGGCTCAAGAGGATGCGCCTCGAGGTGGACGTGCTCACGCTCTCGGCGACGCCGATCCCCAGGACGCTCCACATGGCCCTCGCCGGCGTCCGCGACCTCTCCATGATGGAGAGCGCGCCCGAGGGGCGCCTGGCGGTGCAGACCTACGTCTCGGAGTGGGACCCGCTGGTCGTCCGCGACGCCGTCCTCCACGAGTTGGAGCGCGGGGGTCAGACCTACCTCGTCCACAACCGCGTGCGCACCATCGCCTCCTTCGCCGAGCGATTCCGCGAGCTCGTCCCCGAGGCGCGCATCGCCGTGGCCCACGGGCAGATGCCGGAACGCGCCCTCGAGCGCGTCATGGAGCGATTCGCGGAGGGGGCGTTCGACGTGCTGGTCTGCACGACGATCATCGAGTCCGGACTCGACAACCCGCGCGTGAACACGCTCGTCGTCGACCGCGCCGACGCGCTCGGCCTCGCGCAGCTCTACCAGCTCCGCGGGCGCGTGGGCCGCGGCTCCCACAACGCGTACGCCTACCTTCTCTACCACCGCGACCACGCCCTCACCGAGGCGGCGCAGCAGCGCCTCGAGACGATCTTCGAGGCGAGCGAGCTCGGATCGGGTTTCCAGGTCGCGCTGCGCGATCTCGAGATCCGCGGGGCGGGAAACCTGCTCGGCGCCGAGCAGAGCGGGCAGATCGCGGCGGTCGGCTTCGACCTCTACACGCAGATGCTGGCCGAGGCCGTCGACTCCATGAAGACGGCGCAGGCGGACGGGCGGGGCGCCGCGGACGCGGCGCCGCGCACGCCGGCGACGCTCGGCGCTCCCCGCGGGGGCGACGTCGCCCTCGACCTCCCGGTCGCGGCCTTCATCCCCGAGAGCCACGTCGCCGAGATCGAGGGCCGGATCGCCCTCTACCAGCAGATCGCGGCGCTGACGACGCTCCAGGAGGCGGAGGAGCTCGAGGGCGGGATCCGCGACCGCTTCGGACCGCCCCCCGCGGCGCTGGAGCGCCTGCATGCGCTCGTCCGGCTGCGGCTCCTCGCCCGCGCCGCGGAGGTCGACGCCGTCCGCGAGCAGGGGAGCGAGATCGTCATCACCGCCTCAGACGGGCACCCGTTCTCCGGGAGGCGCCTGACCGCGCTCCCGGCGGGCGTCAGGCGCGGGCGCACCCACCTTCGCCTCGATCGCGCCGCGCTCGGCGAGGAATGGCTCGACGCCCTCGAGGCGCTGCTGCGCCTGCTCGCCGGCGCACCCGCGAGAGCGCGCCCGGGGGAGGCCGCGGGCCGCCGCCCCGGAGCGCGCGCCGGCGAGGAGCCGGACCG
>DAOULG010000168.1:0-1536 GCA_034420495.1 Dehalococcoidia bacterium
TTGGTCGCCGTGCGCTGCAGCGTCTGGCCGAGCTCGGAGCCGAACATCTTGTTCACCGAGGCCTCGTAGTTGGGGACGGCGCCCGTGGCCTGAATGGAGGCGATGCGCAGCGAGAAACTGTACTGCACCTCCGTCTGGATGAAGTGGTGCGCGAGCTCCTGGCGCAGCGAGTCGACGCGACCCAGTCGGGAGAAGCGGCGCCCCTCGCCCGAGGCGTAGTCGAGCAGGGCCCGGATCGCCTTGCGGTTGACCACCGCCCCCGAGACGTTCGAGCGCTCGAAGTCGAGCAGCGTCGTCGCGACGTACCAGCCTCGGTTCTCCTCGCCGACGCGGTTGGTGACCGGGACGCGGACGTCCTCGAAGAAGACCTCGTTCACGTAGTGGCGTCCGGTCGCGTCGACGATCGGGCGTACCTCGATGCCCGGCGTGTGGAGGTCCACCATCAGGAACGTGATCCCGCGGTGCTTGGGCGCCTCCGGATCGGTGCGGACCAACAGCGACGCCCAGTCGGCGTCATGCCCGCCCGAGGTCCAGATCTTCTGGTCGTTGACGACGTACTCGTCGCCGGCGCGCACGGCGCGCGTCGTGAGGGAGGCGAGATCGGAGCCCGCGCCCGGCTCGGAGTAGCCCTGCCCCCAGATCACGCGGCCGGCGAGCACCTCCGGGAGGTGCCGGCGCTTCTGCTCGTCGGAGCCGTGGACGATGAGCGTGGGGCCGATCATCTGCGTGCCGAGCCCCCCGATGTCCGGGGCGTCGGCCAGCGCCATCTCCTGGTTGAGGATGAACTGCTCGCGGACGGTGAGGCCCGCCCCGCCGTACTCCGTCGGCCAGTGCGGCGCCACCCACCCGCGCTCGACCAGCGCCTCGCGCCACGTCCGTGCCGCCTCGCGCCGCTCCGGTTCCGCCGCGAGGCGATCCCCCTGCCAGGGACGGTGCGTGCGCCGGCGCAGCGTGACCGAGCGTTCGCGGTAGTAGCCGGGAAGCCGCGCCCCGATCAGCGCGCGCACCTCGGCGCGAAAGGCCCCCTCCTCGGCGCTGTCGGCCCAGTCCATCTCCCCGTCCCCCCCACCGGCCGCCCCGCCGACCGGCCCTCCCCGGCTCGCGACGCGGGCTCCCGGGAGGGTAGCGCACGCGGGGGGCGTACGATCGCTCCGGGAGACGACGCGTGATCCGGATGCTGCTGCTGCTCCCCGGGGAGACCTACCGCGCCGCCGACTTCGTGCGGGCAGCGGCGCGCCTCGAGGGGGAGCTCGCGATCGACCTGGTCGTCGGGAGCGACGCCGAGGGTGCCCTCTCGGAGCTCCGTCCCGGCCGCTTCCTGGCGCTCGACTTCTCCGACCCGGTGCGCGCCGCGCGGCAGATCGCCGCCTTCGCCGACTCGGCGCCGGGCCGCGATCTCGATCGCGTCGTCGCCGTCGACGACGGCGGAACGCTGGTGGCGGCGCACGCGGCCGCGCGCCTCGGACTCCCCGGGAACCCCGTTGGGGCCGTCGGCGCGACGCGCGACAAGTCGCTGCTCAGGGAGCGGCTCGAGGC
>DAOULG010000169.1:0-3143 GCA_034420495.1 Dehalococcoidia bacterium
GACCGGGCCGGGGAGCTCCCCCTCGCGCGCCGCGTCGATCATCTCGCGCGCGCCGTCGGGGATCTCCATCCCGTACTCCTCGAAGCGGCTCTCGACCCAGCGTCCGAGCAGCCGCGGGTCGTCCACCCCCTCGCCCGGGGACTCGGCGGCGACGTCGGCGTCGGTCCGGCCGCGGCGGACGCGCGAGAGGCGCCGGCCGGTGCGCCGCGACCCGCAGCCCTCGCAGGCCGGGTGCTCCGGCGGCTCCCCCGAGCGCACGAGGATCTCGGTGTGGGCGGCGCAGTCGGCGCAGCGGTACTCGAAGAGCGGCACGGGCTAGGGGTCGTGGGGGGAGCGCCCCAGCCCCTCTCGCTCCCCGCGGTGCCGCAGCATCTGCAGGACCGCCGCGTCGTCGACCGGCAGGCGCGGCGGCGAGAGCCGCCGCTCCAGCTCGCGGGAGCCGCAGAGCTCGCAGAGGAGCTTCGGGCCGATATCCTCGCCGGGCGTGCGCGCGAAGATCTCTATCGTCTCGTCGCACTGGCGGCAGTAGTAGGGGTAGAGGGGCATCGGGCTCAGACCTCGCTCGCTTCGCCGCCGGCGGTGCCGGCCCGGCGACATCTCCCCCAAGTGTATCGAGGGACGGCTCCGGGCGGGACACCCCGCCGCGGGGGAGCGGCCCTCAGGCCCGCTCGCGGCCGGCGCCCCGGGAGAGCGCGCTCCGCACGGGCGCGAAGCTCAGGCGGTGGGCGGTGCTGTAGCCGAGGAGGCTCAGCCGCTCGCGGTGCTCCGCCGTGGCGTAGCCGGCGTGGCGCGCGAAGCCGTAGCCGGGGAAGCGCGCGTCGAGCTCGACCATCATCCGGTCGCGGGCGACCTTGGCGACGATGCTCGCCGCCGCGACCGAGCGGCAGCGCGCGTCGGCCGCGACCAGGGGGTGCTGCCTCGCCGAGTGCTCGAGCCGCTCGCGGCCGTCCACGATCAGCGCGTCGGGCTGCCGCGGGAGCGAGAGCACGGCGCGCCGCATCGCCAGGCGCGTGGCGGGGCCGATCCCGATCTGGTCGATCATCTGCGCCGAGACGGCCCCCACCCCGCACTCGCAGGAGCGGCGGACCAGGGCGGCGAGCCGCTCGCGCCGCGCGGCCGGGAGCAGGTTCGAGTCGCGGAGCTCGGTCATCCAGCGCGCCCGGCGGTCCGGCAGCACGACGGCGGCGGCCACCACGGGCCCGGCGAGCGGCCCCCGCCCGACCTCGTCGACGCCGGCGACGCGGTCGTAGCCCTCGCGGCGCAGCGCCCGCTCGACGCGCAGCGTCGGCGGCCGCCGGGGCGCGCTCCGGGCGCGGGGCGGCGTCGCGGGGGCGACCATGGTGCATCCTAGTTCGCGCGAATTCGCTCACGCAATCGAACAGTTGTTGCACGACCCGCTCCCGGGGCGCACGATCGGGTGGACGCGCCGAGGGAGGTGACGTGATGCCGATCGTCCGCATCGAGATGCTGCCGGGCCGGACGCTGGCGCAGAAGCGCGAGCTGGTGCGCGTGATCACCGACGCCGTCTGCAACATCGCCCACACGCGGCCGGAGCAGACGCACGTGCTCTTCAGCGAGCACTCCGTGGAGGACTGGGCGTGGGACGGCCGCCTCTACGTCGACCAGGACGACGAGGACGACGAGGAGTAGCCCTCCGCCGCCGCCCCGGAGCCCTCCCGCGCGCGCCCTCCTCCCGGGGGATCGGCCGGAGCGACCGCAGGGGCGCGGTGCTAGACTGGACCTGTCGGGTCGTGCACAGGCGGCCCGCCCGGGTTCAGCGGTGCCCCGCGCGCGCGGGCGGAGGCCGGAGCAGCCGACCGCGACGGAGGGGGCTCCGGGGATCTCATGAGCTCACGCTGGGTCAGAAACTCCTTCATCTACCTCCTGATCCTGGTGGCGATCGTGCTCGCCGTGGTGATGCTCTTCCGCCCGGAGAGCGGCTCGCGGGAGGTCGCGCTCTCCGAGGTGATCGTCCAGGCGCAGGCCGGCAACGTGGAGCGCATCGAGGTCACCGGCGACCGCCTGATCGTCGATCTCCGCAGCGAGCAGGAGCCGGTCCGCTCGCGCAAGGAGAGCGCCAGCTCCATCGAGGAGCTGCTCCGCGACAACGGCGTCCCGGTCGGGGGCGGCGAGGGCGCCGTCGAGGTCACCGTCAAGGGCCCGAGCCAGTTCGGCAACATCTTCGGGCTGCTCTTCAACTTCCTCCCGCTGATCATCTTCGGCGCGATCCTGATCTTCATGATGCGGCAGGCGCAGGGCTCCAACTCCCAGGCGATGTCCTTCGGCAAGAGCAAGGCGCGGGTCTTCTCCGGCGAGAACTCCACCGTGACGTTCCTGGACGTCGCCGGACAGGAGGAGGCGAAGATCGAGCTCGCCGAGATCGTCGAGTTCCTCAAGTACCCGGAGAAGTTCGCAGCGCTCGGGGCGCGGATCCCGCACGGGGTGCTGCTCGTCGGCTCGCCCGGCACCGGGAAGACGCTGCTCGCGCGCGCCGTCGCCGGCGAGGCCGGCGTCCCCTTCTTCTCGATATCGGGTTCGGAGTTCGTCGAGATGTTCGTCGGCGTCGGCGCCAGCCGCGTGCGCGACCTCTTCGAGCAGGCGAAGCGCAACGCGCCGGCGATCGTCTTCGTCGACGAGATCGACGCCGTCGGACGCCAGCGGGGCGCCGGGCTCGGCGGGTCGCACGACGAGCGCGAGCAGACGCTGAACCAGATCCTGGTCGAGATGGACGGCTTCGACTCCAACTCCAACGTCATCGTCGTCGCCGCGACGAACCGCCCCGACATCCTGGACCCGGCGCTGCTGCGCCCGGGCCGCTTCGACCGGCAGGTCACGCTCGACCTCCCCGACGTGCGCGGGCGGCGGGCGGTGCTCGACGTGCACGTGCGCGGCAAGCCCCTGGAGTCGGTCGTCTCGCTCGACGTGGTCGCGAAGCAGACCCCGGGCTTCTCCGGCGCCGACCTGGCGAACCTGGTGAACGAGGCGGCGATCCTGGCGGCGCGGCGCAACAAGAAGCGCCTCGGCATGGACGAGATGAACGAGGCGGTCGACCGCGTGATCGCCGGCCCCGAGCGCAAGTCCCGCGTGATCACCCCCCAGGAGAAGGAGATCATCGCCTACCACGAGGCGGGCCACACGGTGGC
>DAOULG010000170.1:0-9218 GCA_034420495.1 Dehalococcoidia bacterium
GGCCGGACGGGCCGGGCCCCGGGCCCGGCGCCCGGGCGGGCGCGACGGCCGCGGCTGGCTCCCTCTGGCCGTGGAGCCTCCGCGGCCTCTCCGAGACCCTCGAGGTGGTGGCCCTCGCGCTGCTGATGTTCCTCGCCGTCCGCGGCGTCGCCCAGAACTTCATCGTCGACGGCCGCTCGATGGAGCCGACCTTCGCCCACGGGGAGCTCGTGATCGTGAACAAGCTCGCCTACGCCGACATCGACCTCTCGTGGCTCCCCGGCGTCGAGGAGGAGAGCTGGCGCCCCTTCGGGGAGCCGACGGTCGGCGACGTCGTCGTCTTCCGCTTCCCGGGCGAGCGCGAGCGCGACTTCATCAAGCGCGTCGTCGCGGTGGCCGGGCAGACCGTCCGCGTCGAGGACTCCTTTGTCTACGTCGACGGCGTCCGGCTCGCCGAGCCCTACCTCGCCGAGCCGCCGACCTACCGGGTGGCGGCGCGGCTGGTGCCGGAGGGCTCGGTCTTCGTCCTCGGCGACAACCGCAACAACTCATTCGACTCCCACTCGTGGGGTATGCTCGACGCGTCCCTGATCATCGGGCGGGCCGAGTTCCGCTACTGGCCGCTCTCCGCCATCGGCGGCGTCGCGCACGTGCGCCAGCCGGAGCCGCCGGCCCCGGAGGTGTCGAGATCGCCGTCGACCGCGAGGTAATCGCCGCGCTCGAGCAGGCGGGGGCCTTCCTGGAGGGCCATTTCCAGCTCGCCTCCGGCCTCCACTCCGACCGCTACCTGGAGAAGTTCAACCTGCTGCAGTGGCCGCCGCAGACGGAGCTGGTCTGCCGGAAGATGGCCGCCGGCCTCCGCCACACGCGTCCCGGCGTGGTCGCTGGCCCCACCACGGGCGGCGTCATCCTCTCCTACGAGGTGGCGCGCCAGCTCGGGCTGCGGGGCGTGATCGCGGAGCGCCGGCCGGAGGGGGCCGGGCGGGCGCTGCAGCGGGGATTCCGGCTTGAGCGGGGGGAGCGCGCGCTCGTCGTCGACGACGTGCTCACGACCGGGGGCTCGGTCCTGGAGACCATCGAGGCCGTGCGGGCCGCCGGCGGGGAGCCCGTCGGCGTCTCGGTTCTCGTCGACCGGTCGGGAGGCGCGGTCGACTTCGGTCTTCCCTTCTTCGCGGCGACGGAGGTGGAGATGGCGAGCGTCGATCCCGCAGACTGCCGCCTCTGCGCGGCGGGCGTGCCGCTCACCGTGACGTGAGCGCGCGCCGCTCGCCGCCTCCGATGTACTAGCATCGCGGCGATGGGGAACACCGGCGCCGGCGATGGGGAGCGCCCGGCGGCGCGGCTGCGCCGCCTCCTGGCGCGCGAGCGGCTGCTCGTCGCGCCGGGCGTCTTCGACGGCCTCTCCGCCCGCCTCGCCGAGCGCTCGGGCGCCGAGGCGGTCTACGCCTCGGGCGGGGCGATCGCGCGCTCGGCCGGCTACCCGGATCTCGGGCTGCTCGGCGTCGGCGAGGTGCTGGACCGCCTCGCGCAGATCACCGACGCGGTCGCGATCCCCGTCATCGCCGACGCCGACACCGGCTACGGCAACGCGCTCAACGTCCGCCGCGCCGTGCGCTCCTTCGAGCGGCTGGGCGTGGCGGCGCTCCACCTGGAGGATCAGGAGTCGCCGAAGCGCTGCGGGCACTACGAGGGGAAGCGGCTGGTCCCGACCGGGGAGATGGTCGGGAAGCTCCGCGCGGCGCTCGAGGCGCGGCGCGACCCCGACCTCGTCGTCATCGCGCGCACCGACGCCGTGGCGGTCGAGGGCCTCGAGGCGGCGCTGGCGCGCGCGGAGGCCTACCGGGAGGCCGGGGCCGACGTCCTCTTCGTCGAGGCGCCCGAGAGCGAGGCGCAGATAGAGGCGATCGCCCAGCGGCTCCCCGGCCCCAAGCTGATCAACGTCTTCTCGGGGGGGAAGACGCCGCTCCTCCCCCGGGAGCGCCTCGCCGAGCTCGGCTACCGCGTCGCGATCCTCCCCTCCGACCTGCAGCGCGCCGCGATCCGGGCGATGCAGGAGACGCTCGAGGCGATCGGGCGCGACGGCAACGCGGGCGCCGTCGACGCCCGCCTCGCGAGCTTCTCGGAGCGCGACGAGATCGTGGGCCTCGACGCCTACCGCGCGCTCGACGAGCGCTACGGGGGCGACGGCCGCCCGGGAGAGTGAGGGAGCCGTGACCGCGCAGCAGGATCGCATCCGCGTGACGCACACGGGGAGCCTGCCCCGGCCGCAGCCGCTGCTCGAGCTGATGGTCGCGAAGGAGAGGGGCGAGCTCCCCTCGCGGGCGCCCTTCGAGGAGGCGGTGCGATCCGCCGTCCTGGAGACGGTGCGGAGGCAGGTCGACCTCGGCATCGACGTCATAAACGACGGCGAGATGGGACGCGTGGACTACACGGTCTACGTCGCCGAGCGCCTCGAGGGCTTCGGCGGGAAGAGCGCCGTCCTCAGGAACCCGGACGTGGAGGAGTTCCCGGAGTGGGCGGAGCTGCTCCGGCGCATGAGCTCCCCCTTCGGACGCCGCCCGGCCTGCACCGGCCCCGTCGGCTGGCGCGACTTCGCAGCGGTCGAGCGCGATCTGGCGACGCTCCGCGAGGCGGCGGCGGGGGCCGGCGCCGGGGAGGCCTTCGTCACGGCGGCGTCGCCCGGACAGATCGCCCGCTTCCTGGAGAACCAGCACTACCCGAGCCACGAGGAGTACGTCTTCGCCCTCGCCGAGGTGATGCGCCGGGAGTACGAGGCGGTCGTCGAGGCCGGCTTCCTGCTGCAGCTCGACTGCCCCGATCTCGCCCTCGGGCGCCACCAGCAGTTCGCCGAGCGCGGGCTCGACGACTTCCGCGGGATCGCCCGCCAGCACGTGGAGGCCCTCAACGAGGCGACGCGCAACATCGCGCCGGAGCGGATGCGCATGCACATCTGCTGGGGCTCGACCGAGGGGCCCCACCACCGCGACGTGCCGATGGAGGAGATCGCCGACCTCCTGCTCGAGGCGCGCCCGCGGGCCCTCGCCTTCCCGGCCTCCAACGGCCGCCACGAGCACGAGTGGCGGGCGTGGCGCGACCGCGACATCGGCGAGAAGATCCTGATCGTCGGCGCCGTCGACACCACCACCAACATCATCGAGCACCCGCGCGTCGTCGCCGACCGGCTCGTGCGCTTCGCGGAGGTCGTGGGGCGCGAGCGCGTCCAGGCGGGCACCGACTGCGGCCTCGGCACCTTCGCCGGGCGCGTGCAGGTCGCGGGCGAGATCTCGTGGCGGAAGCTCGCCGCGCTCGTGGAGGGCGCGCGGGTCGCCTCCGCCGACCTCTGGTAGGGGCGCCCCGCGCGCGGGCGGGCCGTCCCCGGAGAGGCCGCTGCTATCCTCGCCCGGGGCCGCAGGCCCCGGCGCCGCGCCGGCCGCGCGCGGAGCCCGGAAGGGGGGGCGGGTGCCACGAGCGCTGGTGGTGGGCGTCGAGTCGGCGCCGACCAACTTCGACATGGAGCAGCCCGCCGCCTTCGGCGACAGCGTCGGCTCCGACATCTCGTCCTCCATCTACGAGCAGCTGACGGGCCCCCGGCCGGTGCGCGGCCCGGACGGCGTCTGGCGCGTGGACTGGAGCGATCTCGAGGCGCAGCTCGCCGCGGGGTGGTGGTTCTCCGGGGACGGGCGGACGTGCACCTTCCGCCTGCGCCGCGGCGTGCGGAGCGCCGACGGCAACGAGCTCACCGCCGAGGACGTGCGCTGGAGCTGGGAGCGCTCCTTCGGGGTCCGCGACGTGGGGAAGTGGGTCGCGCGCATCTCCTCCGTGCAGGAGGCGACCGACGTGGAGGTGGTGGACGACCTCACGGTCGCCTTCCACCTGCGCGCCCCGAATCCCGCCCTCCCGCGCACGATGGCGCAGGGCACCCCGAACGTCTACGACTCCCGGGTCGCGCGGGGCGGGCAGGGCCCGGAGGATCCCTGGGCGAGCGCGCTCCTCGGCGCCCGCCCGTCGGGCTTCGGGCCGTACCGGCTCGCTCGGGCCGACGGCGAGTCGCTCACCGAGATCGAGGCGAACCCGTACTACCACGGCGGCCCCCCCGCCATCGGCGAGGTGGTCGCGAGGCGCTACCCGTCGAACGCGGAGGCGGTGGAGGCGCTGCTCGGCGGCGAGGTCGATCTCGTCGCCGGCGTGCCGTGGTCGCACCTCGCGGGGGTGCGATCGAGCCGGCGCCTCCGCATCTCCCCGGCGGCCTCCACCGCCGGGGTCTTCCTCCACCTCGATCCGGGTGCGGAGCCCCTCGACGACCCCCTGGTGCGCCGGGCGATCGCGCACGCGACGCCCTACCGCGACGTGCTCCAGACGGCCTACGCCGGCGCCGTCGAGCGCTGGTACAGCTGGGTCAAGCCGGAGAGCCCGGGCTACGACCCTGCCTCGTGGCCCTACGAGGAGGACCTCTCCCGCGCGCGGGAGCTGCTCGCCTCATCGAAGGGGGCGGGCGGATTCCGGACGACGATCCTCGTGCTGCCGGGCGAGGGGCTCGAGGTGGTGGCGGAGCTGCTCGCCGGGCGGCTCGCCCGCCTCGGCATCGCGGCCGACGTCCGGCTCGAGGCCCGCGGCTCGGACCGCCAGGGGCGCGTGCGCACGGAGGGGAACCTGGCGCCGATCATGGTGCGGGCCTCCCACGACGGGCGCGGCCAGCGGGTCGCGGAGCCCCTCTACGCCTACTACCACGACTGGGGCCCCGGGCGGATGCGGCTCTTCCCCTTCCGCTACCACAACGAGGAGTTCTTCGAGGCGCTGCGGGCCGTCCCCGAGGCCGGGCACGGAGCGCCCTGGGAGGCGGCCGTGCGCCGCGTCCAGCGGCTCCACAACGCCGACGCGGTGATGATCCCGCTCTGCGCGCAGCGGTACTACGTGGCGCACGACCGCGAGCTCGAGGGCTACTGCTGGCTCCCCGAGAACCGCCTCCCCTTCGCCCGGATGCGCTGGCGGAGCTGAGGCGCGCCCCCCCGGGGGGAGCGACCCCGCGGCCGGATGAGGGCGCGCCTGGGGAGGGCCGGCTCGCCCGGCCGCGACGGCGGCGCGGTCCCTAGCCCTCCTCGATCACCATCTCCTGGCGCAGGAGGCGCGTCCACAGCGGCTTGACGTGCCGCTCCACGAACGCTCCGTGCGCCGGGTGCGCGAGGTAGGCGCGCAGGGCGTCGAGATCGGCGAACTCCGCGAGCAGGCCGAACCGCGGCTGATCGCCGACCCGCCGGTACGGGAGGGGACCGGTGCCGCGCGGGACCAGGAGCGAGCGGTCGACGATGCTGCGGCCGCCCCAGGTGGGCCGGAAGCTGCGGCCGAACGAGAGGGAGAGCACCTCCGGGATCTGCTCCGGGAGCCCCTCGAGGTCGGTGAGCATCTCGTCGACGCGGAGCTCGGTCGCATCCTCGTGCACATCCCACAGCACGAGGTGGAGGAGTGAGCCGGGACCCCGCACGCTCCCCGCGCGCCGGGGGCTTCCCTCCTCGTGGTGGTGATCGGAGGAGAGGAACTCGGACCACCGCGCGGCGCAGCTCTCCCACGCGAAGCCGGGCTCGGGGTGCGTGGCGGCCGGATCGTCGTGCGAGGGCGAGGTGACGTAGCGCCGGTAGGCCGGGGCATCCTCGAAGTCCATCACGAAGAAGTAGTCGAAGGGCTCGCCGGTGCGCTCCAGGGCGCCGCCGGGGCCCGCGGGCCGCGTGAACTCGCCGGAGGAGCCGGGCGCGGGCGGGGCGACGTCGAGGCGCCGCCCGAAGGTGAGCCGCTTCATCTCCTCCGGGTTCTCCCGCCGCATCCGCCGCATCCCCTCGTCGACGTCCTCGGAGCGGGCGTCGGGGTAGAGGTTCCAGAGAAGGATGTGGAAGAACATCGGCGGCCTCCGTCGCGCGCGGACCCCCGGCGGGCGGGCCCGCGCCCCTCTCGCCCTAGCGGGCCCTGCTCTCCGCCGCGCGCCCGGGCGGCACCAGCTCCGGTACGAGCTCGCAGGCGAGATCTCTCCACACCCCGGGCGCGGCGTCCCCCCCGAGCCGCATCGTGTGCACGTCGACCTCCGCGAGCATCTCGTAGGCCTCCTCGCGCAGCCCGCCCAGCCAGGCGGGGCCCAGGAAGAAGGCCTCGTACTGGCGCCGGCGCTCCTCCTCGTCGGCGAAGGAGCGCAGCCAGACGAAGCGCTCCGTCCCCGGCTCAGGGCGCTCGGCGAGGACGTGCATCCCCGCCGCCTCCATCGCCGGGATCGATCGCTCATGGAACCACCGCACGAAGTCGTCGCGCCGCCCCGGCTTCGCCGTGTAGATCCGCAGCTCGAGCAGCACGCCCGCCCCCGGCGCTAGTCGTGCGGGTAGAGGAGGGCGAGGGCGCCCGAGAACTCCCGCGGGTGGACGTAGACCATCCCCTCGATGGGGTTGCCCGGCCCGGGATCGCCGATCATCCGGACGCCGGCGTCGCGGAGCCGCTCGACGGTGGCCGGCACGTCGCTCACGTGGAAGGAGAGCAGGTAGAGACCGCCGCCGTTGTGGGAGTCGACCCAGCTCTTGATGGGGCCCTCGCGCGTCGGAGCCCAGAGCTCGACGAAGGTCGGGCCGGTGCGGAACATCGCGACGCTCAGCCCCGTCTCCTCGTTCTCGCTGGCGAATTCCGGCTCGACGCCCAGGATCGTGCTGTACTGCCGGATCGCCTCGTCCATATCCGCGACGGCGTGGACGACCCCGCCGATGCGCACCCCCGAACCCATGCATCCCTCCTTAGCTGCCGCGGGCGCCGCCCGCCCGCCGCCTAGACGCCCGGATCGCCCAGGAAGTCGCGCACCGCGGCTCCCCAGAGCTCCGGCCCCTGGTCGATCGTGAACATCCCCTCGCTGGGGAGGAGCGCGAGGCGCGCGCGCGGGATCCGCCGCTCGAGCTCCTCGCCGATCGGGCGCAGCTTGCTGCTCTCGCCGTAGACGAGGAGCGTCGGCGCGGCGATGCGCGGCGCGTTCCCCTCGGTGTCGTAGCGGCAGATCGCGTAGGGGCCGGCGCCCTCCCAGCCCATGTGCCCGTAGGCCTCCTCGCACCCGGCCACCGAGTTCACCCGCAGGTTGTCGATGAGGCGCTGGGTGACGTGGTCGAAGTCCACGCCGGGCCGGTCGCCGCCCATCCGCTTCCAGATCTCGATGAGATGAGAGCCGTCGGGGCGCTCCTCGTAGTAGCGGTGGATGTTGCTGTGGAGCTCGAGGCCGGCCGGGTTGGCGTAGTTGCCGACCTCGTCGAGCACGAGGCGGTCGATGCGGCCGGGGAACCCGGCGGCGACCTCGACGGCGATCACGCCGCCGGTGTGCGTCCCGAAGAGGTCGACGCGGTCGAGCCCGAGCCCGTCGAGGAACCAGGCGACCGACTGCGCGTACTGCCCGACGCTGCGGTAGGGCTCGGGGGGCCGCGAGGACTCGCCGTAGCCGAGCGTCGTCATCGCGATGAGCCGCCTCCCCGGGATCAGGGGGAAGTGGGGCTCGAAGGAGGCCGAGGAGGCCGGCGTCGCGTGCATCAGCAGGAGCGGCGGCCCCTCGCCGGCCTCGCGGTACTCGATGTCGCCGTGCGGCGTCTCCACGAAGCCGCGCCTCACCCGCCGCTGTTGGGTCGTCATCGCCCGCCTCCCTCCCGTCCGCTCCGAGAGCTGAGAACGCTATCACAGCGCCGGGGATCCGGGCCGGAGGTCAGTCGAGGCCCGCGGCTCTCCGCGCGGCCGCGATCACCGGCGCGACGTCGGGCTCGGGGGCGGCCGGCGCCGGCCGGGGGTCGGGGGTCGGCTCGTCGCCGAGCAGGAGCTCGCACAGCGCGCTCGCGCACCACGCGAGGGCGTGCTCGTCGTAGCCGCCCTCGAGCGCCACGACGAGGCGGCCCCCCGCGAGCCGCCCCGCCGCCTCCGCGACGAGGCGGGCGACGCGGGTGTAGCCGGCGGTGCTCACCCGCAGCGGGGCGAGCGGATCGCGCGCGTGCGCGTCCCAGCCGCACGAGACCAGCACGAGCTCGGGCTCGAAGCGCGCGAGGGCGGGTATGACCGCCTGCTCGTAGCAGGCGACGAAGCCGGCATCGCCGGTGCCGGCGGGGAGGGGGAGGTTCAGCGTCGCCCCCCGCCCCTCGCCGCGGCCGGTCTCCTCCGAGCGCCCGGTCCCGGGGTAGAACGGCGCGGCGTGGGTGCTCGCGTAGAGCACGCGGCGCTCCGCCTCGAAGATCTCCTGCGTCCCGTTGCCGTGGTGGACGTCCCAGTCGACGACGGCGACGCGCTCGATCCCCCCGGCGAGCGCCCGGGCCGCGGCGATCGCGACGTTGTTGAGGAGGCAGAAGCCCATCGACCGGTCGCGCGTCGCGTGGTGCCCGGGGGGACGGACGGCGCAGAAGGCGGTGCCCACTCCGCCCGAGATCACCGCCTCGGTCGCCGCCAGCACGGCGCCGGCTGAGCGGCGGGCGGCGGCCGGGGAGCCGGGCGTCACGTAGGTGTCGGGATCGAGCCAGCCGCCGCCCGCCGCGGCGAGCGCGTCGAGGCGCTCCACGACCCCGGGCGCGTGGACAGAGAGCAGATCGCCGGGCCCGGGCTCGCGGGGCGGGAGCTCGCGCATGCGGGAGCGGAGCCCGCGGCTCTCCAGCTGGCGGAGGATCGCGTCGAGGCGGGCCGGGCGCTCCGGGTGGCCCGCCCAGGCGTGCTCCGGGGGAAGCGGATCCGCGGCGAGTCCCACCGTTCCCACGCCGCGACGGTGCGCCGGGCACCGCGCCGCGGTCAAGGGCGGCGGCCCGATCCGGTCCCGCCCTGACGCGCGCGTGAGCTTCCATAACGATTGTGCGATTCCGCACGATCGGGAGATCCGGGGCCGTGACAATCGACGTATACCCTGCGACGATGCCGCGTGCGGCTACCGCGCAAGCGTGGTAGAAATCGCGACTCGGGCCATGGTGTCGCTGGACCGCCCGTGCGGCCGGCAGGAGGGGCGTGTTCGGCCCGGCGGCAGGAAGCAGGCAGATAGGGAGGCAGTGAAGGAGATTATGGAGATCAATGTCTTGCGCGAGCGCGTCACGCGCCGGGCGTTCCTGAGAGGGAGCGCGCTCGGTGGTGTCGGGCTCGCCACCGCGGCCGTCATCGGCTGCGGGGATGACGACGACGACGACGGTGGCCAGACGACCGCTCCGGCGGCGACCGCGGCTCCGGCGGCGGCCGCGGCCGCAGCGACCGCGGCTCCGGCGGCGACCGCCGCC
>DAOULG010000171.1:0-4526 GCA_034420495.1 Dehalococcoidia bacterium
AGGCTGCCGCGAGGAGCGCCCTCCGCACCGGCCGGCCTCCTTCCGCATCGCCGCACGCGCGCCCCGGTGACGGCGTGCGGCGATGCACGGGGAGCCTGCCGGTCGGGTGGACCGCGAGAGGTCCGGTGGAGGTCCGGCCCGGGCGCAGAGCCTCGCGCCGGCCCGCCGCGGGCCTCCGCCTGACCGGGTCCTGACCGGTTCCTGACCGGGGCCGGACCTCTCGCGGTCCGCCCCCGCGTAGCCTCCCCCGCCTCACAGGTGCGCTCGCCGGTGCGCCGCCCGGGTGCGGGCAGATGACCGGCGCGGATGCGCTCATCCGGGGCGCCGCGACGCGCAGGGGCTCGTCGCAGGACGGCGTCGAATCCGAGCGATGCGGCGGGCTGCGTGGAGACGGGAGGTGCCGGAGCCGGGAGAGACGAGGAGCGAAGAGCGGAAGGCCCGCGCTGAGGCGCGCGGCGCCGCGGGGAGGAGCTGCGAGAGAGCGAGCGAGGCGAGGCGGACCCCGGAGACGGTCCGCACCGGAGAGGGATGAGGCGGCGCGCATCGCCCGGGGCATCCCGCGAGGGGACCCCGGCCCGGGCGGCCGCGAGGGAGAAGGCAGCCCCGGGAGCCCCCGGCTCCGGGGCTGTGCTGCGTCGTGCAGCGGAAGGGAGAGAGTCGTGGCGAGGAAGAGACGGGGGCCGAGGAGCCCCCTGTGGGGGCGGCCGCGGCGCGCGGCCTCACGCGCGTGGCACGCGGCGGTGCGGGGCTGGCGCACCGCCTCCGGGAGGTGGCGGCCGTGGCGGCCGCAGGTCGCCGTCGACCTCCCCGGGCGGCGCGGCCGGCGCCTCCGGCGGAGCGTGGCGCGCGCGGCGGGGAGCCACCTCCGCGCCCTGGGCGTGCGGCCGCCCGCGCACCTGCTCGTGGTCGTGCAGCGCACGGTCGCGGCGGAGCACCGCCCGCTTCAGGCGCTGCTCGAGGTCTACGAGAACGGGGCGGGGGAGAGGCGGCACGTGCTCTTCCTCGCCCTCGCGGCCGACGGGCGGGCGCTCCGGGAGGGCGAGGTCATAGCGACGCTTCGCCAGCAGCTCCAGCGCGTCGCATCCGACGAACTCGGCGCGCTCGCGCTCCGCGTCGCCGCGGAGCCGCCGCGCGCCCGGCCGCAGAGCGGGGAGGGCACAGCGCCGTTCCCCGGCGGGCTGGAGGAGGCGATGCCGCCGCCGGCGCACATCCACCAGAACGGCGCCTCCGGCGCCGCGATCTCGATGCTGGAGAGGTAGGAGAGGATGCGAGAGGAGATCGTGCTCACCAGCCTGCGGGAGCTGGCGGAGATACGCGGACGGTTCCCGCACGGGGCGGGCACCGTGCCCGACGAGCGGGCTCTCGTGCCCCTGGCTCCGGAGAGCGGCGCCGGGGAGCTCGCGGGGCTCGCCCGCGAGTCGCGCTCCGCGCTCGACGCGCTCCGGGCGCTGCTCGCCCGCGACGGCGAGGAGCGCCGCTGCGCGGAGGAGATGCTCGCGCGCTGGCGCGAGGCGGGCGCGGGCGCCGCGCGGCTGCGCCGCGACGCGGCGGAGCTGCGGGCTGCCCGGGAACGCTCGGCCGCGCTCGCCGCCTCGGCGGTCGATGCCGGATCGCGCCGCCGGGCGGCGGCGCTCTCGGAGACGACGGCGCGCCTTGCGAGCCGCGCCGAGGCCCACGCGCTGGCGCTCGAGGCCGAGGCGCGCTCGCTCGCCGGCCGCGAGGAGGTCGCCCGGCTCCTGGGGGAGGAGCGGGCGGGAGCCCGCGAGGAGCGGGCCAGGAGGGGGCTCGCGCTCGCCTCCGGTCACCTCGACTCGGGGCGCCACCGCGAGGCGCGCGCGCTCCTCGCCGAGCTCAAGCGCGAGGCCGGCGAGGAACCCCGACTCGCGGAGGAGCTCGACGCCCTCTCCCGGCGCGAGCACGCGCTCGCCGAGGGGCGTGCCGAGGCGGCGCTCCGCGAGGCGCGGCGGCTCCACCGCCGAGACCCCGCGCGGGCCATCGATCTCATCGAGTCGCTCGCGCTCGAGGGGCTCCCGGAGGAGCTCCGGCGCCACCTCTACGGCTGCTGGCTTCACGCCTGCCGCCGCCTGGGGCTGCTCGCCGCCGTCCACTACCGCGCCGGGGCGGGCCGCGGCGCCGTGCTCATCCCAGCGGCCGACGGCCGCTGGGAGGTCGTCTCCGCGCTGGGCCTCCGGCGCTGGGAGCGGGGCCGGCGCTTCGCGCCGCGCGCGCTCCGGGGCGCACGCCCGCTCGCCTGAACCCCGCGTCCCCGCACCGAACCCGGGCCCGGAAGCGGGAGGGGAGAGCCGTGCTCTCCCCTCCCCGGGGCGCCGCCGCGTGCGGAGAACGAGAGAGACGAGAGGAGGGCTTCACATGCACGCAGGGAGAGATCCCCGGCGGATCGACACCGCCGCCATCCGCGAGCAGCACCCGATCGCGGAGGCGGTCGAGGGGGCCGGCGTCGCGCTCCGGCGCTCGGGAGGCCACCTGGTCGGGCTCTGCCCCTTCCACGAGGACCGCAGGCCGAGTC
Organism: Dehalococcoidia bacterium; assembly: GCA_034420495.1. Lineage (GTDB taxonomy): Bacteria > Chloroflexota > Dehalococcoidia > UBA2979 > UBA2979 > VYDC01. The sequence goes on from DAOULG010000171.1 coordinate 2,528, forward strand.
TCGTGGTCTACCCCCACTCGCAGAGCTACTTCTGCTTCGCCTGCGATCACGGCGGCGACGTCATCGACTTCGTCGGCCGGCTGCGCGGGACCTCCTTCCGGGAGACGGTCGCGGCGCTCGGGCACCGCAGCTCGGGGCCGCGACCGGACCGCGTCCCGCGGGAGGCGGCCCCCGCGATCGCTTCTCCGCGCCGCCTCGACGCCGAGGAAGCGGGGGCCGTCGAGGCCGCCTGCTCGCTCTACGGGGAGCAGCTCGGCCGGAGCGCGCGGGCGCGCTCCTACCTGGCCGCGCGCGGCATCGACCCGGGGACCTCGGCCCGACTGCGGCTCGGCTTCGCCGGGAGCGGCCTCCTGCGCGAGCTCCGCGAGCGTGGTCTCCCACCCCTCGCCGCGCGCCGGGTCGGGCTGCTCCACGGCGGGAGCGACGCCCTCGCGGGTCGGATCGTGATCCCGGAGCTCGACGCCTCGGGCCGGGCCACCTGGCTCACCGGGCGCTCGCTCGACGGGCGGGAGCCCCGCTACCGGAACCTCCGCCTCCCCACCCCGCTGCTCGGCCTGGAGCAGGCGCGGGCAGCGCGCGCACGCGCCGTGCTGCTCACCGAGGGCCCCTTCGACTGGCTCACGGCGCGGGCGTGGGGGCTCCGCGCGCTCGCGCTCCTCGGGACGCACATCTCCGCGCGCGCGCTCACGGCGCTCGGCTCCTTCGGGGCCGTCTACATCGCGCTCGACGCCGACCCGGCCGGGCGGCGCGCGAGCGCCGACCTGCGCTCCGCACTCGGGGCGCGGGCCACCGTCGTGCCGCTCCCTCCGGGCGCGCACGACCTCAGCGAGCTCGGGACGCGCCCCGGCGGACGGGAGGCGTTCCGCGCGTCGCTCATCACAGCACAGCAACGAGAGCAGGAACCATGTCGGACATCAACGGAACCAGGCCGCGCACGCGCCGCCTGACGCCCTCAGCGAGGAGGCGGCTCCGGGAGCCGCTCCCGGAGGAGCTCGTCTCCGAGCGCACGACGGAGGACGGCGAGGTCCTCCGCTACGTCGAGGGGTGGCGGGTCATCGAGGAGGCGAACGCCACCTTCGGGCCCGACCGCTGGGGCGCGGAGCTCGTCGGGGAGATCACCCCCCGCCCCCGGCCGGGGACGGAGGGCTCCTCCGCGGCCGTCTACACGGCGACCGTCCGGGTCACCGTCGAGGGCTGCGTGCCGCACAGCGACGTCGGCACTGCCGTCGCCCTGGACGACACCCCCGAGGCGCACGCGGCGGCCGTCAAGGCGGCCGCCACCGATGCCCTCAAGCGCGCGCTCCGGCACTTCGGGGCGCGCTTCGGCAACGGGCTCGGGTCGGCCGCGGACGGGGGGACCCGCTCCGGGGCAGGGACGGATCCGGAGGAGCTCCGGCGCCGCGTGCTCGAGATAGCCGCCTCGGCGGGCTCGGACGAATCGCAGACCGAGAGCTGGGTCGCGCGGCGCTACGGGCGCCCGCTCGCGGAGCTCGACGCGCAGGCGCTGCTCGCCTGCCTGGACGCGCTCTCTCGCGGACTCGCACGCCGCGGCGGAGGCAGGGCCGCCTGATGGCCGCGCCCACCCGCCTGAGCCGCGTCGTGAAGACGCGGCACGGACGCTACGACGTCGCCACGATCCCGCTGCCCCACTGCCCCATCCCGGGCTTCCGGGCATCGCTCGTCCAGGCCGTCTCCGCCCACCGCCCCACCCGGGCTATACGCCTCACGCTCTACGAGCGTGAGCGCCCCGCCGGGGGAGAGCCCCGTGCGGCGTAGCACGCCCCGCGGCCGGAGCGACCCCTACGCGGAGATCACCGGACGCATCACACAGGCGCTCGAGCGCGGCACCGTCCCCTGGCGCACCCCCTGGCGCGCGCGCGGGCACCGGAACGCCCGCTCGAACCGCCCCTACCGCGGCATCAACACCCTGGTGCTGCAGATGGCCGCGCTCGAGCGCGGCTGGAGCGACCCGCGCTGGCTCACCTACCGCCAGGCGGAG
>DAOULG010000172.1:0-4369 GCA_034420495.1 Dehalococcoidia bacterium
CGTGCTCCATCGACACGGCTGACAGTAGCGGCATTACGGGCGTCACCGACGGCACGGCAGGCTACGCGAGCGTCACCCTGAACGGTAGGGGCGTCGAGGGCCAGGCCGTCATCACGGCGAGGCTTGGCACCCGGACCGCCACGGCCACCGTGACGCTGTTCGGCACGGCCAAGAACCTGACGGCCGAGCCGATCCAGGGTTCCGTCGAGATCGGCGGCGACGTCTACGTCGTCCTGACCGTCACGGACGGCGCCGGCAACCCCGTCTCGGGCCAGGTGATCACGCCCGTCACTTCGAAGGAAGTGGTCGGCCCCGGCGAGGACGCTAACCTCGTCGTGACCGAGAAGGACACCGCGGCCGCGGATACGACCAACGACGCCGTCGGCGTCGGGTACAGCAAGGACTTGCTCCGCTCAGAGGCGCAGGGCGGCAACATCCCTGCCTGTGGTGACGACAACGTCGGCTCCCTGGCAAGCCCGTCCACCGAGGTGTTCGCCACCGACGGCACCAACGACAAGGGCCAGTGTGTCGTCCACGTGACGGCTCCCGATCCTGCGGGAACCGACGACGACGCGACGCGCGGTGCGCACACGCTCAACTTCCAGATCAGCGCCACGGTCAAGGCTTCGGCCGTGATCGAGGTCGCCGGCAAGCCTTCGAGCATCACGACCGATGCTCCGGCCATGGTTGACCCGGCCAGCGTCACTACGATCACGGTCTCGGTGTGGGACGGCGAGGACATCCTCGTCGGCATCACCAGCGTCAAGGTCCGCAAGGTCGGCGGCGATGGCCTGATCGAGGACGCGGGCGATGACGGCTCGGAAGACACCGCCAACGGCCAGTCCAAGTTCACCTTCATCGCGCCTTCGACCGCAGGCTCCTCGGAGATCCTGATCACGGCTGGCACGGTGAACCACCGCGTCACGCTGAACATCGGCGAGGAAGAGCCGGAAGAGCCTCCGGCGCCTGCGCCTTCCGACGCCACGCTGTCCGTCACCGGTAACCTCGGTGTCTTCAGCGGCGGCTCGCTCGAGGACCTCGCTGCGGCGGCCGGCGACGCCTGCCCCGGCGGCTCGGTCATCTGGGCGCAGGACGGCGACGGCACGTGGCAGGTCTGGAGCAGCAGTGCTCCGGCCATCGCCAACATCGCCTTCAGCACCGCGTTCGCCGACGGCTTCAGCGGCGTGACCCCCGTGTGGGTCTCCAGCTGCGACGGCGGCGGCATGGAGAGCGAGGGCTAGACAGCGAGAGCTGAACGCTCTGGCTGACCAGCCTGTGGAATAGAGACGGACCCCGGGATCCCGGCTTCGGCCGGGGTTCCGGGGAACCGTATTCCGCTCCCGAACGTCAAACACTCCGCACGCACGGGTTCCCGCAGAGGGAACACCAGCAAGGAGAGACTGAATGAATCGAGTGAAAGGACCGGCCAGGCTCGGCTTCGCGGCGGCGCTCCTCGCGCTGCTGCTCGCCCCGCTTGCGCTCGGCTTCCACACTGCGAACGCGCAGGGCCCGGACACGGCCCAGTACTACGGCACCGGCCTCAGCGAGGGCGACGCCGTGGGCGCCTGGATCGACGGCACGGAGTGCGCCAGCACCACCGCCGACGCCGACGGCAACTGGATCGTCACGGTCGGCGCGAGCGACGCCTGCGCCCTCGAGGACGGCGTCTCGACCGTCGGCTTCACGCTCAACGGCGAAGCCGCCGAGCAGACCGAGACCTGGTCCGAGGGCGGCGCGCCGTCCGACCCGGCCGGCATCAGCCTGACCGTCGCCGAGGACGGCGACGGCATGGGCGAGAACGGCGACGGCATGGAGGGCGGCGAGAACGGCGACGGCATGGGCGCGCCGGAGCCGGGTGAGCCCGGCCAGGCCGGCCTCGTGACCGGGGCCGGCGGCTCCTCGCTGCTGGCGCTGGCGCTCGGCATCCTCGCGGTTGCCGGCATCGCCGGAGCGCGCCTCTCGACGCGCCGCGTGAGCTAACCTTCGGCCCTCGAGGCGGCCCGCCTTCCGGCGGTCCCGCCCGCGGAGCTGATTGCAGGAGCGCCCCCGGCAACGGGGGCGCTTCTCTATGTCTGGCGGGCTGCGCCCGCCTCCCCTCCGGTCCCCTCTCCCGCGAGGGGAGAGGGAGCCGGACTCTCCCTCACCCTCCGCCCTCTCCCGCGGGGAGAGGGGACCGGAGGCGGACCCTCCCGCGGGGAGAGGGGACCGGATCCGCCCTCTCCCGCGGGGAGAGGGGACCGGATCCGCTCCCCCTCCGGCTCCCTCTCCCCGAGGGAGAGGGCGGGGGTGAGGGAGGCGCGCCGGCCTGACTTGCCGACTCGAAGGGCTGTTGCGCCCTCGGGGGGCTGTTGCCCGGGGACGCGATCGTCGTGGCCGATCCCATCGAGAGCGTATGTTAGGTGGGCCGTTATACGGCTTCTGACCAGCCAGGCGACGCCTGAGCCGTGTGACGATCGTGTAACTTGAGCGCTGCTGATATGAACCGGTGTATGCACTGTAGTCCGGCAGGACCGTGCAGTGGAGTCGTCCGTGAGCCAGCCCGAACTCGACGCCAGGATTCACCGGGTGCGCTCCGAGTTCGAGTTGCTGAGCCCGTTCGCCGCCGGCTACCCCGTCAACCAGGACTTCGACTACTCGGCGCTCTACCCCCTGCTGGCCTTCGCCGCGAACAACGTGGGCGACCCCTTCGGCCACTCGCGCTACCAGTCGAACACACACGAGACGGAGCGCGAGGTCGTGCGCCGGATCGCGGAGCTGGCGCGCCTGCCGGCCGACGAGGCGTGGGGCTACGTCACGGCCGGGGGCACCGAGGGCAACATGTACGGCATCTACCTGGGCCGCGAGCTGCTGCGGGATCCAATCGCCTACTTCTCCCAGGACACGCACTACTCGGTGCTGAAGATCCTGCACGTCCTCAACGTCCGCAACATCATGATCCGCAGCCAGGAGAGCGGCGAGCTGGACTACGACGACCTGCGCGAGTCGATCCGCATCAACCGCGACCGCCCAGCGCTGATCGTCGCCAACATCGGCACGACGATGAAGGGCGCCGTCGACGACCTCGACCGCATCCGAGCGATCCTGGCGGAGCTGGCGCTGCCGCGCTCCTACATCCACGCCGACGCCGCGCTGAGCGGGATGATCCTGCCGTTCGTCGACGATCCGCAGCCGTTCGGCTTCGACAGCGGCGTCGACAGCATCGCGATTTCCGGTCACAAGCTGATCGGCTCGCCGCTGCCCTGCGGGGTGGTCGTCACGAAGCAGGAGTACACGGCGCAGATCGGGCGCGCGATCGAGTACGTGGGCGCCCTCGACACGACGCTGCTCGGCTCGCGAAGCGCGATCACGCCGCTGATCATCTGGTACGCGCTGACGAAGTACGGGCACGACGGCTTCCGCCGGATCGTGGCCGGGATGCTCGATACCGCCGAGTACGCGGTCGAGCGGTTCAACGCCCACGGGATCCCCGCGTGGCGGGCGAAGCACAGCCCCACGGTCGTGTTTCCGCGCCCGTCCCCGTATGCGCTCTTCCAGTGGCAGCTCGCGCCGATGGGCGACATCGCCCATCTCATCACGATGCCCCACGTCACCCGCGAGATGATCGACGAGGTCATCGCCGACTACCTCGTCGAGTGGCCGGAGGTCGCCCCATGAGCCGGCTCCCGGGCGGGGACGCGGCGCGCGGCCGCATCGTCGTGATCGTCCCCGACGAGCCGGGGTCGCTGGCGCGCGTGACGGAAGCGCTGTCGGACGTCGACGTCAACATCGAGTCGATCGACGGGCGGCTGGTCGGGGAGCTGGGCGCGATCATGCTCAGCACGGACGACGACGACGCGGCGCTGCATGCGCTGCTCGAGGCGGGCCTGCGGGCCGTCACCTCTGATGCGATCGTCTTCCAGCTGCCTGATCGGCCGGGAGCGCTTGCCCGCGTCGCGGACCTCTTCAGGCAGCACCGCGTAAACGTGCGGACCATCCACATCGTGCACCGGCAGGCGGGGCAGGCCGTCGTCGCGGTCAGCACCGACGACGACGACGCGGCGCGATCCCTGCTCGACGCGGGGTCCCTGCTCTGAGCTGTCGCGTACGGTCACTTCGGCTGGAGGCTGCGGAGACGGTCGCGGCCTTCGCCGCGGAGGCGAGCGAGCTGGTAGGCCCGGGAGGGATCGAACCTCCGACCGATGGATTAAAAGTCCACTGCTCTACCGCTGAGCTACGGGCCCGATCGCATTGAACCCGCCGCCGCCGCGGCCTGTCCACTCGCCCGCGGCCGCGCCGCGCGCCATCCGGGCGTTGGAGGCGCGCGGACGTCTCGCCACGCTGTGCGCCCTCGGACGTGACGGGGCGCGGAAGGGCGGTGCGCGATGGCGGC
>DAOULG010000173.1:0-12530 GCA_034420495.1 Dehalococcoidia bacterium
TGCAGGTGGGCGAGGTGGTAGCCGTCGATGTAGTTCTCGACGACGATCTTCCAGTTCGCGGCGATCACGTGCTCGGTGCGCGCGTCGGGGTACTCCACCAGCCGCTCGACCTCATGCGGTCCCAGGTGCGGCTCCACGTCGCCCACCCACTCCATGATCGAGCCCGCGTCCTCGTCGGGATGCACCCAGAGTAGCCCGCGCCAGAGGTCCACCGAGGCCCCCTTGAGGCTGATGCCGTCCAAGTCAGCGCCGGGGAACTGGCGCTCGCGGTCCGGCACGGAGATGAGGCAGCCTTCCAGGTCGTAGGTCCAGTCGTGGTAGGGGCAGACGATGGCGCGCTGGGTCCGACCCACGGCGCGCAGCAGCTGCGTTCCGCGGTGGCGGCAGATGTTGTGGAAGGCGCGCAGCCTCCGGTCGCGTCCCATGACGACGAAGATGTTGTTGAGACCCGCCTGCACCGACACGTACTGCCCGGGCTCGCTCACGTCCTCGGCGAAGCCCGCAACGGCCCATGTGCGCGAGAAGATGCGTTCCTGCTCACGGTCGAACCAGACCTGCGAGGTGTAGGCCTCGACCGGCAGCATGGGCATCGCGCGGGGACTGCTCATGGCGTGCCCCAGCTCCCCTAGGCGAGGGCGTAGTCGGGGAACCAGCGCTCGCTGGCGTCGATGTAGAACGTCAGGGCGGCGAGGACGAGCCAGAACACGGTGATCGCCCAGAACAGGGCGGGCGCCTCGCGCCGCCCGATACGGTGGATGATGTAGGCCTCGCCGCTGCGGTGGCCGTCGAACACCCAGTAGAGGAAGAGCGCTCCCCAGACGAACGGCCAGTTGAGCACGGTCGCCGCGAGCAGGATGGCCAGCACCGCCACCGTCGGCCACTTCGCCCCGCCCCGCCGGCTGCGCATCTCCATCCACTCTCCCGTCACCGCAGGCCGCCTCTCTGTCGTTCAGCTGGCAGTACGGCGTGGCGGGCCCGGTCCCGGCACGCGAGGCGGATCGCGGTGGCACGCGCAGTATGCGAAGTCGGCCGTCGCCGCTCAAGCGGAGCGGCGATGCTCGCGTCACACACATGACGCTGTCCCCACGGGGGACGAGGCGACCTAGACCTCCCGGTCCGGGCCCGGGCGGGCGAGCACGAGCGCGAACATCTCGTCGGGATCCGTGTACCAGCGAGCGCGCCCGAACCCCGCGTCGCGCAACGTCCCGGCGAATCCCTCACGGGTGAACTTGTAGGAGCTCTCCGTCCAGATCGTCTCGCCCGCGCGCAGGCGGACGGTGTCGCCGCCCGCCGGCAGGGAGAAGGAGAGATCGGCCGTCGCCTCGAGGTGCATCTCGATCCGGGCGTGCTCGGCGTTGAAGAAGGCGCGGTGCCGGAAGAGGCCGGCGTCGATCTCGAGACCGAGCAGATCGTTCGCCGCCTCCAGGGAGTTGAGATTGAAGAGCGCCGTCACGCCGCGACGGTCGTTGTAGGCCTCCTCGAGCAGGCGGCGGTCCTTCAGGAGGTCCACGCCGATGAGCAGGGCGTCGTCCCCGTGGTGCATCAGGGCGCGAAGATCGCGGAGGAGGCGGTGCTGCTCCCGGGGGTGGAGGTTCCCGATGGTGGAGCCCAGGAAGGCGATGAGGCGTCGCCCCTCGGTGGCGGGGATGGCGGAGAGGTGGCGGCCGAAGTCCCCGACGACGGCGGCGATCTCGCCGAGATCCGGGTGCGCCGCGAAGAGCGAGGAGGCGCCCTCGCGGAGCGCCGACTCGCTGATGTCGAACGGGACGTAGCGGGCGAGCGTCCCGACCTCGAGACCCGGCCCGATCAGCATCCCGCTCTTCTGGCCGTTCCCGGGCCCGAGCTCGATGATCTCGCGCGGTCGGACCTGCTCGACGATCTCGGCGCCGAAGCGTTCGAGCAGCGAGCGCTCGACGCGGGTCGGGTAGTACTCGTCGAGCTGCGTGATCTCCTCGAAGAGGCGCGAGCCCTCGTTGTGGTAGAGGAACTTCGGGCTCAGGCTCTTCGGCTCCGAGGTCAGGCCCCGCACCATCTCCTCGACCGCGGAGCGGTGCTCGGCCTCCGCCGACGTGTGGGCGGCGAGGGTGAAGCGGCCGTTCTCCGCGGCGTGCGCGGGGGGATCGCTCCCCGGCGGCGTGCGCCTTCCGGGGCCTCCGTCGTCACTCATCGGCAGGCTCGGGCTAGCCCAGATCCTCGGCCAGGCGGAAGCCCATGAACTGCCAGCGGTCGGGCGGGTAGAAGAAGTTCCGGTAGCTGGGGCGCATGTGGTTGCGGGGAGTCGCGACGGAGCCGCCCCGCAGCACCATCTGCCCCATCATGAACTTGCCGTTGTACTCGCCGGCGGCCCCCTCCAGCGGCCGGAACCCGGGGTACGGGAGGAACGCGGAGCTCGTCCACTCCCAGACGTCGCCGTACATCTGCCGGAGCCCCGCCGTCGCCGCCCCGTCGCCGGTGTCGAGGGCGACCGGGTGGTAGAGGCCGTCGTCGACGAAACGGCCCTCGATTGCAAGCGGCGAGGCGTGGTGCTCCCACTCGTCCTCGCGCGGCAGTCGCTTCCCCGCCCAGCTCGCGTAGGCGCTCGCCTCGAAATGGCTGACGTGCACCACGGGCGCGTGCTCGTCCACCCTCTCCATGCCCGAGAGCGTGTAGTGCCACCACTCGCCGTCGATCTGCTCCCAGTAGAGCGGAGAGCTCCACCCCTCCTCCCGGGCGGTCGCCCACCCCTGCGAGAGCCAGAGCTCGGGGCGGTCGTAGCCGCCGTCCTCCATGAAGGCGAGGAACTCGCCGTTGGTGACGAGGCGGGAGGCGATGCGGTGCGGGTAGAGCAGGGCGTCGTGCCGGGGGAGCTCGTGGTCGAAGGCGAACGCGTCGCCCTCCCAGCCGATCTGCGTCACGCCGCCGGGATGCTCCACCCACTCCAGGGGCGGCGTCGAGACGCCGCGCGGGATGGCGGCGTCGTGATAGGCCGGCCGCAGCGGGTTGACGGAGAGGTTGTACTTCAGATCGGCGACCATGAGCTCCTGGTGCTGCTGCTCGTGGTGGAGGCCGAGCTCGACCAGCGGCGAGAACTCCCGCAGGTGATCCTGGCCGGCGCCGCCCAGCAGCGCCCGCATGCCGTCGTCCACGTGCCGGCGGTACTCGTAGACCTCGGCGACCGTCGGCCGCGAGATCACCCCCCGGTGGGGCCGGCTGTGCTGGGGCCCGACGGCGTTGTAGTAGGAGTTGAAGAGGAAGAGGAAGCGCTCGTCGATGGGGCGGTACTCGCTCAGGTGCGGCCTGAGCAGGAAGGTCTCGAAGAACCAGGAGACGTGAGCCAGGTGCCACTTGGTCGGGCTCGCGTCCGGAACGGCCTGGACCATGTAGTCCTCGATTGAGAGCGGCGCCGCAAACCGCTCGCTCGCCTGGCGCACCGCGCCGTAGGCGTCGACGAGCTCCGGCGCGCTCGCCTGCGAGGGTCGGACAGCGTTCATGGGGATCCGCTCTTCGGAGATCGGCGCCCGATGCGTGGGCGCGGGCAGGATAGTCGCGGTCGGGAGGAGGCGGCAACCGCGGGACGGGCGGCCGGTCGCGCCGGTGGGTTGCGAGGGGATCGGGGGAGCGGGCGAGCGCCCCGGAGCGACCGCGCCGGGAAGCGGCGGCAGCGTTCCCGGCGCCTGAAGCCGCGCGCCGAGACGACCTCCCGGCGGCCGCCTGAGGCGGGGAGGGACGCCGCGGCCGGGCCGACGCCGGCGCGGTGGGGGGTCGCGGCCGGCAGCCCCATCCGCCCGGCGTCGGCGACCCGCTGCAGGACCTCCGCGACGAGGATCACGAACGCCGTGGTCGCAGCCGGCGGCAGTCCCGGGCCCCCGGACGGGCCTCCGAAGCCCCCCGGCGACCCGGCGGGGCGCCGTCGGAGCCCGCCTGGCGGGTGACATATTGCTGCGACATTTGGTCCCTAGCGTGAGCCGCATCACGGACGGAGGGAGGAAGTGATGAGGCTCAGAAGGCGGTTCTCGAGAGCGGTGGCTGCGGCGGTGCTGGGGCTCGTACTGGTCGGGGGCGTCCTGGTCGGCTGCACGGGCGGCGAGTCCGGCGGCGAGTCCGGCGCCGAGCACGGCTCCGGCGGCGTCGCGGCGGAGTCCGCCGGCTCCGAGCGGGGCGAGGGCTCCGGCGAGCACGGCTCCGGCGGCGAGGGCTCCTCGGAGGGCCGGGGCGAGTCCGGCGGCGAGGGTCCCGAGGGCGCCGGTGAGGGCTCGGGCGAGGCGGGAGAGGCCGCCATGTCGAGCCCGATCCTCGCGCTCGGTGAGTCCTGGAACGGGACGCTCGGCGGGCTGGCGGTGACGGCGTGGTACGACCCGGCCACCCGGTCGGTCCACACGACGGTCCAGAACACGCTCCCGCAGGTGCTCTGCTACGTGCAGGCCGAGCCCCACCTCAAGTCAGGGACGGCGACGGTCGGCGAGCTTGGTCCCGACGTGCTGGGGCACCTGAGCCCCGGGCAGCCGGCGGTCTCCGTCATCTCCGTCGACAGCGAGCCGGCGCTCGCCGGGGTCGCCTACGACGGCTACGTCATCCACATGGAGGTCTTCGACTGCGGAGGCACCGGACCCGTCGCGCACGGCGGCGAGGGCGCCGAGTCCGGCGAGGGCTCGGGCGAGGGCCCCGGCGGCGAGCACGGCTCGGGCGGCGAGCGCTCGGGCGGCGGCGAGGCCGGTGAGACCACCGGGGCCGGCGGCGAGGAGGCCAGCGCGGCGACCCTGGCGCCGGGTGAGACCTTCGACATGGTGCGCTCCGGCGCGCGGCTCATCCTGAGCTACGACGCCGCGAGCAACTCGTTCCGGGGGACGGTCGAGAACACGACCACCAGCGTCCTGACCGACGTCCGGATCGAGGTGCACCTCTCGAACGGGACGGAGCTCGGTCCGACGACTCGGGTCGACATGGCTCCGGGCGAGGTCCGGGCGGTGACGCTCGCCTCCACGCAGGCGCCGTTCACCGGCTGGATCGCCCACGCCGAGGTCGGCGGCGGCGAGGGCGGCGGCGAGTCGGGCGGCGAGCACGGCTCCGGCGGCGAGGGCGGCGGTGAGTCGGGCGGCGAGCACGGCTCCGGCGGCGACGGCGGCTCGGGCCGCTAGGGCGAGGCGGAGCGGGGGCGGGGTTGTACCCTGACCACCGGACCCCGCCGCAGAGGGACGCGGCGCCTCCCGCGGGCGCCGCGTCCCGGACCGTCTCCCGAGGATCTCCGATGAGCGGCACGGTACTGATCATCGAAGACGACAGGCGGATCGCGGAGTGGGTCCGCGTCTACTTCGAGCGCGCCGGCTTCTCCGCGCAGGTTGCCCACGACGGCGAGTCCGGCCTCGGCAGGGCCCGCGAGCTGGAGCCGGACCTGGTCGTGCTCGACCTCATGCTCCCCCGCCTCGACGGCGTGGAGCTGTGCCGGATCCTGCGCCGGGAGTCCGACGTCCCGATCATCATGCTGACGGCGAGGGAGGCCCCGGCCGAGCGCATCACCGGGCTCGAGAGCGGCGCCGACGACTACATCGTGAAGCCGTTCGACCCCGACGAGGTCATCGCGCGCGCCGAGGCGGTGCTGCGCCGCGTCCGGGGCCGGGTCCAGGAGGTGCTGACGCGCGGCCACATCACCCTGAACGAGACCACCGGCGTGGTGACGGTCGACGGCGAGCCCGTGCCGCTCACCCACGCCCAGAGGTCGCTGCTGGCGACGTTCATGCGGCATCCCGACCAGGTGCTCTCCCGCGAGCAGCTCATCTCGCTCACCTTCGCCGATGACTTCGAGGGCTACGACCGCGCCATCGACAGCCAGGTCGCGCGGCTGAGGCGCCAGATCCACCGCGACGGCCGGGAGCCCATCCGCACGGTCTACGGCGCCGGCTACCGCTTCGTGGCGGAGCGCGACTGATGTCGCTGCGCTGGCGGATCATGGGGATGACCGTCCTGGTCGTCGTGCTCACCGTCCTCGCGAGCGTCGCCGTCGGCTACTACGCGACGCAGTCCCGCCTGGGGGTCCTCGTCGACGAGATCGGCGACGACGAGGCCGCGCAGCTCGCCCAGAGCCTGAGCCGCGCGTACACGGCCGCCTCGGGCTGGGGCACGGCGGAGAGGGCGCTCTCGGAGGCCGGGTACCCGAGCCGCGAGGCGCCGGAGGGGGAGCGGTCCGGGGAGGGCGAGGAGAATCACCTCGAGGCCCTCCACCGGGACCCGGTGCGGGTCGTCATCGTCGGCGCCGACGGACGGGTCGTGACCGACACCTCCCTGGAGCTCTCGCCGGGGATCCCCGCGCCCCCGCTCGCCGGTCACCGCCAGACGGTCTCCGACCTGGCCGCGAACCGGCCGGTCGGGGAGGTCTACGTGGACGTCGACGAGCGCTTCCTCTCGAGCGAGTCGCACGGCTTCCTCAGGACCCTCCTCTCGATCACCCTCGTCGGCGGCGTGCTCACGGCCGGCGCCGGCATCCTGCTCGCCGCCTGGGTCTCCCGGCGGATCACGGCGCCCGTGGCGGCGCTGACGGAGGCGACCCAGTCGATCGCGCGGGGCGATCCGGCCCGGCTGCCGGTGACCTCCTCGGACGAGTTGGGACGGATGAGCGAGGCGTTCAACCGCATGACCTCCTCGCTGGAAACCCAGCGGGAGCTGCGGCGGCGGCTGGTGAACGACGTCGCCCACGAGCTGAACACGCCGCTGAGCGTCATCCAGCTGGAGGCGGCGGGGCTGCGCGACGGACTCCAGCCACCGGAGGCCGCCTCCGGCCACATCGTCCGGGAGGTGGAGCGCCTGCGCGGCCTCGTCACCGACCTCAACTCCCTCGCGGAGACGGATCACGGCGAGCTGAGGCTCGACCTCGGGCCCGAATCGGTCGCGGAACTCCTCGCCTCCGAGGCGGGGCGCTGGCAGCGGCAGGCCCGGGCGCGGGGCGTGGAGCTCTCCCTCGACCTCCCCGCAGGCCTCCCGGACCGGGAGCTCGACCGGATGCGCATGAGCCAGGCCATCGGGAACGTCGTCGGCAACGCCATCCACGCCTGCGAGGACGGGGGGAGCGTCGTGATCCGGGCCGGGCTCGACGGCGACGGGACGCTGACCGTCTCGGTCTCGGACGACGGGATCGGCATCGACGCCGCCGACCTGCCCCACGTCTTCGACCGCTTCTACCGCACCGACCACTCCCGCGGCCGCGGGATGGCGGGCACGGGTCTGGGGCTCGCCATCGCGCGAGCCATCGTCGAGGCGCACGGCGGCGCGGTCTCGGTCGCGAGCGAGGGGCGTGGGCATGGTGCGACCGTGGTGCTCAGCCTCCCCCGCGGGAGAGGCTGAGCACGACCGGCGAGCAGGTGATTCGCACCGGTCGTCCCGGCGCCGGGGCTCCCGGGTGCACGGGCGAAGCCGCCGCCACCACAGGGGTGGGCCCTGCACACCACCGGGCGTGGCCGTAGGCGCCCCGAGCTAGAGCCCGTCGGGACTCTCCGCCCGATCGCGCGACGCGGGCCGCCGGCCCTGCGCCGCCGGGGTCCGTCTGCGATCTGCCCAGGGCGCCCGGGTGTGGAGGAGGAGGAGATTCCGGCGGTGCTGGGGGACTGCGTCCCCGCCCGCGGAGCGACGGCCGCCGCCGTGCTCCCGGATCGGCGCCGCCGGCCTCCCCGGGGCCCCCGGAGCCCGGGCGAGGGGCTCCATCCCCATCAGGGCCTGCCGGCGACGACCTCGCCGTAGGCCACCCCGCACAGGGCGCCCGGCTCATCCCTCCAGCGGTCGTAGGCCGTCGCGATGGCGCGGCAGAGCTCCTCAGTGGCGGCCCCGTACTTGATCGCCGCCTCGGTGATCTCCGGCGCCAAGAACCACTCCTTGGCCACTCCGTAGATGTAGGCGACGTCGGCCGGCGTGCAGAAGGTGTCGAACGACGCGCTCACGCGGAGGTTCGTGAACCCCGCGTCGAGGAGATGGACCGGGAGCTCCTTCCCCATCTGCGGATGGCCGTCGTCGGCCGAGAGGAGATCCTCGAACATGTCCCATGCCTGCCTGATGACGCCGAAGTCGGGGTGGGTGAAGCTCGACCCGGAGATCATCTCCCGGCAGCCGATGATCCCGCCGGGCTTCAGCACGCGCCTCACCTCACCCAGCACCGCGGAAGTGTCCGGCACGTGCATCAGGACGTTATGGCAGTGGGCGACATCGAAGAAGCCGTCTTCGAACGGCATGTCGGTGACGTCGCCCACGTGGAAGACCGCGTTGTCCCGGCCGTTGGCGCTCGCCATGGACGTCGCGAGGTCTACCTGGGACTCCTCCATGTCCAACCCGTGCAGCTCCCCGGGCGCGACCGCCTCGGCCAGACCGACGGAGATCGTGCCCGGTCCGCAGCCGAAGTCGAGGATGCGCTGGCCGGGCCGGAGATGCGGAAGCAGGTACGCCGCGTTCTCGTGGGCCGTGTACCGCCGGAAGATCTCCAGGATCTCCTCGCTGAAGCCCGTCGTGTAGTCGGGCGTCCCCGGCGTGGGTTCGCTCATGGGGGGCTCTGTGCCACGGCGCCTGCACGCTCGCCCGGGGAACGCGGGGTCTGTGTCACGGGGCCCGGGGGGCGGAGGGTCTGTGTCACGGCGCTTACACGCTTCGCTCCGGGGACGGTGCATACACGGACGCCCCGCATCGACCAGAGCCGCATTGGGGCACCCGCACCGTTTCCCGTACCGAAGTGTGCCACTGCTCCGTGTAGCCGTCGCTATGAATGCAGTGTGAGTGGGACCCGGGGCATATGATCCGGCGTGTGTTTACGCCTGCCCGCTCGCATCCTCTCCCGGCGTCCTGCCCCGGCGTCGGTCTCGCGGAGGCCGCACCGGGGGGCGACGCGGGATCCGCCGTGCGGCGACGGCGCCCGCGCTCCGCCAGCGGGACCGGCCCGCGTCAGAGGCGCGACCGCCGGGCGGGATCCTGCACCTCGCCCATGCGGTAGCCGACGCGGGGCTCGGTGAAGATGTAGGCCGGGTCGTTCGCGTCGTCGCCGAGCCTGCGGCGCAGCCGCTTCACCACATCGCGCAGCAGCCAGGCGTCGCCGACCCGTTCCGGGCCCCAGACCCGCTGCAGGAGCACGGTGTGCGTGAGCACGCGGGGTGCGTTCACCGAGAGCTCGTAGAGCACCGCGTACTCCGTCGCCGTCAGCTCGACCGGTCGCCCACGCAGGGTCACGCGCCGCGTGGCGTAGTCGATCTGCAGCTCCCCGGAGTCGTAGGGCCCGGAGGGCTCGGGGCCCTGCGGCTCGACGCGCTTGCGCAGCGCCGCCCGGATCCTCGCGGCCAGCTCGGTCGGCGAGAAGGGCTTCACGATGTAGTCCGCGGCCCCCATGTCCAGGGCGCGGGCCACCACCTCGTCCTGGCCGTAGACCGAGATGAAGAGGACCGGCACGTCATCCCTTCTCAGGATCTCCTGCATCAGCTCGATGCCGTCGCGTCCCGGCAGCACCAGGTCGAGCAGGACGACGTGGGGGCGCTCCTCCTTCATGATGCGCGCGACATCGTCCGGGTCGCCGGTGACGATCGGGGCGTAGCCGGCCCTCGTGAGCGCGGCGCGCACGTACCGGAGCGTCTGCGGGTCGTCGTCGACCGCGAGCACCCGCATCGGGACGGCCGTCCCGTGACGGCGCGCCCCCGGAGTCGCGACGGCGGGATGCGGCGCGCGGGCGGCGTCCTCGGCGGGGGCGGCCGGGATGGTGAAGGTGAACCGGGCGCCCAGGCCCGGACCGTCGCTCTCCGCCCAGATGCGGCCCCCGTGCGCCTCGACGATGCCCTTGCAGATGACGAGCCCCAGCCCCGAGCGCCCGAAGGCGTCGCCCCCGCCCGGATCCGCGCCGCGCGAGAACTTCCGGAAGAGGTGCGGCAGGAGGTCCTCGGGGATGCCGCGGCCCTCGTCGGCGACCGAGATGGCGACGTCGACGCCCGCCCGCGCGACGCTCACCACGATGGGCGAATCCTCGGGCGAGTGGCGGGCGGCGTTGGAGAGCAGGTTGCCCACGACCTGCGCGATCCGCCTCCGGTCTGCCACCACGGGCGGCAGATCGGGCGGGAGCTCGACTCGCAGCTCGCGCCCGCCGCCCCCGCTCGCGAACCTGCTCCTCGCCTCTTCGACGATCGCGGAGACCTCGGAGCGCTCGGGCGTGACCGGCAGGGTGCCCGTCTCGATGCGGGCGACGTCCAGCAGGTCGCCTATGAGGTGCCGCATCTGGTCCGACTGGTCGAGGATGAGGCGGTGGAACTGCGTCATCTCGGCCGCGTCGAGCTCGGAGGCGTGATCGAGCAGCGTGGTGACGGAGCCCCGGATCGAGGTGAGCGGGGCCCGCAGCTCGTGGCTCACCATGCCCAGGAACTCGGCGCGCAGCTGCTCGAGCTCCTCCAGGGGCGCCATGTCCTGCAGCGTCACGACGACCGACTCGACCTCGCCGGCCTCCGAGCGGATGGGCGTGGCGTTGAGCAGCGTGCGGACGCTGCGGCCGGCGGGGACCCGCATGACGATCTCCTCGACGCGGATCACCTCTCCCGTGCGCAGGAGCTCCGAGAGCGGCAGCTTCCCGAGCGAGACCTCCCGCCCGTCCGCGCGCTCGAAGGTCAGCACCTCGAGCAGCTCCTCCGGCGACTGATCCGGCTCCCGCAGGTGGTCGACGATGCGCGCCGCTTCCCGGTTGAACGACCTGGGCGCACCCGTCTGCGCGTCGAAGACGGCCACGCCGACCGGCGAGGTGTCGATCAGGGTCTCGAGGTCCGCCCGGGCCCGCCTCTCGTCGCGGTAGGTCCGGGCGTTGCGGATGACCATCGCCGCCTGTGAGGCGAACATCACCAGCGTCTCCTCGTCCTCGCGGCTGAACTGGCGTTCGCCCGTCTCATGGGCCAGGTAGATCGTGCCGACCCCGACCCCCTGGTGGCGGATCGGAGCGACCAACAGGGAGCTCACCGCGACCGATGGCATGAACCCGGGCATCCCCAGCGCGGTCAGGTGGCCGTCGATGTCCGGAACGCGCAGCGGCTCCTCGAGCCCGCTGAGATACTGGAAGAACCCCAGTCCCTCCGGCATGTCCCACAGCCCCTGGTGCTCCTCCCTGGTGAGGCCGGAGACGATGAAGTCCGACAGCTGGCCGGCGTCGTCGTGGACGGTGATCGCCGCGTAGCGTGAGGCCGTCAGCGCCCGGGCGCTGTCCACCACCTCCTGCAACGTCGTGTCGAAGTCCAGGCTCTCGTTGATGCGGAGGCCGACCTCGCTCAGACGCGCGAGCCGTTCCCGCAGCTCGGCGTTCTCGCGGTGTCGCTCATCCGGACGGTCCACCATACTGGCCGCTCCCTGCCGACCGCTCGCGCCGCCGGCCGCCTCTCGGTGGCGGTGGCTGGGGACGCGCCGCCGACACGCACCGCCGGGCGGATCATACGCTCCTTCATGCGAAACCGGTCGCAGTGCGATACACGCGCACGGTCGGCCACGCCCCACGTACGGTGCATGGATCGCCAGCGACGGGATGCGTAGGCACGTCGCCGGGGCGGGCCGGTGCCGGCGGCCGGATCGCCCTACGGCGACCAGCACGGCGTTCGTCTCATCCTCCGCCAGCTGGCGCGTTCGTTCCCCGGCGTTCCCGTCTCCACGTCGCAACGGCATGGCGCCCGCGTGTTGAGGGTTCGAGTCGCGGGCAGCCCTACGACTCGCCAAGCCTCACATCCGCGTCCGGGGACGCCTCGCAAAGCGCGTGAAGGTCCGCGGCCCAATCCCGTGACGATGTCCCGGACCCCTACGCTCGTCGCGCGACGCGCCGCCCCGCGATCGGGCCAGCAGGTGTTCCGCCATCGGGGCCCCGGGCACCAGATCGGGAGCCTCGTCGGATCGCTTCCTGCGGCGCCTCCGCGCGGGGAAGATCAAGGGGATCAGCAGCGCCCCGCCGACGTCGAGCGGCTTCGTGAGGGTGCCGAGGAGCGCGTGCAGGCCAACGAACAGGGCGAGCAGGAGCAACCCGCTGGCGCCGAGCGCTGCTGCCCTGTTCTCGATGATCCTCCGCACCATCGCTCCGATAGCCCCGAGAGGGTTGGCGTTCGAGGAGGGCGCGACCGCCGCATCAGGCTGTCCCTCGACGCTCGCGGGAGGCGCGGCCGTTCCGCCCGGAATCCAGCCGACGCTCCCCTCGGGCGCGAGCGCCGGCTGGGCGTCGGGGTTCGGGCTCGTGGGCGAGCCCGGCCCGTTCGGCCCCTGCGGGCTGCCGGGCGCCCCAGGACCGGGCGTCACCGGCCCACCGGGCCCGATCGGCGGCTGGGCTCCCTCGGGGGTCTCCGGCTGGTCCGGGTCGCCACGCTGGTCCGGGTCGCCACGCTGGTCCGGGTCGTCGGCCTGGTCCGGGTCGTCGGGCTGGTTCGGGTCGTCGGGCTGGTCCGCGTCGCCGGGCTGGTTCGGGCCGCCGGGCTCCTGCGCGGCGGTGGAGCCTTCCCCGTGGTCCGACCACGGGCTGACGCCCTCGTCGTTCCGCGCCAGTACCCGGACGAGGTATGCCGTATCGGCCTCGAGCCCCGCGATGGCGGCGC
>DAOULG010000174.1:0-10934 GCA_034420495.1 Dehalococcoidia bacterium
GTGACCGTGCACATGAGCTTCGCCGTGCGCCCGGGACCGCCGCGGCGGGTCGAGCTCTACGGCGAGCAGGGGTCGGTCGTCATCGAGGGGGACGAGCTCGCGCCCTCGGGCGCACGGGTGCTCCTCACCCGCCCCGGCGAGAGCGCACCCTCGGAGGTCGAGGTACCGCCGCTCGAGCTCAGCGACGCGGTGCGCGCCAGCGCGGTGCCGCGCTTCGGGCTGATGGTGGAGAAGCTGCTCCGCGCCATAGAGGGCGGTGAGCGCCCGTCGCCCGACATCGAGGAGGCGCTGCGCTGCCAGGAGGTTCTCGACGCCGTCCGCCTGGCCTCGGATGAGGGAGGGAGCGTCCGCCTGCCGCTCCCCGCGGCGGCGGAGTAACGCCCGGTCCCGCCCGCCCGTCAGCCGAGCGCCCCTCCGGCGGCGAGGTCGGCGACCTCCCCCCCGTCGAGGCCGAAGTCGCGAAGGATCTCGTGGGAGTGCTCGCCGGGCTCGGGCGCGCGGCCGCGGACGCGCACGTCGGCGCCGTCGATGGAGAAGGGGGCGGCTATGGTCTCGAAGCCCTCCATCGCCGGGTGCTCGACGGCGGAGAACGCCCCCTGGTGGCGCAGCTGCGGGCTGCGGACGACCTCGGGGAGCTCGGCGACGGGGGCCCAGGTGAGGTCGAAGGCGTCGAGGCGCTCACCCCAGTAGGGGAGATCGTGCTCGAGGAAGCGCCGCTCGATCTCCGGCGCGAGCTCCTCGGCACCCTGAAGCAGCGAGTCGAAATCGGGATAGCGCTCCGCCCACTCGGGGCGCTCCATCATCCGGCAGAAGCGGTCCCAGTAGCGGTCGGTCTGCGCCATCGCGAGCATCACCCAGCGACCGTCGGAGGTGGGGTAGCTGTTGAAGATCGGGTTCGACGGATGCACGCGATCGTGGCGCGGCGGCTGCTCGCCGGTGACGAGCGCGCGCTGCACGTCCCCGGCGATCGTCCACATCCCCGTCCGCTGGAGCGCGACCTCGCAGCGCTGCGGCTCGCCGGTGGCGTCGCGCAGCCGGAGCGCCGCCAGGGTCGCGGCGAGGAGGTTCAGCGCCGAGGTGTGATCTCCCTGCGAGCGGCGGCAGAGCGGCGGGGGCGACGGCGGCTCGCCCAGCACCGACTGGATGCCCGAGTGCGCCCAGAAGGAGGTGAAGTCGAAGCCGCGGCGACCCGAGTCGGGACCGCTCGTGCCGTACCCGGAGAAGACCGAGTAGACCACGCGCGGGTTGACCCGCCGGAGATCGTCGAAGGTGAGGCCGCAGCGCTCCGCGCGCGGCTGGGTCAGGTTGGTGACGAAGACGTCGACGTCGCGGGCGAGGCGGCGCACCAGCTCCGCGCCGCCGGGGCGCTGCATGTCCACCACGATCGAGCGCTTGCCGCGGTTGTCGAGCTCGAAGGTGAGGTTGCCGGGGAAGCTCTCGACCGGGGGCTGCTCCACGATGCCCCGGAGCGCGTCGCCGCCCGGCGGCTCCACCTTCACGACGTCGGCGCCCATGTCCGCCATGAGCGCGGCGCAGCTGGGCGCCGCCACCCAGTTCGCCACCTCGAGCACGCGTATCCCCTCCAGCGGCGCCACCATCGCGACCTCCCCCGGCCCACGCCCGGCGGCTCCGGCCGCCGACGGAGCCGTGGTAGCACGCCCCCCGGCGCCCGGACAACGGGCGGCCCGCCGGCGGCGGGCCGCCTGCTCCCGGGGCGTCGGCGGCCGGAGGCCGCTATGCTCCCGCTGGCGGCGCGCGCCAGAGGGGGCGGCGATGGCGTTCGAGTACCGGAGTATCGCGAGCCTCCGGGTCGGCGCGCTCGAGGTGGTGCAGCTCTCCGACGGCTCGTTCGGACGCGATGCGCGCAACTTCTTCGACGGCGTCGAGGCGGAGGAGTGGACGCGCGCCTGCGGCATATCGGGCCCCGAGGAGGGGGTGCCGTGGGCCTACAGCGGCTACCTGGTGCGCGGCGACGGGCAGACGACCCTCATCGACACCGCGCTCGGGGCGCGCCCCTGCGAGCCGGGCA
Source organism: Dehalococcoidia bacterium (assembly GCA_034420495.1). GTDB lineage: Bacteria > Chloroflexota > Dehalococcoidia > UBA2979 > UBA2979 > VYDC01. The sequence continues at coordinate 2,030 of DAOULG010000174.1, forward strand.
TCCTCTCCTGCGCCGAGTTCCCGGAGCGCCTGGCGGAGTGCGGCGTCGAGCGCGGGGAGGTCGACGTGCTGCTGCACTCGCACCTGCACTGGGATCACGTCGGCTGGGACGTGACCCGCGAGGGAGCCGTCGCCTACCCCAACGCCGAGGTGCACCTCTCCGGCACCGAGCTCGACTTCTGGATGACGCCGCACCCGGAGGCCCCGGAGCGCCACGTGCGCTTCGCGGACGAGCACTTCCGACCGCTGCTCGAGGCGGGGCAGGTGCGGACCTTCGACGGGGACGCGGAGGTGACGCCCTCGATCACCATGATCGCGACCCCCGGCCACACCCCCGGCCACACCGTCCAGCTCATCCGCTCCCGGGGGGAGGCGCTCATCGTCGTCGGGGACGCGATGCACCACTGGACCCACGTCGAGCACCACGACTGGCTCTCGATCCACGAGTGGGACCCGGAGCAGTCGAGCGCCGCCCGGCGGCGCATCTGCGAACTCGCCATCGAGACCGACGCGCTCCTGACCGGGCCGCACTTCCCGCTGCTCACCGTCGGCAAGGTCCGGCGCCACGGATCGGGCTACCGCTACGAGCGGCTCGACCCCCCCTCGGCGCGGGTCCGCTAGCAGGCCGCCCGCCGCTCGGAACCCCCCGCCCGGCCGGGACGTCTAGGAGGAGGCGGGGACGGGCTGCGGGGCGGGGAGGAGGCTCTGATGCCGAGGTGGATCCGGCCTGCGATGGTCGCGGCGCTGCTCGCATCGGCGGCGCTCGCCGGCTGCGGCGGCGGCGACGACTCCGAGTACGCGAGCGACGAGGCCGCGCGCGCCTCCGCGGCGCAGAGCGCGCCGGCCCCGGCGGCCCCGGCGCTCGCAGCCGCAGCCGCCCCTGCCGATCTCGGGTCCGCCCCCGCTCAGGAGGGCGCGCCCGGCCCCGGCGCGGGGACCGACGGCGCGACCGGCCCGGTCGCCTTCCAGCAGGTCGACGCGGGCCGCTCCATCGTCTTCGTCGGCTCGATGCGCGTCGAGGTCGAGGACGTCCGGCGCGCGACGCAGCAGGCGCAGGCGGCGATCGCCGGACTCGGGGGCCTGCTCTTCGGCCAGCACACGACCAGCGAGCCCGTCCGGCGCACCGAGCTCACCTTCAAGGTGCTGCCGGAGGACTTCCCCGAGGCGCTGCGGCGCCTGGAGGCGCTCGGCGAGCTCACGAGCCAGCAGATCTCCGCCGACGACGTCACCGAGCGCGTCGTGGACCTCGAGAGCCGCATCATCACCGCGCGCGCCTCGGTCGAGAGGCTGCGCGGCTTCCTTCAGAACGCGACCGACCTGGAGGCCGTCGCCGCGCTCGAGCCCCAGCTCCTGAGCCGCGAGACCGACCTGGAGCGGCTCCGCGGCCAGCTGCGCACCGTCCAGGACCAGGTCGCCCTGGCGACGATCTTCCTCACGCTCACGGGGCCCGAGCCCGAGGCGCCGGAGGCGCGCGTCGAGTTCGTCCAGACGGGCTACGGCGGCGACGACGCCGGGGAGCGCTGCCCCGCGGACGACGACCTCGCCGTCGACGAGGGCGAGCCGGTCACCATCTGCGTCGCGGCCGAGAACACGGGCAACGTCGCACTCGTCGAGATCGAGATCCGCGACTGGGGCCTGGACCTCGACGACGACGACTTCGTCGCGCTCGAGGGCTCGCTCGCCGGGCCGCTCCGCCCGGGGGAGCGCCTGCTCGGCTACTTCCCGACCGATGCCGAGACGGATCGCTGGCCGGAGCCGGCGTTCTCCGCCGTCGCGGTGGATCCGGACGGCGATCCGCTCCGCATCCCGGTGCAGGTCGACTACGACCTCGTCGACTACCGGGTCGCGCCCGACGACTCGCTGCCGACCTTCGTCGACGGGCTGCGCGCGAGCTGGGGCGCCGTGGTGACCCTCGCCCGGGTCGGCGTCCTGGCGCTCGGCCTCGCCGTCCCGTTCCTCTGGGTGGTGCCGCTCGCGCTGGGACTGCTCTGGCTGGGGCGGCGGCTGCGCCCGGCGGAGCGCCCGCGCGCGGCGGGCGGGAGCACCCCCGCGCCCGCGGGCGAGGACGGGGAGTCCGGGCGATCCGATCGCTGAGCGGGCGCGGTCCGCTCGGACCCGCGGCGCCGGCGGCGGGACGGGCGGAGCGGACACGGGGTCAGGGCGCCGGCGACCCCCCGTTGGGGGCCGGCGCCGGGTCGCCTTTCATCCCCGACACGGCATCCGCGATCTCGTGGCGCAGCCGCCCGAAGACCTCGGTCACGCTCCCGCGCGCGTCGACGACGGTGAAGCCGTGCTTCTCCGCGAGCCGGCGGAACTCGGCGAGGAGCTGCGTCTGGTAGGCGACGAAGCTCCCGTAGACGTCGTCGCCGCCGATGTAGTCGCGTCCCGACTCCCAGTAGTCGAAGCCGCCGCGCGCGAGGACGCGCGGGAGGAGCTCCGGCACGTCGATGTCGAGGTAGATGACGCGGTCGGGGATGAGCGCGAAGCCGTAGAGATCCTCGATCCAGCCGCGCGGGACGCCACGCACGACGGCGCGGGCCACCATCGAGAAGATGTAGCGGTCGACGAGGGCGACCATGCCGGCGCGGAGCGCCGGGAGGATCTGCCGCTCCAGCTGATCCCAGAGGTCGGTCGCATAGAAGAGATTGAGCGTGATCGGGTCGAGCGTGTGTCCGCGCTTCGCCCGCTCGATCCCGGGACCTGCGAGCTGCGAGCGCCTGAGCCCCGTGTCGACGACGGCGTAGCCCTCGTCCTCGAGCCACTCCTTCAGCATCGAGACCTGCGTGCTGCGGCCGACGCGGTCCGTCCCCTCGATGACGATCAGCCGGCCGGGAAGCGGCTCGTCCCACTCCCCGGGGGGCGCCACCCCGTAGAAGCCCGGGGCGCTCACTCGCGCGCCTCCGACCGGAGCGCCGGCAGCTGCACGTAGCGACCGGTGAGATCGGCGGCGCGGAGCGCGTCCCGCACGTCCCCGCCCTCCACGCGCCGCACTCCCTCCAGGTGGGGCGCCACCAGCTCGCGGATCCGCTGCTGCTGCCGCACGAGCGTATCGGTGGCGTCGATGCGCGTCAGCCCGAACTCCTCGGTGAGTCGCCCGTACTCGTCGATGATGCGTCCCTGGAAGATGCGGAACGACTCGAGGGGATCCTCGGAGAGCCCGAGATCCATCCCCGCCTCGTAGTACTTGATGCCGGCGCGCGCCGAGGCGATGCGGCGCATCGCCTCCTCCAGCGGGACGTCGAAGTAGAGGGCGAGCGTCGGCGTGACCGCGAAGGAGTAGAGGCGCCGGAGCCACTCCCGCGGGACGCCGCGGGCGTGGTCGCGGGCGAAGGCCGTGTAGGCGTAGCGGTCGGCGAGCACGACCGCGCCGGCGCGCATCGCCGGGAGCACCTCGGAGTAGACGCGGTTGGCGAAGTCCGCCGCGTGGATGAGCGAGAACGACATCGGCGTGAGCAGCTGGCGCCGCTTCCCGCGGCGGGTGGTCGCGCGCACGATCGGCGCCGAGTTCCACTCCGTGTAGATCGTCAGGTAGCCCTGCCCGACGAGCCACTTGTGGAGGAGGTCTATCTGCGTGCTCTTCCCGGAGCCGTCGATCCCCTCGACGATGATCAGCCGGCCCGGGAGCGACGCGGCGTCGACCGCAAGCTCCGCCGGCGCCGGATCGGGGCCGAGACGCCCGGCCTCGACGCCGACCGGGCTCCGCTCGACGATGCTCATCGCCCCGCCCGCGCGATCTTCAAGGTGATCCCCAGCTCCTGCCGCACCCGCTTCGAGATTACCCCAGGCTGCCAAGTCCGCCCATCGGCCGGCCTCACGCGAAGCGCCGACCCCCGCAGGGAGAGGATGTCGGCGGGCGAGCGCCGGGTGCGGGGCGGCTCGCGCCGGAGCAGCTCGTCGGCGAGCGCCAGCACCGCGGCGCCGCGGCGCAGCGCCCCGTGATCCGCGGGCCGGAGCAGGGGTGCGAGCTGCCGGATTCGCCACCCCGGCTTGTCGGCGAGCCGCAGCAGCGCCGCGATCTCCGCGAGCGAGCGGTGGCTGAAGCCCGCCAGATCGCTCTCGAGCGTGAGCTCGGCCGCGCTGCGGTGGCGGTTGTAGAAGCCGATCGCGGCGCCGACGTCGAGGAGGCGCGCGGCGTGCCCGAGGGACTCGACGAGCTCCGGGCCGAGGCCGGCATCCACCTGCGCCGCGATCTCGCGGGCGAGATCGCGGCGCCTGGCCGGGCGGCCGGGATCGGAGAGCCGGAAGCGGGCGAGCAGCGAGTCCACGGAGTCCTCGCGCACCTGCGCCGGCCGGGGGAGCCGGGCGCCGAGCCCGTCCCGGAGGACGCCCTCGCGCAGCCCCTGGCCGGAGACGAGGAGCCGCTTCACGCGCATCGCCTCGGCCGCCGCGTCCAGCGCCAGTGCCCCCGCGGCGATGGTGTCGGCGCGCTTCGGGTTGAGGCCCGGCACCGAGCCCGCGCCCGAGCCGAGCGAGCGAAGGCGCTCGGCGGCGGCGCGCAGCCGGGCGCGCCGCAGCTCGTAGCCGTGGAGCACGGCCACCGGGTAGCGCGGGCGGCGGGCGCGGTCGATCTTCGCGAGGTTCCGCGCGGCGCCGCCGGTCACGACCAGCGCCTCGTCCCGCCCGAGCCGCCGGAAGCCGGCGGCCCGGACGGCCTTCCGGGTCCACTCGTGGAGCGCCCTCGCCTCCTCCTCGGTCGGCGGGTCGCTCGCCAGGAAGCGCGCCCGCGCGCGGAGCGTGCCGATGGGGAGGGTGGCCGTCTCCACCAGGGTGCGGTCCCGGAAGCGCGCCAGATCCATGCTGCCGCCGCCGAGATCGATGAGCACGCCGGAGGAGACCGGCATCCCGTAGACGGCGCCCAGGAAGGCATAGCGCGCCTCGGCCGCCGCGTCGGCCACCTCGAGGGTGATGTCCATCCCGGAGACCCGGCTCTCGAGGTCGGGGCGGTTGCTCGCCTCGCGGACCGCCGCCGTCCCCACCACCCGCAGGTCGCCCGCGCCGGCGCCCTCCGCGACGGCCCGGAAGTCGGCGACGGCGTCGACGACCGCGTCCAGGGCCTCCGGCGGAAGCCGGCCGCGCCCGTCGAGGCGGCCCGCGAGCGCGAGCCGCCGGTCGACCTCGTCGACCACCTCGACGTGCGACCCGGCGCCGCGGCGCGCGACCAGCACGCGCGCGGTGTTCGATCCGAGATCGACGACGGCGGCGCGTTCGGCGGACAGCGGCGCTCACCTCCCGACGATCGCGCGCGCCGCCGGCGCGGCGGACCGCGCCGGGCAGCGCCCCTCCGGGCGACCCCGTCCGCCCCTGCGGGGCGGGGCGCAGACTCCACGACAGTAGGGGGCGGCGGCGCTAGGCTAAAGCCCGATGGTCATCCGACCGCTCGCGGCGCTCGCGCTCACCGCCGCGCTCGCCGCCGCCGCGCTCGCCTGCTCCGCCCCCGAGGGGGGCGACGGGGCGGGATCGTCCGCTTCCGGGACGGCCGCGGAGGTGGACGTCGGCGGCGTGCTCGCGGCGATCGAGGTGATCGAGCGGGCCGACCTCCACCACCAGAACCAGGTGCTCGCGCTTCCCGAGACGACGGCCATCCATCCGGCCTGGCTGGGAGCGGCGCTCCGGGCGCGCACGGCGACCGCGATCGTGGACTGGCCGGCCCGGGTGCAGGATCGTGCCGACGCCTTCCTCGCGGCGCTGGGGCCCTACATCGCCGCGCTCGAGGCCGACGACCTCGAGGAGGCGCGGGCGACGGTGAAGGAGGCCCACAACGCCTACCACGCGCTCACCGGCCGCGCCTTCGAGGTGCTGGCCGAGCTGGCCGGCATCGAGGGCGACTCGGGCGGTGATCACCACTAGCCGCCGCGGCCCGCCGCGGGCGGCGCCCGCGCTCCTCTCGCTTGTCCTGGCGGCTCTCGTGCTCACGCCCGGGATCCGCGAGCCCGGCCGCGCCTCGGCCCACGCCGACTACGAGCGGTCGCTCCCGGCCGCGGGCTCGGTGCTCCCCCGCGCCCCGGAGCGGGTCGAGATCTGGTTCACCCAGGAGCTCTTCCGGCGCGAGGGAGCGAACGTCATAGAGGTCCGCGCCGGGAGCGGCGAGCGCGTCGACGCCGGCGACCCGGTCGTCGGCGACCGCGACCGCACGCGCCTCTCCGTCGGCCTGGCACCGGGGCTCGCGCCGGGCTCCTACGCCGTCGCCTGGCAGACGCTCTCCGCCGTCGACGGCGACACCGCCCGGGGGAGCTTCGGGTTCACGCTCGACCCCGACGCGCCGGAGCCCCCGGAGCCTGAGGCGGCGGCCGGCCCCGCGCCCGCCGCCACGCCGGGCACGGAGGAGATCGCCGCGGCGGCCGCGGCGGGAGGCCGGGAGCCGCCCTGGTGGATCCTCGGCGCCATCGCCGCGCTCGCGGCGGCGGCGGTGCTCGGCGCCCGCGCTCTGCTCGCGCCGGCCCGCGCGGCCCGGGGCCCGCCCGGGTGAGCCGTCTCCTGAGGCGGGCCTCCGCGGCGCTCTCCGGCGCGCCGGGGGCGGCGGCGCTGGCCCTGCTCCTCCTCGGCGCCGCGGCCGCATGGGCGCCGCGGGCGGCGGAGGCGCACGCCGTCCTCGTGCGCTCCGAGCCCGCCCCCGAGGCGCTCCTCCGCGTCGCGCCGGCCTCGATCGATCTCTGGTCCTCCGAGCGACTCGAGGGCTCCCTCTCCGAACTCCGGCTGCTGGGGGCGGACGGGCGGGGGCTGCCCCTCGAGGGGATGCGCGTCGACCCCCGGGACGCCACGCACCTCTCCGCGCTGACGCGCCCGCTTCCCCCGGGCTACTACACCGTCGTCTACCGCACGCTCTCGGCCCTCGACGGGCACGACTGGAGCGGCTCGTTCACCTTCACCGTCCTCTCTCCGGACGGCTCGCTCCTTGCGGGAGCGGCCTTCGATCCGGCGATCGGCGGCGGCGCCCCGGCGCCCGGGATCGCCGGCCGGTGGCTCTTCGTCTCGGGCCTCGTCCTCATCGTCGCGGGCGGGGCTCTGCTCGCACTCGCCGCCCCCGGCCGCCGCGGCCGGGGAGGGAGCGCGCCCCCGCCGCCGCTTGGCGGCGAGCTCGATGCGCTCGCCCGCCGGCTCGCGCTCGCCGGGGTGCCGCTCGCCCTGGCCGGCCTCGCGATCGATCTCCAGGCTCAGCAGCAGCAGCTCGGGGCGCCCCTCGCCACGCTCCTGCTCGAGACGCGCTTCGGCCCCTTCGTCGCGGCGCAGGGGCTGCTGGCGCTCGCGAGCGCCGCCGCCCTGCTGCCGGCGTGGGCCGGCGCGCGTCGCGGCGCGCCCGCCGTCGAGCGCGGGGGCACGGCGGCCGCCTCGGCGCTCGCCCTCATCGCCCTCCTCACGCTGCCGCTCGTGAGCCACGCCGCAGCGGCGCCGGGCGCGCTGTGGGCACTCCTCTCCGAGGCCGTGCATCTTGCGGCGGCCTCGCTGTGGGCGGGGGGCCTCGTCGCGCTCGCCGCGGCGCTGGCGCGGACCGGGCGGCTGGAGCGGCACGACGCCGCCGAGTTGCTCCCGCTCGCCGCCCGGTTCTCCCGGGCGGCCGCGGCGGCAGTGGCGGTGGTCGCCCTCACCGGCCTGGTGCGCGCGCTCGGGGAGGTCCCCGACGCGGGGGCGCTCGTCGCGAGCGGCTACGGGCGCTGGCTGCTCGCGAAGCTCGTCCTGGTCGCGGCGGCGCTCGCGATCGCGCTCCGGAGCCGGCGCGCGATCGCCCGCCTCGCGTCCGGCGGCGCCGTGCCGCCGGCTCTCACGGCGCTCCGGCGCGCGGTCCCCGCCGAGGCCGTGCTCGCGCTCCTGGTGCTGGGCGCGGCCGCCGTGCTCGCGCAGACGCCGAGCCCGCGCGCCGGGGCGGGGGAGGCGGAGGCCCTCGCCCTCCCCTTCAACAGCGTCGCGGCGGCCGGCGATCTCTCCGTCCACCTGCAGGTCACGCCGGCGCGCGCCGGCCCGAACGAGATGCGGGTCCACGCCTACCGCGCCGACGGGAGCGACCCCGGCGAGTTCGCCGCCGTGATCCTCACGGTCGGGGAGGCGGCCCCCGGCGGCGGGGGGCTCCGCAGGGAGGCGGAGCCCGAGGGCGAGGGGATATTCACCGCGACGGCGACGGCGACGCAGATCGCGCCGGCGTGGGCGGTGAGCGCGGAGATCCGCCGCGCGGGGCGGGACGACCTGCGGGCCGACTTCCGCGTCCCGATCGAGCCGGCCCGGGCGCCCGCCGGATCGCGCCTGCTCGGATCCCCGGCGCCGCAGCTCCCCGCGAACGCGCTCGCTGCGGTGCTGCTCGGGGGCGTCGGCGCCGCGGCGCTCGGCCTCGCCTGGCGCAGCCGCCGGCGCCTCGGCGCGCCCGCGCGCGCGGGGGCCGTCGCCGCGCTCACCGTCGCCGCCATGCTCTGGCTCTCCGTCGACCGGCACCAGGCGACGCCGGCCCTCGTCAACCCCTCCGCGGGCGATCCCGCCTCCGTCGCCCGCGGGCGCCCGCTCTACGGGCAGCACTGCGCGACCTGCCACGGCCCCGGGGGCCGGGGCGACGGCCCGGGCGCCGCCGGGCTCTCCCCCGCGCCGGCCGATCTCTCCCTCCACGTCCCGCTCCACCCCGACGCCGACACCTTCGCCTTCATCGCCCGCGGCTTCGCCGGCACGGCGATGCAGGGGTGGGACACCGTGCTGAGCGAGCGGCAGATCTGGGACCTGGTCAACTACCTGCGGGAGGAGCTCGCCTCGCCCGCGCGGTGAGGCGGCCGGGGGCGGATGCCGACGGAGGCCCCAATCGTGCATCATCGGCTCCTGCGGCCGCCGGTGCGGCGGCGGGCCCGGGGAGGGGGCGGAGCGTGGAGCAGCCATTCGACGGCGCCCGCGTCGTCGAGGTCGGCGACGGCGTGGCGGTCGCGGCCGCCGCGAAG
>DAOULG010000175.1:0-5708 GCA_034420495.1 Dehalococcoidia bacterium
CCATCTCCCCGCGCGCGCGGAGAACCTCCGGCGACCGGGCTGCCGCGACCAGGCGTCCCACGTAGTCGGCGCTCAGGTGCGCCGTGGAGAGCGACTGCGCCTCCGGCTCGATCCGGACCGCCGCCGGCCCCGGCTCGCCCGGCGGCGGCGCGGGCAGCTGCTCGTAGAAGCGCTCCGACCGCGGGTAGGACGGATCCTCCGGCGCGAGCGAGCCGGCGTCCACGAGGGTCAGCGAGCGCGCGAGATCGGGGCGGCTGAGCGCGAGGCGCGCGACGAGCAGCGCGCCGCGCGAGTGGCCCACCAGGTGAGCACTCCCCCCGGCGACCTCCTCCAGGAAGCGCTCCAGATGGCGCTCGCCCGTCTCCCACAGGTATCCCTGCGGCGCCGCCGGCGCCGCCGAGTGTCCCTGTCCCGGGCGATCCGGCGCGAGAACGCGGAAGCGCCGCTGGAGCGGCCGCAGCACCGTGTCCCACGAGTCCAGGGAGTACCACGAGCCGTACTGGCCGCCGTGCACGAGCACGAGCCGCTGTCCGCCGTCGTCCCCCGCCGCGTAGTAGCGCGTGGCGAGGCCGCCGACATCGGCATGGTGGAGTGCGCCCGCATCGAGCCCCGGGCCGCGGGCGCCCACGGCGCTCTACGAGCCGCTCGCCGGCGGCTCGGTGGAGGGCGCCCCCGCCGGCCAGCCGAGGTACCGCGCGGCGTTCCCGCCGAGCACGAGCGCGAGCTCGTGGGCCGGGAGGTCGGCGAGCGCGGCGCGCACCAGCTCCAGCTCCTCCGGGTAGCGGGCGCGGCCCCGGGCGAGCTGCTGCGTATGGTCGCTCGCCCACAGCAGGCGCCCGGGCCCGTACTCGTCGACGAGCCGCCGCAGCAGGCCGTGCACGTCGGGGAAGGGGGATCGCTCGCGGGAGCGCGAGGCGAGCGTCGACAGCTTGACGGCGACATGCGGGAACCGCGAGAGCGAGAGCGTGATCCGGAACTGCTCCTCGTCGACGCCCCCCTGGATGCGCGGGAGGCCGAGGTGGTCGACGATGAGCCGGAGTTCGGGGTGGCGCGCGAGCGCCCGCGCCGCCATCTGCAGGCGCCCGGGGAAGAACCCCGCGACCGGGAGCCGGTGACGTGCGGCGGCCGCCCAGAACGGATCGAGCCGCTCATCGGGCCACAGGTCCTGCTCGGTGTCGCGGAAGTGGACGCGGACGCCGAGCATCCCGGGCTGCTCGCGCCAGCGCGCGACCTGCTCCTCGATGTCGGGCGCGCCGGCGTCGATGAGCCCCATCACGGCGAACCGATCGGGCCGGGCCCGGGCGCACTCCAGGGCGAAGTCGTTCCGGACGCCCATGATCGCCGGCGGGACGATCACGACGCGGTCGACGCCGGCCTCCTCCATCAGCGGCACCATCCGCTCGGGCCCGAACGGCTCGGGGAGGCTCGGCGCGCGGTCCCTGCGCCACGGGCGCTCCGGGCGGTCCCCCTCCCAGAGGTGCACCTGCGTGTCGATGATCACGGCGCGATGCTACACGGAGCCCTCGAGCGGACGGGCCGCGACGCGGCGCGGGGGCCGCACCAGGAGCACCACCACCATCCCCACGACGGCGGCGGCGGCCATCGTGAGCAGCACGCCGGTGTAGCTCCCCGTCGCGTCGAAGTAGGCGGAGACGAGGATGGGCCCGGAGGCGCTGAAGAGGAGGTTGAACGGCATCGACGCGCCGCGTACCTGCCCGAGGTAGCGGCGGCCGAAGAAGGTCGCCCAGAGGAGCTCCTGCATCGGCATGTTGCCGGCGATCCCGAGGCCCGCCAGCAGGAAGCCGATGGCCACGACGACCTCGCTGCCGGCCTGCGTGGCGGGGACGACGGTGGCGATCCCCCCGGCCAGGCAGAGGAAGGCGGCGGCCGCCAGGAAGCGCGGATGGATGCGCTCCGCGAGCAGCCCCCAGAACGGTCGCGTCACGAGACCCGGGAAGGCGAAGAGCCCGAGCATCGCCGAGGCGACGTCCCGCTCGAAGCCGGAGTCCGTGAGATACGGGATCGTCTGCGTCGCGATGGCGAGCAGCGAGAGGCTGCTCATGCCGAAGGCGAAGATCAGCATCCACATCGTGCGCGTGCGCAGCGCCTGGCGGCGCGTGAGCGAGGAGGCGAAGTCGCGCTGGACGGCGCTCGCCGCGCCCGCCCGGAGCTCCTCGTCGCTGCGCCCGTCCGGGTTGAGGCCGTGATCCTCGGGTCGCCTGCGCATGATCAGCGCCGCGGGGAGCATCAAGGCCACGAAGCCGATCGCGAGCAGCTCCCACGCGGTGCGCCAGCCCACCCCGTCGACGAGCGCGGTCAGCGCCGGCGGAACGACCACGCCCGAGAGCGAGATCCCCATCGCCGCGAAGCCGATCGCCCGGCCCCGGCGCTCGACGAACCACTTCGACATGGTGACGTTGACGACGAGTCCGCCCGCCAGCGCCGCTCCGAGCGCGACCGCGAGCCCCCGCACCGCGACCCACTGCCAGAGCTCCGTGATCTGCGCGGAGGCGACGAGCGAGGCTGCGGCGATGGCGGTCCCGATCAGCATCAGGGGGCGCGGGCCGTGGCGGTCGAGCAGGTGCCCGACGTACATGCTGGTCCCCGCCATCACGAACTGCCCCACCGTGATGGCGAGGATGAACTCCGTGCGGGACCAGCCGAGGTCGTCGCTCATCGGCACGAAGAAGGGGCCGGTGCCGTAGCCCTGCAGCGCCGAGCTCGCGAACATCGCCCCCGCCGCGCCGCCGACGATGTTCCAGCCGTAGAAGTAGCGCGGGCGCCACCGCGGCCGGGGATCGGGAGACGCAGGCGCCGGTGGGGCAGGTGCCGCCTCGACCACGCTCGCCCTCAGTCAGTGTGATCCCATGATGGACACAGGGGGCTCGGGCACGGGCCCGGCCAGTGTAGCGGGCTCCCGCGCCTGACGCGCCGTCGACGGGGTCCGGCGGGCGGCGGCCCCTCCGGTCAGGAGAACTCGCCCCTGTTGAAGGCGTCGATCCCCTCCCGCATGCCGCGCTCGCGCATCGCCTTCTGCATGACCTTGACGGGCTCCGAGTAGTGGAGCATCGCGTCGAACTCCTGCCCGAAGCGGATCGCCGTGCTGAAGCCGCGCATGTCCATCGTGCGGTTCACGCCGAGCTTCTTGATGCGGAGGATCTTGCTCGGCACGTTCGCGATCCGCTCCGCCATCTGGCGGACCGTCTCCTCCAGCTGATCCGCCGGCACCGCCCGGTTGGCCCAGCCCCACTCCGCAGCCGTGGTGCCGCTGATCTGGCTTCCGACGGTGAACGACATCTCCTTCGCCCGCTTCGGCCCGACCAGCCACGTCCACATCGGGGAGATGTAGCCCCCGCCGACCGGGATCGAGGGGAAGCCGATGCGCGCATCCTCCGCCACGACCGTGATGTCGCAGACGACGCAGATCTGGGTCGCGATCCCCAGGCAGTAGCCGTGGACCTGCGCGATGATCGGCTTCGGGTGGTTCCAGATGCGGAGATAGCGGTCGACGCTCCGCTCGAGCTTCGCCTGATCGTCGACGACGTCCTCCTCCACGACCTCCGCCGAGGCGTTGCCGGGACCGGTGAAGTCGGCGCCGGCGGAGAATGCGCGGCCGTTCCCGCGCAGTATCAGCACGCGTACCTCGGGGTCGTCGCGCCCGCGCTCGAGCGCCTCGTCGAGCTGCAGCAGCGCCGGGCCGGAGAGCGCGTTCAGGATCTCGGACCGGTTGAAGGTGATGTAGGCGAGCCGCCCCTCGCGCTCGTAGAGAACCATCCGCTCGTCGTCGCTCATCGGCCGCCCTCTCGCTAGCATCTCCGCGTGGACCCGAGTATACGCAGCGACGCGGAGAGGTCGCCGGGGGGTCACGTATGCTCCGCGGGGCGCCAGGGGGAGGAAGGGGGCCGGCGTGAGCCAGGCGGGATGGGAGCGAGAGTGGGACGCGACCGTCGCGGCCATCGGCACCGACTACGGCGGCGACCGCGTGGTCGTCGCCGTCGACGAGGTCGAGCGCGGCGCCATCCGCCGCTACTGCGAGGTGCTCGAGCTCGACTGCCCGCTGCACTACGACGACGCCGCCGCGCGCTCGGCCGGCTACCGGGGCATCGTCGCGCCCGTCTCGGGCATCTCCCAGACCTGGACGCGCGAGGCGCACTGGCGCCCGGGGATGCCGACGCGATACCCGGTGCTCGACCCGGACGCCGAGGTGCTCCGGGAGGAGGTGCGCTTCGACGGCCCCCCGGAGCCCCCGACCTCCCTCACCTTCGTCACCGACCTCACCATCGAGCATCTCCGCCCCGTCTACGTCGGCGACCGCCTCTCCCGGCGGGGGCACCGGCTGGTCTCCGTGCTGCCGAAGGAGACGAGTATCGGCCGCGGCGCCTTCCTCACCTACGAGAGCGAGGTGAGGAACCAGCGCGGCGAGCTCGTGGCGCGCAGCCGGAACGGCGGCTACCACTACACGCCGTTCCCGGGCACGGAGAGCGGGGCGGCCGCGCCTAAGCCCCCCGCCGCGGCCGCGGCCGCAGGGGACTTCGCTCCGGCGCCGGAGTGGGCGAGGGCGCCCTCCGTCGACTGGTCCGAGCAGCGCTACTTCGAGGACGTCGCCGAAGGCGACCGGGTGCCCGCGGTGGGCTTTCCCCTCACGATCGCCCGGCTCGTGATGGAGGCCGCCGTGAACCTCGACTTCAGCCGCGTGCACCACAACGCGGCGGCCGCGCGCCGCACCGGCGCCCCGGACATGTACGCGAACAACGTCTTCGTCCAGGGCTGGTGGGAGCGGACGGTCCGCGAGTTCATCGGCCTGCGGGGCGTGATCAAGCGGGTCGGACCGCTGCGCATGCGCATCTTCAACACCGTCGGCGAGACGGTCACGACGAGCGGCGTCGTCCGCCGCTGTTGGCGCGAGGGCGACGAGGGCCTCGTGGAGCTCGAGATCCGGAGCGAGATCTCCCGTGGCATCTCCGTCGGCCCGGGGCCGGTCGTCGTCTCCCTGCCGCTCCGCACGGCCTAGTCCGGCCGTCCATCCCCTCCTCGCCGGCCCCGGCCGCCCGGGGCCGGGGACGGGACGGCACGCCTAGTCGAAGTCGCGGAAGACGATCGCGTTCGACCCGTGCCAGCCCTCGGCGCGGACGTACTCCGGCGTGACGCTGATGACGTAGAGCGTGTCCTCCGGCGGATGACCCCGCGGGTTGCCGCCTGCGGCGGCGCGGCGCTCATAGAAGGCGGCGACCTCGTCCTGATCCTCGATGAGCTCGGCCCGGCCCTGCATCCAGACCACGCGCGGGTTCCAGCCGAAGCTCCAGTCGGGGCGACCCTCGCGGCCGACCCAGAGGTAGCCGACGACCGGATCGCGGCGGACGTGCCCGGTCTTCGGCTGGATGTCCTGCGTCATCGTCCCGACGCGCCACCCCTCGACGAAGGTGCCGACCGGTCGCATGATCGGACGCCCGTCGCGCCGGCGCGTCATCAGGTAGGCCATGTGCTGGCTGCGGTCGGAGATGAACGCGTGCACCGCGTCGCGGTAGCCCTCCGCCTCCTCCGCGCTCAGCCCGCGCTCGCGATCCCAGACCCGTTCGCCGCTCGTCACGATGCCCCCCTCCGGCGCCGGCATCCTAGCAGCCGCGGCCCGCCGCGGGGTGCCGCGGGGTGCCGCGGGGTGCCGCGCGCAGGTGTCTACACTGGGCCGGGACATCGAGAGAGGCGGGTGG
>DAOULG010000176.1:0-14994 GCA_034420495.1 Dehalococcoidia bacterium
TTCGACGCGACCGTGACGCGCGCGCCGGCGCCGACGGCGGCGCGAACGGCGTTCTTTCCGACGTTGCCCGAACCCACGATGACGACGTGCGCCGGGGGAACACCGGGAAGGCCGCCCAAGAGCATCCCGCGTCCCGGCCCCGGCCTCTTGAGCAGCGAGGCGCCCACCTCGACCGCCATCCGCCCGGCGATCTCGGACATCGGGGCGAGCAGGGGAAGGAAGCCGTCGGAGAGCTCGACCGTCTCGTAGCCGATGGCGACGCAGCGGGAGGCGATGAGCGAGTCGAGCACGAGCGGCTCCGCCGCGAGGTGCAGGTAGGTGAAGAGCAGCTGGCCGTCGCGGAGGAGCTCGTACTCGGAGGGCTGGGGCTCCTTCACCTCGCACATCAGCTCGGCGCGGGCGTAGACCTCCTCCGGCGTCGCGGCGAGCTCGGCGCCCGCCGCCCGGTACTCCCCGTCCGAGTAGTGCGAGCCCTCGCCGGCGCCCCGCTCGATGACGACGGCGTGGCCGGAGCGCACGATGTCGGCCACGCCCTCGGGCGTGAGCGCCACCCGGTACTCCTCGGTCTTCGTCTCGCGAACGGTGCCGACGATCACGTGAAGACCTCCGGAGGGGCGCGGGCTCGGGACGGGCGGCCGGCGCCACGAGTATACGGGCGCGCGCGGGCCCCGCGGGCCGCCCGGCGGGCTGCGCGGGCCCCGTCCCCGGAGGCCCGGGCCGGGCCCTACGCCGGTGCTGCGCCCTCCACCGCGCGCCACATGTACCAGCTGCCGACGGAGCGGTACGGCGCCCACGGCGATCCGATCTCGCGGGCGCGGGCGGGCGTCGGCGCGGCGTCGAGCCCGTAGGCGATCCGCATCCCCGCGCGCACCCCGAGATCCCCGACGGGGAGGACGTCCGGCCGGCCCAGGTGGAACATCAGGAACATGTGAGCCGTCCACTCGCCGATGCCGCGGACGGCGGTCAGATCGGCGACGACCTCCTCGTCGGCGAGCCCGTCGAGCCGCCCCCAGTCGAGCCGGCCTTCCTGGACCCTCGCCGCGAGATCGCGCAGGTAGGATGCCTTCTGGCGGGAGACGCCGGCGCCGCGGAAGTCGTCGTCGCGGGTGGCCAGGAGCTCCCCGGGACTCGGCGTGCCGTCGGGATCGCCGTAGAGGGCCCGGAAGCGCCCCTCTATGGCCGCCGCCGCGGCGCCGGCCAGCTGCTGGTGGAGGATCATCCGGACGAGCGCGGCGTAGGGGTCGGCGCTGGGTCGCAGGCGGAACGGGCCGTGGTGCTCGATGAGCCGGCCGACGACCGGGTCGGCGGCGCGCAGGTGGGCGTAGGCGCGCCGCACGGAGAACGCCGGGCCCGGCATGGCGGCGACCGCCCTAGAAGCCCGGGGCGTCGCGACCGAGCAGCCGCCTGACGGCGGCGATCTCCCCGAGATGCTGGCTGCCGTGGACGATGATGGTCTGTCCGATCGCCTCCAGGCGGGGGACCTCGCCCCACGGCACGACGCGCGTCACGCCCACCAGGTAGTCCTCGCTCATCGCCTCGATGCGGGGGAGGATCTCGTCGCGCACCGCGCGGCCGTAGTCGGCGAGCGCGGCGGCGCCGGGGAAGCGCATCGCCGCCGCATCCGCCGCCTCCATCCCGGTCCCCTGCTCGATGCGGGGGAGGTCCCACGCCCGGTGCAGTCCCTCGCGCATCCACACCGTCCGCTCCCGCTCGAAGGCGAAGAGCACGACGTTGTCCGCGCTCCGGAAGACGTGCCAGGCGATGAAGCCGACCGTGTTGGGCGCTCCCGGCGGCAGCGCGTGGAGCTCCTCGTCCGAGAGATCGGCGACGGAGTCGATGAGCTCGCCCAGGACGCGTCCCACGAAGTGGGATGCGAAGCGCTGCATCGTGTACGGACCTGCGTCGGACATCACGCTCCCCCGTCGCCTCACGCCGCACCGGGTCGCAGGCGGCTCGCGCCGGCGCCGGCGCAGTCTCGGCGATCCGCGCGCGGGGCGCCAGCCGCACGATCGCCGCCCCGCCGCCGGCGACGCCCCTCAGACGCGGGCGGCCGCCGTCTCGCGCACGAGGTCCGCCGCGATCTCGTAGCGGCCGAAGGAGGGCATCACGTATATCCCCGCGAGCCAGGGCACGCCGCGCAGCTCCTCGATGTGCTCCCGCGCGATCGCGAGCCCCGCGTCGGCTCCGGCCTCCCCCGCATCCTTCATGCGTCGGCGGACCGCCTCGGGCACGTCGACGCCGGCGAGCTCGTTGTGGATGAACTCCGCGTGCCGGGACGAGACGAGCGGCAGCACCCCGGCGAGCACCGGGAGCTCGCTCACCCCCAGCCGCTCGAAGAAGCGGACGAGCGTGCCGGCCTCGTAGACGGGCTGCGTCATGAGCAGGTGCGCACCGGCCTCCACCTTCGCGCGGACCCGGCTCAGCTCCCGGTCGACGTCCTCGGCCGTCGGGTTCGCCGCGGCGGCGACGAGGAAGTCGGTCGGCCGCCCGATCGAGTTCCCCGCGAAGTCGATCCCCTCGTTCAGGCGCCGGAGGACGCGGATGAACTCGATGGAGTCGACGTCCCACACCCGCGAGGATCGGGACGCCTCCGGCGGGGGGTCGCCGGTCAGCGCCAGGATCGTGCGGATGCCCAGCGCATGGGCGCCCAGCATGTCCGACTGCAGCGCCATCAGGTTCCGGTCGCGCGTCGTCTGGTGGATGATCGTCTCGATGCCGACCTCGCGCTGGATCTGAACGGCGAGCGAGAGCGCGCTCATGCGAACGCGGGCCATCGGCGAGTCGCCGATGTTGATGGCGTCGGCGCCCGCCGCGGCGAGCGCCGCGGCCCCCTCGATGGCCTTGCGCGGGTTGATGCCGCGGGGCGGGTCGATCTCCACGGCGATCACGAAGCGCCCCCGCGCGAGGGCCTCCCGGAGGGAGCCGTTGGCGCCCCCGCCGCTCCGGGCGTCCGGCTCGTCGAGGGCGGGAGGATCGAGCTGCGGAGTCCCGCCGAAGCGCTCGCGGGCGCGGCGCTCCAGGCCCACGGCCGACCGGTCGAGCGCATCGCGCATCGCGCGGACGTGCTCCGCCGTGGTGCCGCAGCACCCGCCGATGACCGCCGCGCCGAGGTCGCGCGCCCGGAGCGCGAAGTCCGCCAGGTACTCGGGACGCGAGGGGTAGACCGTCCGCCCGTCGGCGACGCGCGGGAGCCCGGCGTTGGGCTTGACGGCGAGGCGCGCGCGCGGCCGCGCCCCGGCCATCTCCTGGAGCATGTCGAGCGCCGCCTGCGGGCCGACGCCGCAGTTCACGCCGATCACGTCGGAGCCGGCGGCGTCGAGGCGGCGGGCGATCTCCGGGGGATCCTCGCCGGCCGGCGAGCGGGCGTCGACGTTGAAGTCGAGGGTGACGATCGTCGGGTGATCGGAGGTGACGCGGCGCGCGGCGCGCAGCGCCGCCTCCGCCTCGTTAAGGCTCGGCATCGACTCCAGGACGAGCACGTCGACGCCCCCCTCGACGAGCGCCCCGATCTGCTCCTCGAAGGCGCGCTCCGCGTCGTCGAGGCTCCAGGTGCCGACGAGCAGCTCGCGCCCGATGGGCCCGACCGAGCCCCCGACGAAGACGTCGGCGCCCGCGATCTCGCGCGCGTCGCGCGCCAGTCGCGCCGCCGTGACGTTGGCGTCGCGCACGCGCTCACCGAGCCCTGCGAGGGCCAGCCGCGCGCCGTTCGCCGCGAAGGTGTTGGTGAGGATGAGCCGCGACCCGGCCGCGATGTAGGCCTCGTGAAGCGTCCGGGTGAGATCCGGGCGCTCCAGCACCGCCGTGTCGTTTCGGCCCCGCCAGCCGAGCTCGCGGAGGGCGGTGCCGGTCGGCCCGTCGGCGAGCACCACGCCCCGATCGAGCGCCTCGAGGAAGGGATGCGTGCGCGCGCTCATGGCGACAGTGTGGCATCCGCCGCGCCTGCGGGCATCGAGCCGGCCGCGGGACCCCGGCGCCGGCCGGTCCCGGATCCGGGCCCCGGGGGCGCGGGCGGCTCGCCCGCCCCTCAGAGCCCGACGGAGTCCATCGCGCCGACGTAGGTCCCCGGCAGCGGCTCGAAGTCCGCCTCCGCAAGCTCGCAGAAGCGGGCGGAGAACCCGCGCCGCGCCAGCTCGTCCACGGCGATGAACGCGACGTCGGAGATCGGGTTCTCGTCGTGGGCATTGCTCGGACGGCGCAGGGCGCCCCCCGAGCGGCGCACGCGGAACGCGACGTGGAGGAGCGGCGGATCGCGATCGAGGCGCTCGCCGACCCAGAGGAGGCGGGTGACGGTCGCCCGGATGCCGGTCTCCTCGGCGAGCTCCCGGACGCAGGCCGCCGCGAGCGACTCCCCGGCCTCGACCCGCCCCCCGGGGAGGGACCACATGCGCCCGTCGCGGAGCCTCTGCCGGACGAGCAGGATGCGATCCCGCTCGACGAGGATCGCCGCGACGCGGATCATGAAGGCACCGACGCGGCGGTCGGCGGGAGCGGTCACCGGACGCCTGCCCCGCCGCTCCGCGCCGTTCCCGGAGCGGAGCCGGCCGCCCCGGCCGCGGGGCGGCGCCCCGCCCGGCCGAGGGCGCGGCCCGGGGCGATCACGCCCCCGGCACGGCGGGCACCCGGTGCCTCAGCAACTCCTCGATCTGCCGGTAGTCCGCCTCGCTGATCCGATGGAGGTTGCCGCGGAAGGCCATGCCGAGCCTCTTCGGGCCGAAGCGGCGCGTCTTCTCCAGGAGATCGGTGATCTCGCGGACGTCGACGTAGTCGCCGGGAGGGGGGACCACGACCGGCCTCGTCGGGACGCGGAACGGGAACCTCTCGTCCGGCTTCCCCTCGGAGGCGAGGCCGATCTCCGACTCGTCCTCGTAGCCCGCGCCCGTCACCTCCGAGATGCCGCCGAACTGCACCACCTTCGTCAGATAGAAGACGAGCCGGTCGCCGGGGCGCATCGCCTCGGTCTCGCGCCTGCGCGAGGACTTGAACGCGCAGAGATCGAAGTCGCGCCCGCGCAGCGCCTCGAAGTTCTCGGCCGACCCCACCACGATCCACGGCTGCATCGAGCCCCCCTCCGTCGCCCGGGCGCCACGAGCGGCGCGACCGCACGACGAAGGATAGCGGAACGCCCCGGCTCCGGGCGGGTAGGATCCCGCGGACCCGGGCGCGGGTGGCCGCGGAGGGAGGAGCCGTGCGCGAGCGTCGGCGCTGGGAGGCGGGGGCGCCCGTCGTCGTCCGCTACGTCGGGCACGCGGACGGGATCCTCCACGCCCGGCCGCACGTCGTCGTCCGCGACGAGGCGGAGCTGCTCGCGCTCTACCTCCCGGCGGGGACGCCGCTCGGCCTCGCATACGACGAGCGGCTCGACCGGGTCTCGCGCTCCGCGGAGGAACGCGCCGCCCGCGCGGAGTCGGCGGCCGGGGCGCACGTCTGGCGCGACTTCGACGTGCTCCGCCTGATGCGGCCCGGCGCCCGCCACTCGACCTGGCTCTTCTGGCGGGAGGGCCGGCACCTAGGCTGGTACGTGAACATGGAGGCGCCCTACCGCCGGCACCGGCTCGGCGTCGACACCACCGACAACATCGTCGATCTCTGGGTCACGCCGGACCTCGCATGGCGCTGGAAGGATCTCGATGAACTCGACCGGCGCGTCGAGCGCGGGCTGATCGCCCCGGGCGAGGCGAGGTCGTTCCGCCGCGAAGGCGAGCGGGTGATCGAAGACGTCGAGGCGCGGTCCTCACCGTTCGCCGAGGGATGGGAGAGCTGGAGGGCCGATCCGGCGTGGCCGATCCCTCCGCTCCCCGCCGGCTGGGCGGAGCTTCCGGGCCGGGACACCGACCTGAACCGGGAGGAGACCGCGGGGCGCCCGGCTGAGGGCGCCGCCCGCCCGCCGGAGCCCCCGGCGAGCGCCTAGTGGCAGGCGCGGGGCGCGCCTCCGCCCCCGGCGGCCTGGAAGGAGGAGCCGCAGGCGCAGGAGGAGACCGCGTTCGGGTTGTAGATGGTGAAGCCCGACTTCATCAGGTCCTCGACGTAGTCGATCTCGGCGCCCCCGAGCAGCTGGCGCGACTCCGGGTCGACGACGATGCGCACGCCCTCGATCTCGACCAGGGTGTCGTCGCTCTCGATCTCCCGGGCGAGCGCCATGCCGTACTGGTAGCCGGAGCAGCCGCCGCCGACGACGAAGACGCGCAGCGCGCCCTCGGGGACGCCCTTCTGCACCATCAGCTCGCCGGCCTTCTCGGCCGCGCGGGGCGTGATGGTGACGAGAACGGTCGGCTCCATCGGCGCCGGTGCCAGCCCCCCGCCGGTGAGGTCGCGCGCCCCGGTCAGGTCGCGAGCGGCGGCGGTGCGGCCTGAGCCGGTGAGATCGCGCCCGGGCGGCGCGGTGAGGTCGTGCTTGAGGGTCATCGCTCACCTCCGGATCGGGCGCTGCGGCGCCACGCGCAGATCATAGTCGAGCGCTCCGGCGCCGTCCACGATCAACCGTGGCGCCGAGCCGTCCGCAGCTACCGCGGACGGGCCGCGCCCCGCTCCCCCGCGCCGCCCCGCCCCTCGAAGACGGCGTATGCCGAGAGGAAGTCGTGCGGGACGGCGTCGGCCGGGAGCGGCTCGACGCGGGCCCCGAGCAGCATCTGCAGCAGCCGGCGATCGTGCGTGCAGTCGTTCGCGGCCGGCCCGGCTCCGCCGGCCGGCGCGGCCGTCCCGGCCCGTCCGCGGGCCAGCGAGGCGACGCGCCGGCAGGGGCAGCCGCGGCCCAGCACCCTCAGCTCGGCCGGCGTGTCGATGCCGGCGGGGCCGGGATCCACCTCGAAGTCGATCCCCTCCTCCGACAGCAGGGCGACGCAGGAACGAGCCCTCTCCTCGAGCGTGCCGCCGCCCACGCGGGGGCCGCACTCCGCGGCGAGCCGATCGGCGAGCTTGGAGAAGACCAGCTCGGCGAGCTCGCGGCCGTCGCGCCCCGCCGTCTCCTCCGGCGACAGCGTGACGATCTCCTCGATCAGCCGCTGGGTGAGCCGGATGTAGTGGTGGGGGAAGGCGTCGGCGCCCGCCTCGGTGATCGAGAAGGCGTAGCGCGGCCGGCCCGGACCGCTCCTGACCTGTGCGACGGAGATGAGCCCGTCCCGCAGCAGCACGTCGAGATGCCGCCGGACGGTCGCGCCGGCGAGATCGAGCTCGCGCGCGAACTGGTCGACGGAGACGCCGTCCTGGCGGCGCAGGATGCCGAGTATCGCCTCGCGCGTGCCCTCGACGCGCCGAGTTCTCACGCCGAGGGGCCTCGCCTGTCCGGGAACGTGTGCCATGGCGGTCGATCGTAGCCCCGCCCACCGCGAGCCGTCAAAGTTTCTCTCGCGAAAGAGAGAAAAACGTCCTGCGGCGCAGGCCTCCGGCGCCGCGCTGCGGTACGCTCGACGGGAGCGCGACTCCGGCCGGGGGTGCGATGACCATCGAGCGCCGCGTCTATCTCGACCACGCCGCCACGACCCCCGTCGACCCGGCCGTGATCGAGGCGATGATCCCCTACCTGCGGGAGCGCTGGCACAACCCCTCCTCCATCTACGTGGAGGCGCAGGCCGCGCGGCGCGCCCTCGACGAGGCGCGCGAGACGGTCGCGGAGGCGATCGGCGCCGCCAGCTCGGAGGTGATCTTCGCCTCCGGCGGATCCGAGGCGAACGCGCTCGCGCTCCGGGGCGTGCTCGAGGCGTGTCGCGGGCGCGGGCGCCACATCGTGACGAGCGCGGTCGAGCACCACTCCGTGCTCGACACCGCCGAGCAGCTCGAGCGGGCCGGCGACGCGGAGGTGAGCGTCGTCGGCGTCGATCGCGAGGGCCGCGTCGACCCCGGGGACGTCGCCGCCGCCGTCCGGGACGACACCGTCCTCGTCTCCGTCATGCACGCCAACAACGAGGTCGGGGCGCTCAACGACATCGCCGCCATCGCCGCCGCCGTGCGCGAGCGGGCGCCGGGGGCGGTGGTGCACACCGACGCGGTGCAGTCGACGGCGCACCTCGGCCTCTTCCCCGGCGGCGTCGACGTGGAGAGGCTCGGCGTCGACCTGCTGACCCTGACCGCCCACAAGCTCTACGGTCCCCGCGGGGCGGCGGTGCTCTACGTCCGGGCGGGGACGCCGCTCGCCCCGCAGATCCTGGGCGGGGCGCAGGAGCGCCGCCTGCGCGCGGGGACCGAGGACACCCCCTCCATCGTCGGGCTCGCCGCGGCGGTGCGGCTCGCCGTGGAGCGCCGCGAGGCCGATCTCTCGCACGAGCGGGCCCTGCAGGAGCGGCTGATCGCCGAGCTCCCCCGGCGCGTCCCCCTGCTCGCGATCACCGGGCCGCGCGATGCCGGGTCGCGGCTCCCCGGATCGGTCTCCTGCGTGGTCGGCTTCGTGGAGGGCGAGTCGATACTGCTCGCCCTCGATCTCGCGGGGATCGCCGCCTCCTCCGGCTCCGCCTGCACGACCGGCTCCGTCGAGCCCTCGCACGTGCTGCTGGCGATGGGGCTCCCCGCCGAGCTCGCGCGGGGCTCGCTGCGCTTCACCGTCGGGCGCGGCAACGACGCGGCCGACGTGGAGCGCCTGCTCGACGCGCTCCCGCCCATCGTCGAGCGGCTGCGGGCCCTCTCGCCCGTGCCGACCGCCGAACCGCTCGAGGAGTGGCGCGACTGGCTCTAATGAGGCCGCGCGGCTCCCGGGGCCGCGCAGCGTCGGCGCGACCCGCCGTTTGCCGCGCCCCCGCCGCGCGACTACGATCGGGCGCATGGCAGAGCCCGCCGCCCTCCCGCTCGCCGACGGCGAGCAGATCGCGTCCCTCCACCTGGAGGAGGAGGTCCGCAAGAACGTCCTCCTGAGCTCGGTGGACGGCGTCCTGAACTGGGCGCGCTCCTCCTCGCTCTGGCCGGTCACCTTCGGGCTCGCCTGCTGCGCGATCGAGATGATCGCGACGGCGACCTCGCGCTACGACATCGCGCGCTTCGGCTCGGAGGTCTTCCGCGCCTCGCCGCGCCAGGCCGACCTGATGATCGTCGCCGGGACCGTCACCTGGAAGATGGCGCCGGCGGTGCGGCGCATCTACCTGCAGATGGCGGAGCCGCGGTGGGTGATATCGATGGGGGGGTGCGCCATCATGGGCGGCCCCTTCGCCTACGCCTACTCGGTGCTCCCCGGCGTCAACCTGATCTGCCCGGTCGACGTCTACGTCCCGGGCTGCCCGCCCCGGCCGGAGTCGCTGCTCGAGGGGCTGATGCTGCTGCAGGACCGCATCCGCCACCAGGAGCAGACCGGCGAGCGCCCGCGGCCCGAGCCCGACGGCGACTTCTCGCGCTACCTGCCCGAGGGCGACCCGCTCCGCCGCGAGCTCGAGTCGCTCTTCCCGCCGTTCGAGGGCCTGGACGACCCCGCGCGCCTCACCGGCGGCGTCCCGCTCCGGTAGGGGGGGCGCCGCCCGCCCGCCTCCGCGCCCGGGCGGCTACTCCAGGGGCGTCTCGCCGATGTCGTAGTCGACGCCCGAGAGCCTCTCCACGATCGGCGTCAGCACCCGGTCGACCATCTCGCGATGGGCCTCGCTCTCCTCGTAGTCGCGGTAGGCCTTGTAGGTGCGGAAGTCGATGGTGACGACCCAGTTGTAGCGCGCGGAGCGGCCCGACTGGGAGATGTTGGGCCCCATGGAGAGGCTCGCCCACCCGTCGGGGTCCGCCGCCCGCATCGCCTCGTAGCTCGAGCGCACGGCCTCGAGCTGCTCCTCGGTCGTATCGTCCTTGAACTTGAAGCTGTAGATGTGCCGCCGCACGCCTCCCCCTCGCCTCCGCCCGAACCGGACCGGCCCGCAGTCTACCGCGCCCCGGGGAGGCGGGATCAACGGCCGGCGCGGCGCGATTTGACACGCGCACGGCGCGCCCGCCACGATCCCGCCCGGCCCTGCGCGGCGGGGGCGGGCCGCACCGGTCCCCCGCTCCGCGCCCGCGCCGTGCCGCATCCCGCCGCCCGCGCGCCGGCACCCGCCGGCGCCCAGTGCTGAGGAGTCTCCCGTGAGCGCTGCCCGCCTCGCCGCCCGCGTCCTGCAGATCGTGCGCCCGCCCGTGATCGGGCACGCCCACTGCGACATCCCCTGCGGCATCTACGATCCGCACACCGCGCAGCAGGGGGCGGAGACGGTCGAGAAGATGATGACGCTGATCGCCGATCTCGGCGACGACGCCTCCGGCACCGCGGCCGCCAGCTCGCTGGCGCGCTACGTCGCGGTGAAGGAGGAGCACGCCGAGGTCGTCAAGCACGAGGTGCGCATCATCTGGGGCGACTACTTCAAGCCGCCGCACCTCGAGCAGTTCCCCGACCTGCACGAGAAGGTCTGGAACATCATGAAGCTCGGCGGCGCCTGCAAGCAGGGGACGAGCGTCGACGACGCCCGGGCGCTGCGGGCGGCGGTCGACGAGTTCGCCGAGATGTTCTGGGCGACGAAGCAGGCGTAGCGCCGCCGCGGCGCCCGCAGGCGCCGGGGAGAGATCTCCCATCCGCCCCCGCCCGCTCGGCGCGGCGCTCGCCGGGTCGCTGGCGGCCGCCGCGCTGCTCCGTCTCGTCCGCCTCGCGCGCCGGCGGCTCTACCGCGTCGAGGTGCGCGGCGAGTCGATGCGGCCCGCGCTCGAGCCCGGGGACTGGCTCCTGCTCCGCCGCGGCGCGCCCTCCCCGGAGCAGCTCGCGAGCGGGGAGGCCTTCGGCCTCGTGGTCGCCGCGCGCTCACCCGGCGGGCGGCGCCTCATCAAGCGCATCATCGGGCTCCCCGGCGAGTCGCTCCGCATCGGGGCGGCGGTCGAGATCAACGGCCGCCGGCTCGACGAGCCGTACGCATCCGGCGAGGCGCCCCGGCCGAGCTTCCGCGGCATCTCCCGCGTCGGAGAGGAGTCCCTCGTCCTGCTCGGCGACCGGCGGGACAGGAGCACCGACAGCCGCGACTTCGGGCCGCTGGGCGTCGAGGCGGTCGAGGGAGTCGTGCTCGCGCGCTACTGGCCGCCGCGCCGCATCGGCGCGCTGCCGAGGCCGGTGCGGCGCGGGGTGGTGGACGGCGAGAGCCCCGGGGAGCGGGGCGGGGGCTGCCGCGACACCGGCGCCGCGGGCGGGCGCTGAGCGGGCGTCGGCGAGGCCCCGGGCCCCCCGCCCGGCCCGGCCGCCCCTTGCGCCAGCGAGCCGGATTCGGTACAACCCTTAGCACTCGCCGGAGGAGAGTGCTAAGGGCCGCTCTCGCGCGACCGCGCCCTCCCGGGGAGCACTGCCGCCAGAGGGAACACCAGCAGCCGAAGGATGGACGATGGCAAAACAGCTTCTGTTCGACGAGCAGGCGCGCTACGCGCTCCGTGAGGGGATCGACCAGCTCGCCAACGCGGTGAAGATCACGCTCGGTCCGCGCGGGCGCAACGTCGTCCTGGACAAGAGCTACGGCTCCCCCACCATCACGAACGACGGCGTGACCATCGCCAAGGACATCTCGCTCGAGGACGCCTTCCAGAACGTGGGGGCCCAGCTCGCCAAGGAGATCGCCTCCAAGACCAACGACATCGCCGGCGACGGCACCACGACCGCGACCGTCCTCGGCCAGGCGATCGTGCACGAGGGGCTGAAGAACGTCGCGGCCGGCGCCGACCCGATGCAGCTCAAGCGCGGGGTCGAGACCGGCGCCCGCGCCGTCATCGACCAGATCGGGAAGAACGCCACGCGCGTCACGACCCGCGAGCAGATGGCGCAGGTCGCGGCCATCTCCGCCGCCAGCAACGAGATCGGCGAGCTCATCGGCGAGGTGATGGAGCAGACCGGCAAGGACGGCGTGGTCACCGTCGAGGAGTCGCAGGGCATCCAGACGGAGGTGCAGTACGTCGAGGGCATGGCCTTCGACCGCGGCTACATCTCCCCCTACTTCATCACCAACCCGGAGCGGATGGAGGCGGTCATCGAGGACTGCTACATCCTGATCCACGACAAGAAGCTCTCCGCCGTCAACGACATCCTGCCGCTCCTTGAGAAGCTGCTCCAGAAGGGCTCCAAGGCGCTCCTGATCATCGCCGAGGACGTCGACGGGGAGGCCCTCGCGACCCTCGCCGTGAACAAGCTCCGCGGCACGCTCAACGTCTGCGCGGTGAAGGCGCCGGGCTTCGGCGAGCGGCGCAAGGAGAACCTGCAGGATCTCGCCGTCATCACCGGCGCCAGCCTGATCTCGGAGGAGCTGGGCCGGGCCATGGACTCGGTCGAGATCGCCGACCTCGGCCAGGCCCGCCGGGTGGTGGTGACCAAGGAGGACACCACCATCGTCGAGGGCAGGGGCGCCAAGAAGACGATCGAGGACCAGATCAAGATGGTGCGCGTGCAGCACGGCAACGCCACCAGCGACTGGGATCGCGAGAAGTACGAGGAGCGCCTCGGCCGCCTCGCCGGCTCCGTGGCCGTCGTCAAGGTGGGCGCCGCGACCGAGGTCGAGATGACGGAGAAGAAGCACCGCGTCGAGGACGCGCTCTCGGCGACCCGCGCGGCCGTCGAGGAGGGGATCGTGCCCGGCGGCGGGGTCGCCTTCATCAACGCGCTGCCGGCGCTCCGGCGGGTGAAGCTCGACGGCGACGAGGCGACCGGCGTCCGCATCCTGCGCCGCGCGCTCGAGGAGCCGATGCGCCGCATCGCCCACAACTCCGGCCAGGATGGATCGGTCGTCGTGCAGAAGGTCCAGACCCTGAAGAAGGGCGAGGGCTACGACGCCGCCGCCGATCGCTACGGGAACCTGCAGGAGTACGGGATCATCGACCCGGCGAAGGTGACCAAGGCCGCGCTCGAGAACGCCGTCTCGATCGCCGGGCTCGTGCTGACCACCAACTGCGTCGTGACCGAGAAGCCGGAGAAGAAGGACCCGGCGGCGGCCGCCGCCGGCGGCATGCCCGACATGTACTAGCCTCCCCTCACCGGGTGGCGTGAACCAGGGAGGCCGGCCCGCCTGTGGCCGGCCTCTCTGCATGGGGCCCGCGCCCCCGCCCCTACGCCGTGAACCACCAGCGCCGTCCCTCCTCCGGCGGGAGGGCGGGCTCGCGATCCGGCGGCGGGCCGAGCGCGGCGCAGAGCGCCGCCGCCGCCAGCAGCACCACGGCCGCCGCCAGGAAGATCTCGCGGAAGGTGTCGACCTGCGCGGCCCGCACGAGCTCCTCGAACCCGGGCGAGCCGAACTCGACGCTGCCGGCGCGCGCGTAGAAGCGGCCGAGCCCGGTCGAGGCCAGCACCGCCGCGCCCACGAGCATCCCCGCGATGCGCGCCAGCGTCAGCCACGCGGCCGCCGTCGCCCGCTCCCCCTCGCCCACGCGCGAGAGGACGGCGCTCGCCATCGGCGCGAGCACGAGCCCGAAGCCGAGGCCCGCGACGAGCTGCGGCGCGCTGCGCAGGGGCTCCCCCAGCCCCTCGTCCCACGCCGCGAGCGTCCCCACCCCCGCGGCCGCGAGCAGCATCCCCACCGAGGAGATCGCGCGGAGATCGAGCCGGGCCGCGAGCCAGCCCCCGCAGAGGGCCCCCACCGGAACCGCCGCCGTCAGGCGCAGCAGGGTGATCCCGCCGGCGAGCGGGCCCTCGGCCAGCACGAGGTTCACGAAGAGCGGCACGCCTATCAGCACGGTGATCAGCGCGCCGCCGGTGAGGAACGTCGCCGCCTCGGCCGCCAGGACGGGGCGCGCGGCCAGCATCGCCGGGCGCACGAGCGGGACGGCGGCCGAGACCTCGCGCCGGGCGAAGGCGGCGCCGCCGGCGGCCGCCGCCGCGAGCAGCGCGAGCGTCACCGTGAACGGGCGCGGGTTCAGCGGATCGTCGGCGAGCGCCACCGTGAGCACCGCCAGCGCGGCGCCCAGGAGCGCCGCGCCCCACCAGTCGATGCCGCCCGAGCGGCGCTCGTGCGCGGCGAGACGCCAGGCCGCGAGCGCGAGCGGAGCGGCCAGCGGGAGGTTGAGCCAGAAGACGGCGCGCCAGTCGAGCCAGTCGGCGATCGCCCCGCCCCAGAGCGGCCCGACCAGCGCGCCGGCCTCGGAGGCGGCGGCGATGGCGCCGAGTCCGGGGGCGCGCGCCCGCGGCGGCAGCTCGCGGACGACGATCGCCATCGCCACCGGCACCACGGCGCCGCCGCCCACGGCCTGCAGCGAGCGGGCGGCGACCAGGAACTCCAGGCCGGGCGCGACCGCCACCAGGGCGCTCCCCACGGTGAAGAGGAGCATCGACGCGGCGTAGATCCGGCCGGTGCCGTAGACGTCGGCGACCCGGCCCATCACCGGCAGCGCGACCAGGTACCCGAGCAGGTAGCCGTTGATGATCCAGGAGCTGCGGTAGAACTCGTCGGCCGTGATCCCCAGGTCGGGGATCATCGACGGGAGCACGGTGACGACCGAGGTCTGGTCGTCCGCCGCGATGAAGACGCCGACCGCCACGACCGCGAGCAGCCAGCGGCCGCGCGCCGCCGAGGGAGGGGGCCGCGCGCCCTCGCCCGCCGCGGCTCCCCCGCCGCCGTCCGTCGTCAGCGCGGCGCCTCGATCGTGAAGTCCGCGCCGATCTGCGAGATCTCCAGCCGCCGCACGATCTCCTCGTCCTCGAGCGCCGAGGCGGCGCCGCGTATCAACACGAGGCGGACGACCGGGTCGTCGGCGCCCACCAGCGCCTCGGCCGCGAGCGTGCGGCCCGCCTCCGCCCCGGGGACCAGCAGGGCGAGATCGGCCGACTCGACGCCGGCCTCGATCCGGTAGACGTCGACCCCGTCGACGGTCTCGCGCCCCGTCACCCGCGCCTCGCTCGCCGACCGCATCAGCGCCGTGACTCCGCCCACCGGGTCGAAGATCGACTCCAGGGTGATGTCCTCGCGCTCCCACCGCCCCGTGAGCGGGTTGGTGAGCCAGCCCTCCTCGCCCAGGATCCGGATCTCGACATCGACCGCGAGCGGCCCCGCGCGGGCGCGCACCTCGGCGCGGAGGCGCTCCGAGCCGATCACCTCTCCCCGGGCGCTCTCCATC
>DAOULG010000177.1:0-17751 GCA_034420495.1 Dehalococcoidia bacterium
AGCGTGCGTCGATCACGGGCGGGATCGTCTCGCGGGTCTTCACGGACGACTCGGGCGTGCGGCTGGTGCAGACGGACGCGCCCACCAACGCCGGCAACAGCGGGGGGCCGCTCGTGGACGCCTGCGGGCGGGTCGTCGGCGTCGCCAGCTGGAAGTACGCGCAGGACAACCGCGGGTTCGCGACGGACGGACTCGCGTTCTTCATCGCCGAGCCGAGCCTGGGGACGGCACTCGAGCGCATCCGCGAGTCGCGCGCCGCCTCCAGGTAGCGCGGGGGGATTCTCGCCCTCGGCATCGTTGTTCGGATCGAGCTGGGTGGGACGGGAGCGCCATCGCCCGGACGGGAGCGGCCGGCGAGCCGGCGGAAGAGCCGGAACGCGCGGAGGCGAGCGGCAAGCTCGCCGGGCTGGTAACGGTCTGCGGTTGATGGGCGGGTACTCTTTCCGCATCGCCGACGACGAGTGCTGGCAGGACGTGCGCGAGGGGATTGTCGCGTTCGTTACGGCCGCGCGGCGGGAGTGGAGCCCCGCACCGGGCGAGACCGGGGGCTTCCGGGAGCTCGCGCGCGACGAGGACCCAGCGACGCGGATCGCCGGGCCGGATCTCCTCTCCGTCGAGCAGCTCCAGGTGCTCGGCGATCAGATCCTGGAGGCGGTCCTCCTTGGCGAAGGGCTCCTCCTCGAGGGGCCGGAGGCGCCCCCCCCTCCCCCAGCAAGTAGATCCGTTCAGCCACGTCGACCTCCGCTCGCGACGCGCGCCCACCGGGCAGCCCGGCCCTTTGCGTCGCCGCCGCTCATCGGGTCACGGTCTCGCGCCGCGCCTGACATACGAGCTCCACGACATCTTCACGGTGCATCCTCGCCGTCGGAGTTCGGGCGGGGCAGCGACCTAAGGAAGTCCTCGAGCTGGTCGAGGCGCGCCTCGAGGTCGGCGCCGGACAGGTGCGGAGCCCCTCCGGACGCATACGGACCGATCGCGTCTGTCGCCTCCTCCTCGGTCAGCGGCGGGAAGAACTCCGCGAACTGGGCCGGCCCCGCGCTCAGCACGATGCCGCCCGGCTCGGGCCGCGCGTACATCAGGAAACGGCTGCGATTCGCCGGAGGCGCGATCATGACGGCGAGCGAGTACGGCCTCGCCACGAGCCCGGCCTCCCGCGCCATGCCCAGGAAACGGTCGAACGGCTCCCCGACGCCCGCCTCCCGCGCGCGGTCCCGGATCGCCTCCACGCTGTACCGCCGCGCCTCGCGCCTGGGGGGCCGGGCCTCCTCGTCGCTCACGTCGCGGATCAGCATGCGGGAGCCCTCTGCGGGCTCGAAGACCTGGAAGGTGACGATGGTGATCGGCACGCCGTACCCGCCGAGGTGAGCGACGATCCGCTCGAGGCCGGCATCCACACCGACGCCGGCGAGGAGAACCGCCACCTCGCGTCCGCCGTCCTCATCGTCGAGCTGCCGCTTCACCGCCTGGGAGAGCTCCTCCGCGTCGCCCAGCGCCGCGAGCCCGGGCCGCAGCAGCTCCTCGATCTCGCCGGACTCCATCCGGGCGATGGAGGAGGCGTAGTCGAGCGCCTGCGCCAGCGCGCCCCGGTAGAGGCGCTCGCGCTTGAGCTCGATGACGACCCAGCGGTCGCGCCAGTCGATGGCGAGGAGGTCCAGGAAGCCGCCGTCGAGGTGCACCTGGCGGCCGACGATCGTGAGTCCGTCCGCGAGCAGGCTCGCGTCACGGGCGATCCAGTCCTCGAGGTGGCTCTCGAGGCCGACGCCGGCGCGCGGGACGCGCCGCGGTGTGCCGCCGTCGATGCTCCAGGCGCCCACATCCGCCACTAGGAACGCTCCCCCCGTCGCACAGGCGCGAGCCGGATTCTAGCAGCGGCCTGCGCCGCGGCGACGACGATGGAGGGGCCCGAGCGAGCCGGAGGGGTTCATCAGGGAAGGCATGCGACCCTGCGGCCGCGGGTACGGCGGCCCGCGGGCATCGGCGGGGCGCTCACTCCGTCGCAGCCGCCCGCTCCCGCGCGCGCGCCGAGCGTCCGCCCGCGAACCCGCCGGTCCTGGTCCGCACGGCCGTCGGTGACGACGACGCCCTCGCCGCGGAGCACGTCGGCCGGATCGCGGGAGTCCGAGGGGTCGCTCCACGTGAAGCCCTCGGCGAATCGCCCCTCCGCCGTCAACACGCGGTGTGCCGCGACGCACTCCCAGCAGCGGGTGATGTGACCGCCCACGGCGCGGGCGGAGCTCCCGATCACGCCGGCGAGGTCCCCGTACGACGTCCACTCGCCGAGTCGCACGGCTTCGAGCGGGTCGTGCAGATCAGTCCAGTCCCGCGCTCCAAGGGCTGCTCCGATACCCGCGAGCTCGGAGAGAGTGCTGCCCCTCTCCGTCCGCCACGCTCTCGGCCCGCGGCGCAGCACGGGCGGGTGCTCGCCCGTCGCCCGCCCGACGATCTCCCGCACCAGCCCGGTGGGGCTGTAGGCCTCGGCGTCGACCTCCCACATCAGCGGGGCGCGGGCGTCGGCACGCCAGGTCGCCCGGCCGCGCCGGGGATCCTCTGCAACCCAGCCGTCGATATCGTCGCGCAGGCGAGTCGGGAGGACGCCGGAGTCGAATGAGAGCGGCGCTCCCTCGTCGATCGTTCCGTCGGCAACCAGCGTGACGACCGCGTTGGCCTCACGGCGCGTTCGGTCTCTCTCCTCAGCGGCACGGGCGTCGGCCTCGGTGAGATCGTCCATCATGCCTAGGGCCAGATTCAAGACTGGCGGAGGTGGGTCTCGGACAACCTTGGCTACGCTAGGCGTGCCTCCGATCAGAACGGCTTGGGATTGATCGGGATCGAATCTCGTTTTCTCCCGGTACTGATTCTCATCGGCCGCCGCGAGGAATACCCGGAGAGGTGCAACGAGTGTCGTCGCACAATGTTCTGCGAAAAGAACATCGCGATTCGCAGCTACGACTGGCTCCTCGATATCGCTTTGTGCAACCAGAGCGGAAGACTCGCTCTCGAGTTGCGCGGCACCACACAGTGAAGGCGCGATGACCCTTCCCCGCCACGCTCAACGACCTCAACCTCGCGCGGCCGGCGGCGCGCAGTGGTCCTACGGGCGGCGACTCCAGTGAAGGCCAGCGATCTGGACGCTGTGAACCGGTCGCAGATCCAGCGAGCAGGTGCTCGTTATACGCCTGGACTTGATCCGAGCGCTCCGAACATCGAAGTCGAGGAACTCGCACGTGCTTTGGCGTTCCTCGGCACGGACCCGTCCCATCGGGCGCACGTCCGAGCCCTGAGGCAGGCAGTCGACGACCGTATCCGCTTGCTACCGACGAGACTCGAGCGAGCATTCCGGGGCCGCAAGTTCACTCCCGCGTACGTCAGTGCCGCGCTCGAGTGCCTCTCGGACGCCGGACCGGGAGCCTATGCGGCCGTAGCGCAGGAACTGCGGCGCTCAGTCGGCACGGTCCAGCGAACCTTGTCCCGCCTTGACAACGAGCTCTATCAGCAGGAGCTTGCTGCGGAGACGGATGAGTCTCGACGGCGTATCCGCAACGAGCAGGGTGAGTTGCGCCGCGTCACGGCACCGATCTCCGATGTCAGGGAGTTCGTCGAGTCCCCGTCATTCTCGTTGCTCACCACCAACGCCATGCTGCTGCTTGGGCCATGGGGAACGGGAAAGACGCACACACTCTGCGATGTGACCCAAGACCGCATGCGACAAGGGCTACCGACCCTTCTCTACCTCGCGCACAACCTGCCATCTCAGCGCCACCCTCTCCAGGGACTGTGCGATGCGACCGGACTCGCAGCGGAACCGCAGGACCTGCTCGATGGCCTACAACGGCTCGGCGAAGCCGTAGGCTGTCGTGCTCTCCTCATCATCGATGGGATCAACGAGGGAGACCGCGCATCCTGGTCCAAACGCGTGCCCGCGATCATCAAGGCCGTTCGGGGATTCAGTCATGTTGGTCTGGTCGTCAGCTGCCGGCAGCCGTTCGAAAATCTGATCCTCACAGACCGGACTACATCCAAGTTCGTAACCGTCGCGCATCAGGGCTTCACCGACGTTGAGGTCGATGCCCAGGTGGCATTCTTCACGTACTACGACATCCCCGCGCCGCACGCACCGCTACTGACGCCCGAATTCTCACGGCCATTATTCCTAAAGATGCTCTGTGAGTCGTTGAAGAATCGAGCGCAGAGCCACAAGAGTTCGTACGTTCGTGGCCTTGCCTCAGGCCAAAAGGGAATGACGCTGGTGTTGGAGGACTTTGCTAGGGAGATCGGCAAGCCAATCGAACGGGACTTCGGCCTCAGGCGCCTCACCTGCTGGCAACTCCTCAAGGGTGACGCTCTTACGCCAGGTGGTCCTCTGACTGGACTCGCACCGACGATGGCGCAAAACACGCGCGAGTATGTCTCACGCGACGAGTGCCTAGACTTAATCCAGCGTCTCACTCCGTTGCGGTGCGCCGACGAACGTGAAGAGCTCTTGCGGAGACTGCTGGCTGACGGTCTCCTAGCTGAAGGCGTGACGTGGAGCGATGGAGAACCCGTCTCTGTCATCCAGTTCCCATATCAACGTTTTGGCGACCACCTCATCGCGCGCCATCTCCTCGATCGATACCTCGACACCCGGAGCGATGAGGCCATTCGGCGCAGCTTCTACGTGAACCGCCCACTTGGTCGACTCTTCGATCTGTCTCCTGGTGGAATGAGCTACCGGCACCCAGGTCTAGCTTCCGCAGTCATGCTTGAGTTCCCTGAGCGCGTGAAACGCGCTCCCGTACCATCGGATGAGAGAGAGCTCGTCGCGTACCTGCCGCACGCGAGGCAACTGGCGACACCGTTGCGCGACGTCTTTCTCGACGGACTCTACTGGCGGCCAGCTGATTCTTTCACAGAAGCCACAGATCGCATCATTCGCTACTACCTTGGTCTCGACCACGAATGGACCCGCCAAGACGTACTCGAGGTACTGGTGAGTCTTGCGACGCGGGTGGGTCATCCCTACTCGGCGGAGCGACTCTACCGCTTCATTCATTCCCAGGAGATGCCAGACCGCGACCTCTTCTGGTCGGAGTTCCTCCGCGGGACCTACCGCGACTCGGCGGTATTTCGGCTCATCGAGTGGATTGATGCAACTGAAGGGGGCCCTCGCGATGGCGCAGTCGTGGACAATTGCATCACGCTGCTCTCACTGATTCTCACCACGACGCGCCGGGCACTCCGAGACCGTGCAACACGCGCGGTGTACCTATTGGGCCTCGAGCGGCCGAAGAGCCTGTTCGATCACACGGTGACGAGTCTCGACTTCAACGATCCGTACGTCCCGGAGCGGATGCTGGCGGCCAGTTACGGAGTTGCAATGTCGATGTGGGCCGACCCCGTCGGCGCTCGGGTGCGAACAGCGCTACCCGCCCTCGCGAAGGAGCTGGCGAGACGCATGTTCCTTCCCAGGGGGCGGAACCGGACAGCGCATGTCCTTATGCAGGACTACGCTCTTGGAATCATCGAGTTGGCACGGCGCGTAGCTCCGAGGTCGGTTCCTAAGCGGCAGCTCAGCTACCTCAGTCGCCCGCTGGGGGCGATCCGTGCGCCCTTCCCACGTCCAAGGAACATCGACGAGGCGAAGGCTGAGGCAGCCAAGTTCGCGATTCGCATGGACTTCGGAAACTACACGCTCGGCCGGCTCGTGCCCGGGCGCGGGAACTACGACTACCAGCACGAGGACTATCGGGCGGTACGGAAGCAGGTGCTCTGGCGCATCGGAAACCTCGGGTACTCGGAGGAGAGGTTCCGCGCGGCTGACGACGACATCGTTCGTGCTGGAGCGCGCCGGCCTGCGCTCGACCCGTCGAGCGTCGACCGGTACGGAAAGAAGTACTCTTGGATCGCGTTCTTTGAGATGTACGGGGTGCGCCTGGATGCGGGGCTTCTTGCCGAAGAGCGCACGGAACGCCCCTCAGACGTCGACATCGATCCCAGCTTCCCTCTCGTGCCCAAAACCTGGATTCCTCCGCTCAGCGGGATCCTTGACAGCAGCCCGTCGGCTCCCGGCGAATGGCTTGCCTGCGGGGCGACGCCCAACTACGAGGAGCTGCTGTATCGTCGAGATCTTGACGGCGCTCTGGGGCCGTGGGTTCTTCTCGAAGGATGGCTTGAGGAGCGGTCCAGAGTCGACAAGCGACGGCTCTTCACGTTCCTGCAGTCTCGCTTCGTTGCTCGAGCTGCACTGGCAAGGTTGGCCACCACGTTCTTGCGTCTGGACAATCCCGGTAACCACCAGATTCCGTCGCCTCTCGACGACCTCCACACGTTTGCCGGTGAGGTCCCCTGGTCGGCGCGATATGCGGCCCCGCTTCGCACCCCACGCGGAGACGCCGAACGCCACGTCGAGACCGCGTTTACCAAGTACGGCCCCGACCCTACACGCGTGGGCGTTCCGATCGAAATCCCGGTGTCCCGTTGGGCCTGGGAGTCCTCTCATAACGCAGCACATCAAATCAATTGGGCCTACTTTTTGGCGCCAGCTCTATGCGAGAGTTTTGGGTTGGTCAATCATGCGCGCGAGTTAGACCTCTACGAGAACGACGATAGACGCGCGACGGTCTTCACAACGACGCAGTCGGACGAACCTCGCGTGGATTGCCACTTTCTATTCGTTCGCTCAGACTTACTTGATCGATACCTGCAAGAGACGAGCCAGAGACTGATTTGGTTCGTATGGGGGGCACGCGATCTTGAGACAGACGTTCTGATCTCGCAGAGAGAGGAATGGTCAGACATCTTTCAGCGATTCGAGAATATCCACAGGCAAGCCTATGCCTGGGACAGGCGGCACCGGAGGCCATTACTCGTGGAGAAGGAATAGATGGCGAGTGCTTACCGGATTTGACGCTGGTGCCGATCGGAGAATGCGCGGGCGGCGCGCCGTGACTCCACGCATACGTCGGCGGCCACGCGCAGCACCCGCCCGCCATGCTCCGTTACGAGCCGGCTCCCTCGTCGCCCGTGGCCGGGTCCCGTGCGCGATTCGTGCCGGTGCTATCTTCTTCCTGTGACACACCATCAGGAGGGGGCCATCGTGGCTACTCGCCGACCCACGGAGGAAATCGCCCGCCTCGGCGACGAGATCTACGAACGCGACATCCGGCGGGAAGTCGAAGCCGACCACCATGGCGAGGTCGTCGCCATCGACATCGACAGCCGGTGCTGGGCAGTCGGCGACACGGTGATCATCGCGCGGGATCGCCTGCGGGCGGAGCGTCCGGACGCGGTGAACGTGCTGTTCGAGCGTGTGGGCTACCGCGCGATCGACCGCTTCGGGGCGGGGTTCCCGCGGAGGGCCGGTTGATCGAGGGGACGGTCAATGCAGCCCTCGAGGCCGTCCTGCCCCTGACCGTGCAGGGTGCCGGTGGGCACGCGCCGGGGGTCGAGGCCGTCATCGACACCGGCTTCAGCGGCTTCCTAACGCTCCCTCCGGCGCTGGTGGCGGCCTTGGGGCTCGCGTTTGCCGGCGTTGGCTGGGCTGTTCTCGCCGATGGGACCGAGGCGAGGTTCGACGTGTACGACGCCACGCTGCTGTGGGATGGCTGGCCCCGCCGGGTCTACGCCTACGCCGCCGAGACGACTCCGCTCGTCGGGATGCGACTCCTTGAGGGTCACGACCTTCACGTCGAGGTTCAGGATGGGGGCCGCGTCGCGGTGGAGGCCCGCTGAGCGAGCGGGACCCGCTCCGAGACAGCCCTTCGCCGCGGCCCCGCGACGCTGGCTGGGACGAGCCGGCCCGTCGGTGCTCGAACACCGCGGGCCGTGACGGTTCTCAGGCCACGCCGAAGGCAGGAAGGGCGCATCCGGCTGGTGCCAGTGAAGATAGTCTCTTGGAACGTCGCGCGCCGCCGCAAGCCGTGGCGCGTCCTCGGCGACATGGATCTCGATGTCGCGTTGCTCTAGGAGGCGAGCCGCCCGCCGCGCGACGTCGCTACCCGCATCGAGCTCGACCCGGCGCCCTGGCCGAAGCCATACGAGCGCGCATCGCGACGGTGGCGGACGGCGATCGCCAGGGTCTCCCGGCGCGTCAGCGTGGAGTGGATCGAGGCGAAACCGCTCGATGCGGCCGGCAGTGGGCTGGCCGTCAGCCATGCAGGCACCCTCACCGCCGCGCGCGTCGCCGCTCCCGGCACCGATCCCTTTCTGATCGTCTCGATGTACGCGCCGTGGAGAGGGACGCACGAGGTGGCCGGGAGAGCGCGAATCGTCTCGGACGCATCGGCCCACCGGGTCGTCTCCGACATCTCCGCGCTCATCGGCCGCCAGTCTGGGCAGCGCATCCTGGCCGCCGGTGACCTCAACATCCTCCACGGCCACGGCGAGCATGGCAGCCCGTACTGGGCCTCACGCTACGGAACCGTGTTCGACAGGATGGAGGCGCTGGGACTCCCCTTCGTCGGCCCGCAGGCTCCACACGGGCGCCAGGCCGATCCATGGCCGCGGGAGCTCCCGAGGGAGAGCAGGAACGTCCCGACGTATCGCACGAACCGCCAGACGCCGGAGACGGCGACCCGCCAGCTCGACTTCGTCTTCGCCTCGAGAGAGCTCGCGGGCTCCGTGCGCGTTCGGGCGCTCAACGAGCCGGACGAGTGGGGCCCCAGTGACCACTGCCGCCTAGTGATCGAAGTCTCGTAACGAGGCGTGTGGGCGCGGACGACCACACCAGGGATGACGTCCATGCGGGCGACCGCGCGTGCGGGAGCACCGATCCGCACCGGCCCGCGTGGCATGGCTCGGGCGCGGAATACCTGCAGGTGTGCATGACGGCACGCGCGCGCAGGACCGCTTCCGGCTTCAGGCGTGTCAGCGTCACGCCGGTCACGCTCGGCAGCCGGAGCAGCCCTGACTCCCGGCACCGCGATGGTCGGCGCATTCACGTCGGCGCCGCGCTGCTTCCTGCGCTACTGCTCTGGTTGCTCGCGGCCACTGAACTCCACCGGAGAGCCGGCGACGGGCCCCCATCCGCCCCCGAGCGCCACGGCACGGGCCTCGGCGGCGCAGTGGTCAGCCTCATCGTCACGAGGCGCACTGACGCTCTCGCGCTGGGCGCCGGCACTGGGCTCGGGGCTGCCGCCCGTTCGGCACCGAGGCGCAGATGCGGCGCGTCGTCCGCGGGCTCGTCGGGAAGCGCCTCCGTTACGACCAGCTGACCTCGTAGATCTGTTCAAGCGGCAGTCCGCTTGACTCCCTAGAGGCTGCGACTAGCATAGAAGAATGCCCGCCGGGGCCGAGGCCGCAGGCGGGCTACACACCGGGTGCTGAACACTCCCGAGTGTAGCCCTCACTTCCTGCGACATCAACCCCGGCAGGCCGCTGCATTGGCGGTGTGGACGAATGGTAAGTCACGACCCCGGCAAGGTTCGAGATACCGGTTCAATTCCGGTCACCGCCTTCACAGCATCCAGCCAGCGCCCCCGTAGCTCAATGGAAAGAGCACCCGCCTGTCGAACGGAAGGTTGGAGGTTCGATCCCTCCCGGGGGCACCAACGGACAAAGGAGGTTACCGCTGCGCGGGCTTCCGTGGCGGTTTCAGGACCGCCTGCAGCAGCTTTTCGGGCGTGGTAGGTATTCTGAGTTCGGTCGGCTTTCTCGCCATGGCCGCGTGTCCCTTCGCTGTACCGCCCCAGCGTTGATCCTCAGAGTAGCACGATCCACGCACCCCGACGCTAGCTGTTCGCGTGTTGGAAGAACAGCGTCGCCGCGACCCCCGACACGAAGCCGGTGAACAGCGGATGGTGCTCCGCGAGGGATTCCGAGCGCGACGACTCCGACCGCGAATCCGACGATGGCTACGACCCACCGCGCGCTCACGGAGGCTGGCAACTGACGGTCCAGTCCAGAGACGGGGGGCGACACAGGGGACAATGCAGACGAAGGCTGATCGTGAACGGCGACACCAAGCGGCGTTCGTCAATCTAGGCATGCCCCACCGGCCAGTTCCCGCCGGACATTGTGCGCTCGATCACGTTGAAGGAGATCTCCTGCGCCCTCCGTGCATGGACGAAGCGCCCGCCGCCGTCTCTCCCAACGATCGATATGCGGGCCACGGGGGCGTCGAA
Source organism: Dehalococcoidia bacterium (assembly GCA_034420495.1). Classification (GTDB taxonomy): domain Bacteria; phylum Chloroflexota; class Dehalococcoidia; order UBA2979; family UBA2979; genus VYDC01. Next base: position 10,101 of record DAOULG010000177.1, read on the forward strand.
CGTGCATACCAGCGCGCCGTATGCCTCCACGGTGAAGGTGTTCTCCCACGCCCACGGCTTCTCGGGCGCGGACTTGAGCGTCCCGCTCCGGGTGAAGCCACGAGGAGGAGGTAGGGCGTCGCGGTCGAAGCCGCCCTGCATATGTCTGATGGTCGGGCAGTAGGTAGCGGTGTTCGGCTCGTCAGGAGGTAGCCAGTCGGTCGGGACGGGCAGTTGGCGCCTCTCGAGCGCGTTGTACACGACGCGCTCCCACTCGCCGTAGACCTGGCACATCGCCTCGCCCGGCTGCGGTGCCTCCGGGGGGCTTCGGGATGCATTGGTAGCCGCTCGGAGATGCCCTCGCAGCCCAGGGAGCGCACCAGGTCGTCGACGCGGCGGGTGGAGACCCCCTCCACGTAGGCCTGCTGCACGACCGAGAGGAGGGCGCGCTCGGCGCGGCGTCGGGGCTCGAGCAGCGCCGGGAAGTAGCTTCCCTGGCGGACCTTCGGGATCTGGAGCTCGATGCTGCCGACGCGGGTGTCCCAGCGCCTCGGCCGGTATCCGTTGCGCCGGGTGATGCGTGCCTCGCTCCGCTCCCCATAGCCGGCCCCGACCTGCGCGGTGACCTCGGCGTCCATCACCGCCTCGGCGAGTACCGCGACCGCTTCACGCAGGAAGTCGAGGTCGCCCCCTCCGCCTGCTTGCGGAGCAACTCCAACAGGTCCACTCTCTCCGTTGCCACCGTCGTCCTCCTCCACGTTCGTCAGACCTTCGTGAAGGATGGCGCGGTGGCTTCTTACGTCCCTCTGCATGGGCACCGTGGTCGGTAGTAGCACCCCCTGCAGGGACCGTCTCTGCTGCTGTGACACCAAGCGCTGGGACGCTACTCGAGCGAAGGGCCTCTGCAGATTGCGCGTGAGTGCGCGATAGGTCACACGGAGACATCGAGCACCAGCGGTCGGGAGGCGCGGGCGGCCTCGGCCTCGAGCGGTGCTGTGCCTGGGGAAGCGGTCTGGAGCCTTGGCCCACCCGGCGGGTGCTTCAGTCGCCTGCAGCTCCGGCGACGTCCCTCCTCCTGAAGACCCAGAAGGCAACTCCGGCGAGCAGGACGGTGTACGCGAGGAGTGCGCCGAAGCCCTGCAGCGTGTCCGAGGAGCGCTCGGCGTTCGGCACGGCCGTCCACGAGCGAAAGCTCTCGATGAGGAGGTAGTCCGCGGCATCGGCGAGCGTGTCGTTGAGGTGGAGAAGGGGCACGACCACGGGCTCGATCATCGTGTACCCGACCGAGAGAGCGATACCCGCAGCGCGGGATGAGGTGAGCACCGTGGCGCAGACGCTGAGCGCCACGAGCGGCAGGAGTCCCGAGGCGGTCCTGAAGAACATCACGACCACGTCGGACCAGTTGCCCGAGGCGACAAGTCCACCTGGCTCATCGGGAGGAAGAAGGGTGGCCGCGAGGCTGGACGCAACCGATGCGAGCGAGACGGCGATGAGCCCGCACGCGCACAGCAGGACGAGCACGAGGAGTTTCGCCGAGAGGAACGTCCAGCGGGCGGTGCCCCCGCTGAGGACCGTCCGGAGCGTGCCCCACCCGTACTCCGTCCCCACGAGAGAAGCCGCGAGAATCATGATGAGCAGCGGGCCGATCGCAACGGGGCCGAGCGAGGAGAATCCGGACATGCTCGCGGTGATGCTGTCCGGCACGGCGAAGCCGCTGCGAAGCTCTGTGAGCGACGGGAAGTTGTCGCACTCCCCACTGGCGCGCATCGCGTCCAAATGCCCCAGGAACTCCCTCCGTTGCTCGTCGGTGACCTGATCAAGCCCCGACGGAAGGCGATCGTTCGCGACATCCGCGCACGTCATCGTCAGCGAGGTGCCATCGTCGCCCCATGTCTGGCTGTAGGAAGAGGTGCCGCCGGCGACGACCTCCTGCACCGCCTCGTTGTGGTAGGCGAGGTAGTCGACCCAGATGCCCAGCTGCGAGACGAGTACGGCGATCGCGAGGAGTATCCAGGGCATCCGGAGCCGGCGGACCTTGAAGAACTCCCAGCGCGTGAGCCGGAGCACCCGAGGCATCTCCCGCGCGGGCACGTCAGGCCTCCCGCGTGCTTCCCGCTTCGTCACCGGTGACTTCAAGGAAGTAGCGCTCCAGTCCGCCGCGGTCGGAGTTCGTCCCGATCACGTAGACACCGGCACGTCCGAGGACCATGGAGATCTCCGCGGAGCGCTCACTCGGAGCCGAGACGACAACCTCGTCGCCTTCCCTCCTCACGTCTCCAACCCAGGTCAGCTCGGTGAGAATCGAGACGGCCTTCGCGTCATCCGTCGTGCTGAGCCGGATCTGGTCGTCGGCCCGGAGGATCTCCGAGACGGAGCCCTGGGTGATCAGCGTTCCATCGGACATGATCAGGACGCTGTCGCACATCTGCTCGACCTCGTTCAGGAGGTGGCTCGCGAGCAGCACGGTTCTCCCGTCGGCGCAGAGGCGGCGGACGAGGTCGCGAACCTGCGCCATTCCCGCCGGATCCATCCCGTTCGTCGGTTCGTCCAGGAAGAGAACCTCGGGATCGCCGAGAAGAGCGAAGGCGAGCCCCAGGCGCTGCTTCATGCCGAGGGAGTACGTGCGGAAGCGGTAGTCTCCACTGTCCGCGAGACCTACCTGCTCGAGCAGGCCGTCGATGTCGTCTCGCGAGCCCCGTCCGAAGATGCCCTGGAAGTAGACGAGGTTCTCCCGTCCGGTGAGGTACGGATAGAAGGACGGGTACTCGATGATCGCTCCGACGCGGCGGAGGGATGCGTCGAGCCCCTCGGAGGAGCCGAAGAGGCTGAAGCGGCCGGACGTAGGCCGCACGAGACCGAGCAGCATCCCCATGGTGGTCGTCTTGCCGGACCCGTTCGGGCCGAGCAATCCGAAGGCGTGGCCGCTCGGAACGGACATCGAGAGGCCATCCACGGCGACGATGTTCCCGTACACCTTGGTGAGTGACTCGGTCTCGATGACGGGTCTGCTGCGCCCCATGCCGGCTCCCCTTACATGCTCTCTCAGGGCGGACGTCGACAGATCGAAGAGCACGTGCCTCCAGACCATCAGTCCCCGGAGACCCTTCCCGTCGCGACGGAATCGGTCCCGGACGAACTGGGTCATCAGATCGCCGTACTCACGTCGGAACTCCCTTGGATAGGCGACGAGGAGCAGGCGGTACACCCGCTCGGAGAACATGGTCAGCTGCCCCGCGAATGCAGGGCATCGGCCCGTCTCATCCTGGCGGTACGGGTGAGTTGCTCCAGCCGCATCACTTCGGCGTCGAGCGCGTCTCGTCCGAGAGCGGTGAGCCGGTAGTAGCGCCGACGCTCGTCATCCAGTTGGGGGTCGGGCCGCTCGGCACTCTCCTCGATCAAGCCGGCATTGAGCATCTGCTTGACGGCGCCGTACAGCGTGCCCGGGCCCATCGTGACCGTTCCGCCGGTGAATGCCTCGATCTCTTGCATGATCGCGTAGCCGTGTCTGTCGCGGTCGGTGAGGGCGAGCAAGATGTACAGCTGCGATAACGGCAGCGGAAGCAGGTCCGAGGGCACCGGGTTCGGCATGGGCGTGTGACCTGAACAAGGGCGGGATGCGGCCGGTGCGTCCAGCACCTCGACCATCTCACCTGATGATATACCGGCGCCCAATATATCGATAGCCGACATATGTGTCTACGCCTCACCGGCGACGCCGACGCTGCGCTCTCGTGGTGAAGGCTGGGGTCTCTCCTGATGAGGCCGCCGACCTCCTCCAACCTTGGCGTGAGGTACGGGGAGCGAGGCAGAATCCCGCGCACGCGTTGCGGGAGAATGTCACCGACGAAACCCTCGTCCGCCGACAAGCTCAGCTACTCGTGGATGTTGGTCGTAGCCTCGTCGGAATCCGCACTGAATTCACCGCCCTGCCCGAGAATGAGCACTGGACGCCCGACAGCCCGCTCAACCGCGACGTCGATCAGTGTTGAGGCCACGTCCCGGTGAGTTCGACGACACCGAAGCGCTCGGCGAGCACCGGCTTGTGCTCGCGCAGGAGCGCCAGTACGTCCCGTCTGCTCAGCGCCTGCTCGGCCATCCCGGCGAGGCTAGACCGTGACCAGGCTGCTGGTCGTGTGCGGTTCCGGAATCGGGTCTCCCGACTCGCGAAGCATCTCGAGGTGGTAGGTGACGGCCTCTTGAATCAGAGCCTCCGTCTCCTCGTGTGTGTCCCCGGCGGCAACGCAGCCGGGGAGGTCGGGCACGTAGGCCGAATAGCCGTTGCCCGTCTTCTCGATGACGACGGTGTAGGTCATTCGAGCACACTCCTGTCGAGGCCCGCTTGCCTGAGGATGCTCGACACCGTGTCGGGGCCAAGATCCTTGCTCAACCTTCCCGCTATCGTAACGGTTCCCCGCTTCGCCGCATGCTGGAACTGACGGTGGCTGCCGCGTGTTCGGACATGGTACCAACCGTCCTGCTCCACGAGCCGGATCATCTCGCGAACCTTTGGCATGTCTCAACTCCGAACGCGTTCGCCGTGGATCCGGGTACGCATGCCCGCTTCGATACCTGCTCTACCCGACTCGAGGCTCCCTGAGCCACTCCTCGCGCTCGCAGGTTCCCCGCTCAACGCGTCCCTCGTGGGACGAGGCCCGCGGACTCCGCGATGCGCAGCAGCTCTTCGAGCGTCACGGCGTCCGCCCGAAGCAGCGCCACGATGTCGCCGGCGCGCCAGAGCACGCTGAGGACGCCGTCCTCGGAGTGCCGGTGAGCCTCATCGAGGCGCGAGTCCACTCGCTGCCAGGAGCGGTCGAGCGTCGGCATCCCGCCGGGCCGGTAGCGCTGCCGGAGCAGGATCGCGCCGCCGTCGTCGGCCTCCAGCGTCACCCAGACCGCGATCGGCTCACAGGTGTTCGCGCCGCTCTCGGCGCCCGCCCCGGCGCTGCGATAGCCCGGCGGCGTGTACGCGGGGGCGAGAAAGCCCGGCTCAGCCGGGAAGGATGCGCCTCCGATCGGGCCGCTCGCGCGGCTGCACGACGCCGCCTGCTGGAGGCTGGCTTCACGGGCGCCGGGTGGCGGCTCGAAGGTGAAGCGGGCGGGGTCGATCTCCGTCCCGTAGTCGAGGGCGGCGATCTCGGCGCGGTAGGACGGGCCGCCGTCGCCGCCGTCGAACTCCCAGCGCATGACGAACATGCGCTCGGGATCGACGAACGCCCGCGCGACGTTCCCCGCCGGGGCGCGGATCTCGACGATCTGCGTGCGGCGGCCGAGCACCGTTGCCTCGCCGGCACGGGCGACCTCGGGGTCGTCTCCGCGCTCGCGCCACCGCGCCATGAGCGCGTCGGTGCTGTCGGCACGGACCGGACCGACCAGTATGCCGAAGGATGGAAGGACCATCGCTTCGGCCCCGAGACTGGCGTAGCGCCCGCCGACGCGCCGGTAGGTGTGCGTGCGATCGTCGTACTCCCACGCGTCGTCGGCGTCGACGACCGTCAGTAGCACCCCGTCGTCGATGACGGCGCCGACCGTCTCGACCTCCCAGCGCCAGCGATCGGGATCGGGCGCGTACCACCAGCGGATGACGCTCCGGCTAACGCCGCTCCCGAAGCGAGTCAGCGGATCGCCCGGATGTGTGTCGGCCGAGACGGCGATCTCCGCGTAGAAGCCGCGGGCGGGGGCCCGTTCTCGATCGGAGGCGCAGGCAACGCCGGCCGCGGCCGCTGCCAGGACGAGGAACGGGATCGCGACCTGGTACCCGCCGGCGAACCACATCACGGCGCAGTCCCTTCCCCGAGGGCCGACAGGGTACTGATCTCGATCGGGGCGGCGCCGCTGATCGTGAAACGCTCCGGGCTCCGGCCGGGTCGTGCGATCCTGGCTGCGCCGCTCGCCGCGGCGCTCGCTCTGGTCCTCACGCGCGTCACACGGCGGAGGGGCCGCACGGGTCAGCCGGCGGATCGGGAATGAGCAGGCGTGAGCGCGGACCCGATACACGTCGGGCAGCCGGATACGACGGACGAACCGGCTGGGCACTGCACGGAACGTTGTATGAAGGGAGGCCCCGCTCCCATGCGGATCCCGCGCACCATCGTGTAGGGTTGCCCGGTATCCATGCGGGAGGCCGTGGAGATGCGCCAACCGGCTTCCCCGACGAACCTCCGCATCGCCGACGGCGGGGGTGGTGCGCGGGGCGAGGCCGGCGGCGCCGGCCACCGCTGCCGGGACGGTGACGAGGTGGCGGGGAACGCCCTCGAGGCGCCCGCGGCGATCCGCGTGCGCGAGGCGGCCCGGCGGTGTCGTCCCCGTAGTGCCGGAGCGCCATGACCATGTCGCGCCTTCCGGGCCTGCGCGACCTTGCCGCAGGGCTTGCCGTCACCGCCGTCATCGCCGCGCTCCTGGCGCTGGCGGCGCCCCGGGCGGTGCTGGCCGAGGATCCGGAGCCCGGGCACGCGGCCTGCGAGGTGGAGGCGCTCGGCGAGCTCAGCGCCGAGGCAGGCACCTCCCTGACCGCGAGCGGTCGCTGGACGACGGAGGACTGCGACTCGCGCTTCCGCCCCGGCAGCGACGCCTCCACCTACAGCTTCGAGATCGGCGAGGGTGGCCGGGTCCGTATCGAGCTCGCCTCCGCCGGCGCCGATTCGTTCCTCTACCTGATGGCTCACGACGGAAGCCGCATCGCCGACAACGACGACGGCGCGGCCGGGCTCGACGCGCGCATCGAGCGCGTCATGGAGCCCGGCTCCTACCTGGTCGAGGCGACCACCGTCGGAGGGCGGGAGCGGGGCCCGGCCGACTTCTCGCTCTCCGTCACGCGCCTGAGCTGCGACCCCATCGACCTCGGTGTGCTCGCCCCGGGCGCCGACCTCACGGCATCCGGCACCTGGACTCTCGACACCTGCGGCTCGGAGATCGTCGCCGAGCACCCGGCCTACAACTACACCTTCGCCGTGGCGGAGCCGGGGCGCGTCCGGATCGACCTCGTCTCCGAGCACGGCGACCCCGTGCTCTCCCTGACGTCGCCCGCGCGCGGCGTGATCGGCGCCAACGACGACGGCGGGGGCGGTCGCAACGCGCGCATCGAGCAGTACCTGCCGGCCGGCCTCTACGTGATCGAGGCGACGACGTACCTGCAGCGCGACCTCCAGCCCCTCGTCGCGGACTTCACGCTCACGGTCCACGCCGTGGACGAGGCGGCGGCGCAGCAGCGGTTCCTGCTCAAGATCGAGGAGTCGTTCGCTCCCGAGCAGGTGGTGGCCGGCGAGCCGGTCGCCGTCGACTACCGCGTCGGCAACCTCGGCGGCGGCGACCTGCCCGGGGATGCGAGCGTCATCGTCTACGCCGTGGGCCCGCGCATCTTCGAGGCGGTGCGCGGGATACCGCCGTCACTGTTGCACCCCGACGCTTCCTACCACTCGAGCCCCCGGACCGCGGCGGACGGCAGCGCCGCCACCCCGGCGCTCCCCCCGATCACGGTCGCCTTCCCCCGGCCCGGACCGAGCTGGGTCTTCGTCGCCGTGATCGCCTTCGACGCAGACGACGAGGAGATCGCCTGGCACGGGCTCTGGCGCAACGTCCGGGTCCTGAGCGGCCCGACCTTCGGCCCGGTGACCGTGACCGTGGACGGCGCGGCGTACTCGGTGGCCGCGGCCTCAGACGACGAGGGGATCGTGAC
>DAOULG010000178.1:0-25480 GCA_034420495.1 Dehalococcoidia bacterium
GCGAGCTCCCGCGCTGGCTCCATCGCTACAATGCGCGACGACCGCACGGCGGCATCGACGGCGCTGTCCCCGCCTCGCGCCTGTAAACAACGTGCGTGGGAAGTAAAGCTAGCGCCTCCCCGGCGCGTCCGCGGGACCGGCGCCCGCCGCCGGTCCCGGCGCCACGCGGAACTCGCCCCGGAGCACCGGCCAGGCGACGCCGACGAGCGCGAGCGCCACCAGCCCCTCCGCCGCCGAGATCGTCGTCGCGAGCGGCGCGCCGAGCGCGTCCGCCATCGCGCCGATGTGCAGCGCGCCCAGGGGGTTGGAGCCGATGGAGAGCGAGAGCGCGCCGAGCGCCCGTCCGCGCATCTCCGGCGCGGCCGACGCGACGACCAGCGTCGTCTGCATCGTCGCGAAGCTCGTCATCCCGAAGCCGGCGAGCCAGAGCAGGCCGAGCGAGACCAGGTAGATCTCCGAGCGCGAGAAGAGCAGCACGCAGACCAGGAAGAGCATCGAGCCGAAGTAGTAGATGCGCGAGTACGAGCTCTGCGGCGCCCGCGCGGCGATGAGCGCCGATCCGAGCACCGCCCCCAGCCCCTCGGCCGAGGTGAGGAGGCCGATGCGCACGGCGTCGATCTCGAGCGTCTCGCGGCCGATCACCGGCACCATGGTCATGTAGGGGAAGGCGAGCAGGTTCATCACGAAGCTCACCGCGAAGACCCCCATCAGCAGCTGGCTCGCGCGGAGGTAGCGGGCGGCGTCGGAGACGTCGCGCAGCGGGGAGGAGCGGGGCCTCCCGGTCGTCGGCGGCCGGTAGCGCAGCGAGGCGACGACCGCCGCCGCCCCGAGGAAGGCCGCCGCCTCCAGGAAGAAGGCCGCCTGGGCGCCGATCCCCTCCAGCAGGACGCCGCCGAGGACCGGTCCGAGCATGCGGGTGAAGGCGCTCGTCCCGATGTCGAGCGCGATGGCGCGTCCGACGAGCGCGGGCTCGACGACGTCGCCGATCATCGCGCGCCTCACCGGGAACTCGCTCGACCAGAAGATGCCGGCGACGAAGCCGCCGGCGAGGAGGTGCCAGTACTCGATGCGCCCCGTGAGGACCAGCGCGCCGAGCGCCGTCGCGACGGCGGCGAGCGCGAGGAAGCCGGCGACGAGCATCGTCTGGCGGGAGATGCGATCGGCGATCGTCCCGATGACGATCCCGAAGAGGACGCGCGGGATCATGCGCACGAAGAAGTAGAGCGCGACGCTCCCCGGCGAGCCGGTGAGGTCGTAGATGAAGACGCCGAGGACGAGCAGGTCGAGCCAGCGCATCGCCGAGGTGAGGGCGCCGGCGAGCCAGAGCCGCCGGAAGGTGGCGTTGGAGAGCACGTCGCCGAGCGAGCGGGCCGCGGAGCCGGTCGTGCCGGCGGGGCGCGCCTCGCCCGGGCCAGTTCGCTCAGTCATGCCCTGCGGACCTCCGGGCGGCTCCCGCGCGCGCGCTCCCCGGGGGATGCGCCCCGCGGAGGCTAGCGTACGATGAGGGGGCTCCGAGCGACCCCGCTTCGCCGCGTCGCGGAAGTCTCACGCCGATGACCCGAGCCTCCGTGCCAGGCCTCCCCTCCCCCGACGCCCCGGCCCCGCTGGCCTCCCCGCCCCGGGGGAGCGGGGAGGCCTCCGCCTCGGCCTTCTCCTACGGCGCCTACCGGCGCTACTGGGTGGGGACCTTCGCCGCGGTCTTCGGCGAGCGCTTCCGCTTCATCGCCGGCCTCTGGCTCGTCGTCGAGATCACCGGCTCGCCGTTCTGGCTCGGCGTGGTCGCGCTGGCGCAGGCGGTGCCGACGGTGCTGCTCTCGGTGCCCGCCGGGGCGCTGGCGGACCGCATCGAGAGCCGCGCCATCCTCGCCGTCACCTACGCCGCGATCGGCCTCTGCCACCTCGCCATCGCGCTCCTCACGACGGCCGGGCTCGTCGAGCTGTGGATGGTGATCGTCTGGGCGATGACGGTCGGCGCGCTCGCCTCGGGGTCGGCGACGGCGCAGAACGTGCTGCTGCCGCGGCTCGTCGACCTGCGCGCGATGGCGAGCGCCGTCGCCTACTCCAGCGCGATATGGCAGACGACGCGCGTGGTCGGGCCGGCGGTGGCGGGGGTCTCCGTCTCGCTGGTCGGCTCCGGCCCCTCCCTGCTCGCGGCCGCCCTCGGCTACGCGCTCGCCGCCCTCACCATCGCCACGCTCTCCCTCCGTCCGCGGCCCGCCGCGGCGGGGCTCGCGCCGGGCGGCATGTGGGAGGGGGCGCGGTACATCGCGCGGCATCGCCTGTTCCTCGCCGTCACCGGGCTCTCCTTCTTCACCTCGGTCTTCGGCACGAGCTACATGATCCTGCTGCCGGTCTTCGCCGAGAACGTGCTCGGAGTGGGCGCGCGCGGGTTCGGGGCGCTGGAGGCGGCCGCCGGCCTCGGCGCGCTCGGCGGGACGGTCGTCGTGGTGCGTCTGGGGGCGGGGCGCCACACCGGCCGCGCCATCCTCGGCGGCGCCTTCTGCTTCGGGATCCTGGTGGCGGCCTTCTCGACGACCCGGTCGCTCCTGCCCGGGATGGCCCTGCTCTTCGTCGCCGGCCTCATGCAGTCGGTCTACCTCAACCTCGCCATGACGGCGCTGCAGCTCCTCGTGCCCGACGAGCTGCGCGGCCGCGTGATGGGAGTGTGGAACGTCACCTGGTTCCTGATCATGGTGGGGGGCTTCGTCGCGGGGAGCGCCGCGACCCTCCTCGGCACGCCGACCGCCATCGCGCTCGGCGCGCTCGCCGTCTCGGCCTTCGCCTCCGCCGTCTTCCTGCTCGTCCCCGAGCTCAGGCGCCTGGCGCCGCAGGCGGAGCCCCGGCCGGGCTAGGGGCGCGCGCCGGGCGGGCCCGCGCTCAGAGCCCCTGCTCCGAGCAGAGCTCCTCGTCGTAGACGATGTGCCCGGTCCACGAGGGGGGCTGGCGGACGATCCAGAGCGTCGCCTTCGCCATCTCCTCGGCGATCTCGAAGTCGAGGCGCGGGTGCTCCGGGTCGCTCCGGCCGAAGAGCACGCCCGGCGTGTTGATCCCGCCCTGCGGCGAGAGCGCGTTCACCGCGATCCGGTCGGGCTCGAGCTCTATAGCGAGCTCCTGGGTGAGCCGCTCCAGGGCGGCCTTCGTGGTCCCGTAGAGCGGCGCGGCCGCGGCCCGCGCCTCCGCGCGGCCGGCGTAGGGGCCCGGGCCGGGGAAGCGCGCCGCGCGCGAGGAGATGTTGACGACGTGCGCCGCGCCCTCGCGCTCGGCGGCGGTGCGGAGGTGGGGGAGGGCGGCGCGCACCATCGCGAGCGGCCCGCGGAGGTTCACCTGCGTCATCACGTCGACGTGCCGCGGCTCGATGCTCTCGATGAGGTTCCCGACGAAGGCCGCCGCGTTGTTCACGACGATGTCGATGCGGCCGAAGTGCTCCACGGTCGCCGAGACGCAGTCCTCGATGCTCGCCGGGTCGCGCATCTCGAGCCGCAGCGCCAGCGCGCGCCCGCCGGCCCGCTCTATCGCCCCGGCGACCTCGTGCACGGTGCCGGGGAGCCGGGGGTCGGGGCGCGGCTCCTCCGAGCGGGCCCCGACGACGACGGCTGAGCCGGCGGCCGCGAGGGCGTGGGCGATGTCCTTGCCGATGCCGCGCGAGGAGCCGGTGACGATCGCGACCCGCCCCGCGAGCGGGGCCGCCCCGCCCGTCACGGCGCCTCCTCCGCCGCCGGCCGCCGGAGGGGGGCCGCTGCCGGGGCGTCGGCGGGGCGGCCGTTCCGGAAGGCCGTCCCCGCGTCGCCTGCCTCCGCCTCCCCCTCCGCCTCGAGCTCGTCCCCCACCTCGATCAGCGGCGCCAGCGGGGCGCGGTCGAGCAGGAGCGCGACCACGTCGGGGCGGTGGTACTGGCCGACGACGTCGTGCCTGAGCTTCGGCCCCACCTGGGACCTCAGGTCGCAGTCGGCGTAGAGGATGCCCTCCTCGCCGGGCGACAGCGGCTCGGTGATGAGCCTCCCGCCGGGCGCGAAGATGCCGCTGAAGGAGGCCTGCGGCCCGCCGAGGGCCGCGCGCTTCTCCTCCGTGTCGGCGAGGCGCGCCACCACGCTCTGGTCGATCACGGCGCTCGCGGCGACGGTGAAGACCTTCCCCTCGAAGGAGTGGTTGGCGGAGCGCAGGCGGATCTCCTCCCCGATGTCGTAGCCGCCGGGATCGCCTCCCGGGAGCGCCGGGTAGTTGGTCAGGTGCACCTGCTCCCCCTGCGCGAGCAGCGCGTAGCGGTAGAGCGGGTTCGCGTTCTCCCCGCAGATGAGCGTGCCCAGGGCGCCGAGCGGCGTCTCCACGACGCGCAGCGAGCTCCCGTCCCCGAAGCCCCACGTCAGCTTCTCGGCGTAGGTCGGCATCAGCTTGCGGTGGCGCAGCAGCAGCTCCCCCGACGGCCCGAAGAGGAGGTTCGTGTTGTAGAGCGTCCCGACGGTCTCCGGCACGCGCTCGTTGACCCCGACCAGGAGGTAGATCCCGGAGCGCCGGGCGGCCTCCCCGAGCCGCTCGCTCTCCGGCCCGGGCACCCGGATCGCGTTCTGGAGCAGCTCCTCGTAGTAGCCCGTGGTGCGGAAGACGTTCTCCAGCCGGTTCCAGTAGGGGTACCCGGGGAGGTAGACCTCCGGGAAGACGACGATCTCCGCGCCCCCGCGCGCGGCCTCCGCGGCGAGCGCGAGCGTCTTCTCGAGCGTCGCGGCCCGGTCGAGGAAGACGGGCGCCGCCTGCACCGCGGCCGCCCGGAAGCTCGGAAAGCCCTCGGCCATCCCCCACCCCTCTCCGTCCGGCCGCCCGCGACGGCCCGCCCGGCGGGCTCCGCCCCCTAGAAGAGGACCGCGGCGAGCCGCCGCCGGTACTCCTCGCTCAGGGGGTGGCGGTTGCCGAGCAGGGCGAAGACGTCCAGCATCGCCCGGCGCCCCCCGTCGTCGTCGAGGCTGCGGTCGAGGCGCACCGTCGCGAGCAGCTCCTCGAGCGCCGCCTCCCACTCTCCGCGCGCGGCGAGCAGCATGCCGAGGCCGTAGCGGGCCCCGGCGTCGTCGCCGTCGGCGGCGATGCGGGCGAGCAGGTCACCCTCGTCGAGCTCCGTCGCCGCGCCGCGGAGGCGCACGAGCGCCTCGACGCCGCGGGCCCGGGGGTTCCCGCCGAACGGGGCGGCGAGCTGGCGGGCGCGCGCCCGCTCCGCCGGCGCACCCGACTCGAGCAGCATCTCGGCGAGCCCCAGCGCGGCCTCCTCGTTGCGCGGATCGGCGGCGAGGGCCTCCTCGAAGAGCCGGCGCGCCTCGAGTGACTGCCCCTCGGCACGCGCCGCGGCCCCCGCCCCGGCGGCGCGGTCCGAGGCGCTCGGCACCAGCGAGTCGAAGAAGGCGCGCACCTGCTCCTCGGGGAGCGCTCCGACGAACTCGCTCACCGGCGCGCCGTCGCGGAAGGCCTTCACCGCCGGGATCCCGCTGATCCCGTAGCGCTGGGCGAGGCCGGGATTCTCGTCCACGTCGACGGTGGCGAGCTGGACCGACTCGCCGTACTCCTCGCTCAGCGCCTCCAGCATCGGCCCCAGGATGCGGCACGGCCCGCACCATGCGGCCCAGAAGTCGACGACGACGGGTCGCTCGCGGGAGCGCTCGAGGACCTCCTCCGGGAAGCTCACCTCGCTCACGGCGATCGCGGCCATGGCTCACCTCCGCTGGGCGCCGGTGCGGGTGCGCGCCGGCGCCGGCGCCCAGCGTACCGCCATCGGCCGCAGGACGGGGCCGACCGGCTCCGGCGCGGCCGTCGTGTGGCCTCCCGCTCCCACGCCGTACACTGCGGCTCTGGGATGCCGGCTCGCGGCGGGAGCCGGCGCGCGGGGGGGCTGGATGGGCGCATCTCTGCGCCGGCGGCGGCGCTTCCTGCTGATGCAGGTGGCGCTCACCGCGGGCTCCTTCACCTTCCTGGCGCTGCGCGTCGATCTCGACCGCGCCGTGGAGCAGCTCACCGACGTGCGGCTCGGCTGGGCGCTCGCCGGCCTCTGCGCGTTCACGCTCTCGAAGACCATCCACGCCTACCGCTGGCGCGTGCTGCTCCGCCACCGGCAGGGGCTCAGCGGCCGCGACCTTCTCCCGGTATTCCTGGTCTCCAACCTCGCCAACGCCGTGGTGCCCCTGCGCGCCGGCGACCTGCTGCGCGTCGAGCTCGCGCGCCGCCGCTTCGGCATACCCCGCGCGGAGCTGACCAGCAGCGTCTTCCTCGTGGAGTCGGTCCTGGACGGCGTCGCCTTCATCGCGCTCCTCGTCCCGGCGCTGCTGCTGCTCGACCCGGGAGTGCTCCGGACCCCGGCGGCGGCGGTCGTCGCCCTGGTGGTGCTCGGCGCCTTCGTCGTCTCGCTCGTGATCGCCCGCCGCGGAGCGGGCGTCCACGTCGAGAGGTGGCGCGTCGCGCGGATGCTCCCGCCCGCCCTGCGCGCCCACGTGGCCACGATGGTCCCCTCCTTCGTGAACGGGATGCGCGTGCTGCGCGGGGGGGCCGGCATCGGCATCGCGATCGGCTTCTCCGTCGTGGCGTGGGCGGCGGAGGTCGGCGTCTACTGGATGATGGGACGGGCCTTCGGCCTCGAGCTGGGGTTCTCCGAGGCGGTGCTGGTCACGATCGCCGCGAACGTGATCGTCTCGCTCCCGCTCACGCCGTGGGACATCGGGCCCTACGAGGTGGCGGTGACGGAGGCGCTCGCCTTCATGGGCTTCGGGCTCTCGGAGGCGGGGGCCTACGCGGTGGGCTCCCACATACTGCTCATCGTCTGGATCGGCCTGACCGGGATCGTCGCGATGTGGGCGCTCCACGTCCGCCCGCGCGAGCTCATCGGCTCCCGCCACGCGGGCGCGGCGGACGACGAGGGGCCGGGCCCGCCCGGGGGCGCGCGAGCGGAGCCGCCATGAACATCGACGTCCACGCGCACCTCATCCCGCAGGCCTTCTGGCGCGCGACCGAGGGCGGCGGCGAGTGGTACCGCGCCTCGCAGCGCGAGCGCGAGGGTGTCCGCTACATCGTGACGCGCGATCGACTCGCCGGGCCTCAGGAGCCGCTGTGGCGCGCCTCGCTCGAGGAGCGCCTCGCCGTGATGGACCGGCAGGGGGTCGACATGCAGCTGCTCTCCTCCCCCCCGTACTTCTTCAACTACCACCTCCCCGTCTCCGAGGCCGAGGCGGCCGCGCGCGAGCTCAACGACGAGATCGCTCACGCGATGCGGGAGGCGCCGGGGCGCATCGGCGGGCTCGCCACCGTCCCGCTGCAGGAGCCGGCGCGCGCCGTCTCGGAGCTCGAGCGCGCGATGGGGCGGGGCTTCGTCGGCGCCGCGCTCGGCACCCACGCGGACGGGCGCGACTACGACGACCCCGCGCTCTTCCCGTTCTTCGAGGCCGCCGAGCGCCTCGGCGCGCTGCTCTTCTTCCACCCGCACGCACCCGCCACGCAGGCGTCGGGGCGGGCCCGCTCCTACTACCTGGAGAACTTCGTCGGCTTCCCGCTCGACTCGACGCTCGCGATCGCGAGCCTGATCTTCGGCGGCGTCCTCGACCGGCTCCCGGGCCTCAAGCTGGTCTTCGCCCACGCCGGCGGCTACGCCTGCTTCGCCATCGGGCGCTGGGATCACGGCTTCGGGGTGCGCCGGGAGCCGCGCGCCCGCGTCGCGCGCCCCCCGCGCGACTACCTGAGGCTGCTCTACGTCGACACCATCACGCACGACTACGCGGCGCTCCGCTACGTCGTGGAGACGATGGGCGCCGACCACCTCGTGCTCGGGAGCGACTTCCCCTACGACATGGGCTACGGGTCGCCCGTCGAGTGGATCCGCCGCGCCCCCGGGCTCTCCGCCGCCGAGCGCGATCGGATCCTGGGCGGGACGCTCGCGCGCCTCATCGGGCTCGACTGAGTCCCGGCGCGCCGCTCCCCTCCTAGGCGGCCTCGCGGAGGAAGCCCCCCACCGCGGCCGCGAAGTCGCCGGGGCGCGTGTGCGGCCAGACGTGCGAGACGCCGGGCACCGTCAGGGCCTCGCCGCGGGGGAGGAGCGCGGCGAGCCGGTCGCGGTCGGCCCGCGGATCGGCCCCGGTCCGGAGCACTCCCTCGCCGGCGCAGAGCACGAGGGCCGGCGCCGGGATCGCCGACAGCCGCCCGGCGAGATCCTGGCTCTCGATCGTGTGCGGGGCGGCGGCCGACCAGCCCGCCGGCCCGTATATCGCCCCGTCGGAGGTGCCGCGCGAGCCGATGGGCGGGCCCTGGTAGGTCGCGAGCCAGAGCGCCAGGAAGCGGCGCTGCACGTCCTCGATCCGCACCTCCCCCGGCTCCTCCTCGAGCATCGACGCGTACTGGTTCCACAGCGCGAGGAGGTGCGACCCGTCGCGCTCGGGCGCGGGCGCGGGGAACTGGCGGCCGTGCGACCCCTGGTGCTCGGCGTGGGCCCGCCAGTCGACGAGCTCGGAGAGGACGAGCCTGCGGATCGCCTGCGGGTGGCGCGCGGCCAGCTCCGCGGCGACGTTTGAGCCGGTCATGTGCCCGAGCAGGTCGTAGCGCCCGATGCCGAGCGCCCGCGGGACGCGCGCCACCTGGTCGGCGAAGTCCGCTATGCCCTCGTAGGGGCGGGGCGGTCGCTCCGAATCGCCGTAGCCCGGCATGTCGACCGAGATCGCCCGGATGCCCCGGCCGCCCAGGTGGAGCATCGCGTCGAGGAAGGCGCGGGCGTCGGGGGTGAGGTGGACGAGGACGAGCGGGGGTCCTGAGGCGGGTCCGTGCTCCCAGTAGTGGAGCTGCCCGTCCGGCGTCTCCACGAAGCCGCGCCTCACAGGGCGAGCACGCCGTTCTCGACGACGAGCCGGTCGTCGGCCCACACCGTCGGGCGGCGGATGACGCCGTCGATGTGGAGCGGGCTCCAGGTCAGCCCGCGCAGCCCGGTGGCGTCGCCGACGGCGATGTGCACGCAGCCGAGCCGCTTCTTCGCCTCCTGGACGTCGCCGTCGAAGCGCGCCGCGGGGTTCGTCCCGACGGAGACCTCGCCTATGACGTCGGCGTTCTCGTTCGCCTCGATGAGCTGGCGCAGCCGCCGAGCCTGCTCGCCGCCCGCGACCTCGACGACGCGCCCGGCCTCGACCGTGTAGCGCACCGGCTCGTCGAGGTGGCCGACCGTGTGCATCGGACCGTCGAAGACCACCGTTCCCTCCGCCGTCCCCTCGATCGGCGCATGCGGCACCTCCCCGAAGGGGAAGGTCCCGATGCGCCCGGGCTCGTCGGCGCGGCCCACGGAGAGGTTCGGGAGGCGCCCCTCGACGGAGCAGTGGAAGGAGGTGCCGTTCGCGGAGGTGATGCGCAGCGTCGCGGCCGGCGCGAGCACGTCGTAGACCCGCTGGGTCAGCCGCCGCACCTCCTCCGGGTCGGCGGAGCCGGCGCCGTGGAGCATCTCCTCGCGCCCCACCGCGATCGAGACGAGGCGGATGCGCTCCTCGGTGAGCGCCTGCCGGATCTCGCGGGTGAAGTGGAGCACCGTGGTGGCGGGGCAGATCACGACGTCGGCGCCCGAGGCGGCGTGCCACATCACGCGGGTCGCCGGCGCGCCCGCGTGCGGCCGCGGCGGCATGACGGCGACCGTCGGCTCGGCGCCCGCCGCGGCGACGGCGGCGGTCAGCGCCTCGACCACGGCGAAGTCGGAGCGGTAGTCGCAGGCGACGAGGACCTGCTCCCCGGGCCGGACGGCCGCCATCTCCCGCACCACCCAGCTCGCCCTCTCGGCGAGCGAGAAGACCGCCCACTCCACGCGCGCCCCCCTCTCCTCAGCGCCGCTCCCCGCCGGCGGTGCGGCGCCGGGGCGCGGCGACGCCGGGAACCTCGAGCTCGACGAGCGGTCCGTAGAGCTGCGCGCCGAAGACGTCCGTGTCGCGGAGGTCGCCCGAGGCGACCGGCCGCGGGATCGTCGCCTTGATCGCGAGCGCCGGCTCGTAGGCGACGAGCGTGACCTGCTCCTCCGGCACGCCGTAGAGCCGGGCGAAGAGCTCCGCGGTCACGACGCCGGCGTCGCGGACCGCCTCGAAGGTGGCCGGATCGTCGAAGAGGAGATCGAAGGTGACGGCGAACGGCCCCGCGTTCTTGCTGCGGACCAGCCGCGCCAGCTCGTGCAGCCGCGCCACGCCTAGAGCTCCGCGACCGTGATCGGGAACGGCGCGAGCGGGTCGGCGAGCTCCCAGACGTGGTTGAGCGAGAAGCGCCAGACGGCGCCGCGCTCGATCTCGTACGGCGCGTAGGGGAAGGCGACCGCGTTCACGAAGCCCTCCCACCCCTCGATCGGGTGGTGCATCGCGAGCAGCCCGGCGCTCTTTGCGATCGCCGTCGCCTGCGCCTGCTCCGGCGCCGTGAACTCGAAGAGCAGCATCGCCTCGTGCCCCGCGAGACCCCGCTCCGGCTCGAGGGCGCCCATCGCGCCGTCGCGCCCGTAGACGCGCACGGCGACCGACCACGAGCCCGGCTCGAGCGCCGCCCCGAGGATGCCCCGGGCGCGCTCGCGGATCTTCTCCAGGAGAGTCTCGGTCCAGGCGTCGAGCTGCCTAAGCAGCAGCGGATCCCGCACCGCGGCCGGGACCACCGACTGGTAGCCCGCGAACTCCGCCCCCTCGAGCTTGACGGTGTAGCGCTCTGCCGGCTCGAAGGCGCTGCCGGTGACGCGGACGGAGCGCCCGTCCTCCGCCTGCTCGTAGCGGCAGTCCGCGGTGACGAGCGTCCCGGGCGGCTCGACGAGGCGCGTCGGGTCGGGCGTCTCGTAGAGCGCGTGGGCGGCGACCGAGAGGGGCGAGCAGCGCATCTCCGGGTCGAGGGGCTCGACGCTGAAGCCCTCGTCGTCGACGAGTCCGAGCATCCCGTCGGGGGCGGTCCGCGCCGTCGACGCGGCGGCGCCGCACTCGAGGATCTTGCCGACGTGCCACGCGGGCCCGGGCGCGGCCCCGGCGCGCAGGAGCGGCGCCGCGAAGATCGCGGCGTCGGTGGAGCGGCCGGCGAGCACGACGTCGGCGCCCCGGTCGAGCGCCGCCTGGAAGGGCTCCGGGCCCATCATCGCGACGATGCGGCGCGCGCGGCGCAGGGTCGCCTCCTCGAGCGGGGGCGCCCCCCCGAGGGGGTGGATGCGCCCGGCGCGCAGCTCGTCCGCGAGCTGCTCCGCCTCCTGCTCGGCGCGGATGAGGGCGACGCGCGGGTGCAGCCCCTGCTCCCGGGCAACCTCGCGCAGCACCTCCCAGAGTCCGTCGAGCGCGTCGTCGGAGCCCGAGGTCCCGGCCGACCCCACGAGCAGCGGTATCCCGTGCTCCAGCGCCGCCGGCAGCAGCAGCGAGAGGTCGCGCCGGATCGCCTCCCGCGAGAGCAGCGGCTTCCCGGTGCCGAGCGCCTGCGGCCCCTGGTCGGTCGATCCCGCGTCGACGCCGAGGAAGGCGGGGCTGCGGGCGAGCCCCGACTGAAGCGAGGCCTCGGGGAAGCCCGTGCCGAGCATCCCCGTCGGGGCGAGGAAGGCGATCGGGCCCGGCGTCGGCGCGGAGATGACGCTCGCCCCCGCTAGCCGCGGCCGCCGGGCCTGGCCCCGGCGCGCTGCTCCAGCTGCGCGGCGGTGCGGGTCTCCGTCCCGGCGCGCGCGACGATGCGCTCGATCAGCCCCTCGTCCGGCGCGATCTCCGCGATGCGGGGCGCGACGTGCTCGGCGAAGCGCCGGATCGAGCCCCGCACCTGCCCGTCCGGCATGTGCCCGAAGGTGAACCAGCACATCAGCTGATCGACGCCGAGCTCGGCGAAGGGCCGGATGCGCTCGACGATCTCCTCGGGCTGCCCGGCGAAGAGCTGCACCTCCGTCAGCCGCTCCGCGCGGCGCTCCATGTCGTCGGTGGGGAGCTCGTCGATGCCGGTGTTGGCGAGGGCGCTCTTGCGCACGTAGGTCTCGATCGCGGGGCGGATCGTCTCGCGCCAGTCCTCGCCGGGAGCGGCGACGTAGATCTGCCGGAGCACGGCGCTGTTGCCCCAGGCGCGCGCGCGCTCCTCCTCGCCGAGGCCGGCGTCGTCCATCCCCGCGACGTAGTGGTGCAGCCTCGCCGCGAGCAGCTCCGCCGTCTGCGGGCCGAGCAGCAGCGCCCAGCCCTTGCTCCCGACCATGCGCAGCCGCTCCGGCGTCGCCGTCGCGTAGGCGATGAGCGGGTGCGGCCTCTGCACGGGGGAGGGGATCATGCGGCCGCGCACCGAGCCGTGGAAGTTCTCGCCGTCGTAGTCGAAGCCCTCCGGTCCGGCGCTCCACGCGCGCTCGGCGACGTCCATCAGCTCGTTCATGCGCTGGTGCCGGTTCTCGCGATCGAGGCCCCACCCGGCGTACTCGTCGGGGGAGTTCCCCGCGCCGACGCCGATGGTGACGCGTCCGCCGGAGAGCCGGTCGAGGAGGTTGCACTGCGTCACGAAGCGGATCGGGTGGGCGAAGGGCGCGATCGTGACGGAGAAGCCGATGCGCAGCCGGTCGTTGCGCTGCGTGATCGCCGCGGCGAGCATCATCGGGTCGGAGAAGGCGTTGTAGCCGGTGAAGTAGTGCTCGGTGAGCCAGACGTGCGAGGCGCCGAGCTGCTCGGCGAGGTCGGTCTGCCCCAGCACCTCGTCGATGATGCGGCCGTCATCCTCGGGTCCCGGCGTCTGCGGATTCAGGTAGATGCCCCAGCGCATGGGTGCCCCGTTCCTCGTGCCTGCGTGCGGCGCCTCGGGCCCGCCGCCGCCCGTACTATCGCGCCGCCCGCGCCGCCTGTCACCAGCCCCCCGGCGCGCGGCCGGCGGGGCGCGCCGGATGCGGGCCCCCGCGCGCCGGCCCCAGGTCAGCCCGGGGGCGCCTCCCGGGCCTCCCCTCCGGGCTCCGCCGCGGCGTCGCGCCGGGAGACGAAGGCCCGCCACCCGTGCTCCTTGAGCACGGCGAGCCGCTCGCGGCCGAGCGCGTCCGAGCCGGCCTGCTCGGCGAGTGCGGCGAGCGCCGGCTCCTCCATGTAGCCGAGCGCGTCGCGGAAGCCGGCGAGCTCGTAGACGCGGTTGACCAGGAGCTTGTTGAGCCGGAGCGTCGTCTCGGGCAGGGCGGCGAGACGGAGGGCGAGCGCCGCCGCCTCCTCCTCGAGGCGCTCTCCGGGGACGACGCGGTTGACCAGGCCCAGGCGGAGCGCCTCCTCCGCCCCGACGAGCTCGCCGAGCAGGAGCAGCTCCTTCGCGCCCCGCAGTCCCGCCAGGAACGGCGTGATCAGCACGGGCGGGCGGTAGCCGTGCCGGATCTGGATCTCCCCGAGTCGCGCGTCGTCGGCCGCGACGGCGAGGTCGCAGGCTCCGGCGAGCTCACATCCCAGGCCGACGGCGTGCCCCCTCACCGCCGCGATCACCGGCTTCTCGAGATTCCACAGCGCGAGCACCAGGTCGAGGAAGCCGGGAGTCGCGACCCCGTCGTCGGGCTCGGGGGAGGATTGCATGTCGCCCCCCGCGGAGAAGGCGCGCCCCGCCCCGCGCAGCACGACGGCCCGCACCTCCTCGTCGCGGGCCGCCTGGTCGATCGCCCGCGCGAGCTGGCGGCGCACCGACCAGTCGATGGCGTTCAGGACGAGGGGGCGGTTGAGCGTGATCCAGCAGAGGGGAGCCTCGGCCTCGTAGAGCACGTCGTCGGCCGAGGGCGGGGGGACGAGCTTCCCCTCCGGCGTGTAGCGGGGCGGCGCCTCCCCGGAGGCGCCGGGAGCGGGGTCGCGGCTCACGGCGCCGCGGCGGCCTGCGGGAGCGAGAAGAGGCGCCGCGCGTTCCGATCGGTGATCGTCTCCACCTCGTCCGCGTCGAAGAGGAAGCCGTGCTCGCGGGCGAGGTCGGGGAGCTCCCGGAAGAGCGTCGCCCAGCGCACGGCGTGATCCACGTTGAAGCCGCGCATGTAGTCGGAGGCCCAGAGGATCCGGTGGGCGCCCACCTGCTCGCGCATCGTGTGGAGGATGCGCAGGAACTCGGGGATGCGGTCCGGCGCGCGGGGCGTTCCGAAGAGCGCCCCGCCCTGCCAGAGGCCGAGCCCCAGCGAGACGTTGGGATTGGTGCTCGCCACCAGCAGCGACTCGCGCCAGAGACCGTCGAGGCCGCCGCCCGCGTGCTCGTCGATGATCTCCAGGTCGCGGTAGAGGCGTGCGACGTCCTCGATGTAGTAGGGGTTCGAGTAGGCGGTATAGGGCCCGATGTCGCCGGAGCCGGTGCGGATCACGGCGGGGATGCCGAGGGCGAGGCAGCGCTCGAAGAGCCGGAGGCAGAGGGGGTCGGTCGGCGCGTAGCCGTTCGCGGGGAAGCACTGCCAGCCGACCGCGCCCCACTCCGTGACCGAGCGATCGAGGATCTCGAGCGCGTCGTGGCGCCTCGGGTCGACGCCGCAGAGGAAGGCGATCCGCCCGGGGTGGAGCTGCGTCACCTCGTAGGCGTGCCTGTGGATGGCGAGCCCGTCCCACTCCGCCTCCTCGCCGAAGCACGGGCCGAAGTCGCAGGTTGCGTTCACGCCGACGTCGATCCCGGCACGGTCCATGAAGGCGAGCGCGTCCTCGCCCTCCGGGTCCCAGGTTCCCCTCCCCACCCGGGGGAGGATCTCCTGCGGGTCGCGGTACGGGAGCCGGGAGCGTGCGGCGCGGCGCGCGAACTCCTGCCGGTTGCCGTCGGGGAGGTTCTCGCGGGCGAAGACGTGGATCTGGCTGTCGATCACGGTGCACCTCCCCGGGGCGGCTCGCTCCGCGTTATAGCCGATCGCCGCCGGAGCCGTTCTGCGGCGCGCTCTCGCGGGAGAGCGGGAGAGCGACGAGGGCGTGCCCCGGCGAGACGACGGTCCCCTCCTGGTTCGTGACGGCGAGCTCGAGCCGGACGAGACCGACCGGCCCCTCCCGGCCCGGGGCCACGCTCGCCTCCACGACGCGGCCCGAGCAGGTGAGCGTGTCGCCCCGGTAGTTGAAGGCGCGGTACTGGCAGCCGACCTCGCGGATCTCCGCCTCGTCGCCCGCCCAGTCCCGCACGGCGTTCACCAGGTAGGTGTGGCGAAGGTTCCCCATCCCGAAGGCGCCGCTCCCCCCCGCCTCGATGCCCGCGCCGTCCTCCATGTGGAACGGCACGAACTCGTCGTTGGCGGCGGCGTAGCGGTTCCAGTGCATGAGTCCGGTGGTGCGCGACCAGGGAGGGATCTGCTGGCCCACGCGGACCTCGTCGAAGGTCACTCCGTAGGTCACGGGGAGGATCCGCCCCCCGGCGCGGAGTCGTCCGCGTGGTAGCGGATGTTCGTCGAGAGCCGCCGGCGGACGAACTCGCCTAGCTGGTTGAGCCAGACGACCTCGGTGGTCACGAAGACGGTCGGCCCCATCCGGGTCCGGCGGTGCTCCCACCCGCTCAGGCGCGAGCGCTCGGTCACCCAGTCGCCCGGTCGCACCGGCACGCCGTACTCGTCTCGCTGGCCCCCGTTGATCGCCGGCACCCCGGGCTCGGAGAAGCCGGCGGGGCTCTCGGCCCCGCCGCGTCCGCCGACCGGCCATCCGAAGGGGTTGAAGTCCTGCGGGGCGACGATCCCGCCCCAGCGCGTCGTCCGGGCGTACGCCTCGTCCCAGTAGAGGCGCGGCGGCCTCTCCGGCCAGTAGGCCGCGATCGCCCAGACGCGGATGTCGTAGAGCTCCACGGGCTGAGAGGCGCGCGGCGGTCCCCACACCCCGCGGCGCGCCTCCATCGCGGGCGTCACCAGCCCCCGCGCGCCACCGCTCCCCATCGCCACCCCCGCTGCCCGCGGCCGAGTCCCCGATTATCGGCGCCCGCCGCTCCCGCCCGTCAAGCGCGCCGCGACCGACCGCCGCGCGCCGTGGCTACAGCTCGAGCGAGTCGACGGCGGCGAGGCGGTTGAGGGCGTCCAGGGCGGCGGTCTTGTAGCACTCGGCGAAGGTCGGGTAGTTGAAGACCGTCTCCGAGAAGTAGTCGACGACGCCCCGCAGCCCCATCACCATCTGGCCGATGTGGACGAGCTCGGAGGCGCCCTCGCCGATGATGTGCACGCCCAGCACCTCGTGCGTCTCGAGGTGCACGAGCAGCTTCAGGAGACCGGAGACGTCGCCGACGATCTGCCCGCGCGCGATCTCGCCGTAGCGGGCGAGGCCGACCTCGTAGGGCACGCCGGCCTCGGTCAGCTCGGCCTCGGTGCGACCGACCATCGAGATCTCCGGCACGGTGTAGATCCCGTAGGGGAGGAGATCGGGCTGGAGGTGGATCGGCCCGCCGAAGGCATGCGCCGCGGCGAGGCGCCCCTGCTCCATCGAGGTGGCGGCGAGGGCCGGGAACCCGGTCACGTCGCCGGCGGCGTAGATGTGCGGCACGGCGGTCCGGTTGTACTCGTCGACGGAGAGCCGCCCCCTGTCGTCCGGCTCGATGCCGAGCGCCTCGAGCCCGAGCCCCGCCGTCGCCCCGGAGCGCCCGATGCTGTAGAGCGCGCGCTCGGTGATGATCTGCTTCCCGGAGGCGAGGCCGAGCCGCACGCGCCGCTCGCCCTCGTGCTCCACGATCTCGATCCGCGACACCTCCTCGTTCAGGCGCATCGTCACGCGGTGGCGGCGCAGCTGGTAGGTGAGGGTGGCGACGATCTCGTCGTCCAGGAAGGGGAGCAGCGCGGGGGCCTTGTCGACCAGCACCACGCGGACCCCGAGCGCCGCGAAGATGCTCGCGTATTCGGCCCCGATCACGCCGGCGCCGACCACGGCGAGCGAGCGCGGCGCGCGATCGAGCTCCATGACGTCGTCGCTGGTGAGGACGTAGTCGCCGTCGAAGGGGATCTCCGGGCTGCGCGTCGCGGTCGAGCCGGTGGCGATCAGGATGTGGTCGGCCTCCACCTCGACCGGCGAGCCGCCCTCCGGGTGCGCCGGCTCCAGACGCACCCTGTGGGGCGCGACGAGCGAGGCGCGCGCCCAGTGCACGTCGACGCCGTTGCGCTCCAGCTGGCGCTTCGCGACCTCCTGCTCGTTCTCCATGACGTGGGTGACGCGCGAGAGGAGGCCGCGCATCTCCACGGTGCGGCTCGCGAGGGCGTATCCCTCCTCGCGCTCGCGGGCGGAGTAGAGCTCCATCACGGCCTGCCGGAGCGTCTTGCTCGGGATCGTGCCGGTGTTGATGCAGACGCCGCCGAGGCTGCCCTGCATCTCGGCGAGGCCGACGCGTCGCCCGAGCTTCGCCGCCTGGATCGCCCCGCGCTGGCCCGCCGGTCCCGAGCCGATGACGAAGAGGTCGTACCGCCGACCGCCGGAGGGCTCGTCGGGGGCGGAGGTCACGGCCGGCTGCTCGTCGTCGTCACGGACCGCTCCCGCTCTCCCCGGGGGCCGCATCGGCCCCGCCGCGGCCGTGGGGCCCCGGGCGCCGCCGGGGCGCGGGGCCATTGTACGGAGCCGGGGACACCCCCGGGGCGCCCCCTCCGTGGGCCCGGCCGCCCGCCTGGGCTCGCCGCGCCGCCGCCGGGGCCGTAGCATGCGCACGCGGCGGGGAGGAGGATCGATGCACCGTCACATCATCAGCCTGGGCTTCAAGGAGGGCACGACGGAGGAGCAGGTAGCGGACGTCGAGCGCGGCTTCCAGGCGATCTGCGACAGCATGCCGGGGATGATCGCGATCTCGATGGGTCGCAACGTCTCCGAGTCGCGCCGCCGGAGGCGCTACGACTGGGTGATGACCATGGACTTCGCGACGCGGTCCGCCTACCGCGAGTACTCGGACGGCGAGCAGCACGACCGCATCGTCGCGGAGAAGCTCGTGCCCATCGTCTCCGCGATCTCCGGCGTCGACTACGACATCGGGGAGACGCCCGAGGAGTAGCCGCGGGGAGGGGCGGGCGCGCGGGGGTGGGGCGATGAGCATCGGCGTCGGTCTCGGACTCGCCACCTACCCGTTCTCCGGCGCCCGCGCCTTCTGGCGCTGGGTCGAGCTCTGCGAGGCCGGGGGCGTCGATTCGCTCTGGCAGAGCGATCGCCTGGTGTCGCCCCAGCCGTCGCTCGAGCCGATGGCGCTGATGGCGGCGCTCGCCGGCGGCACCGAGCGCCTCAAGTTCGGCATGAACGTGGTCGTCCTGCCGCTGCGCGATCCGCTGCTCGTCGCCAAGCAGTGCGCCGCCATCGACCACCTCTCGGGCGGGCGCCTGCTCCCCGCGTTCGGGGTTGGGAACGCCCGCTCCCAGGACTGGGAGGCCGTGGGGCTCTCTCCCCGCTCCCGCGGCGCCCGCGCCGACGAGGCGCTCCGTCTCCTGACGCGGCTGTGGGCCGAGAGCGACGTCAGCTTCCGGGGCGAGTACTACTCGGTGCGCGGCCTCACCATCGAGCCGCGGCCGGTGCAGCAGCCGCTCCCGCTCTGGATCGGCGGCGCCTCGGAGGCGGCGATCCGCCGCACCGCGCGCGTCGGGACGGGCTGGCTCGGCGGCCTGCAGACGGTGGCGCAGACCGGCGAGACCGTCGCCGCGATCCGGCGCGCCGCGGCGGCGGCGGGCCGGCCCCTGGACGACGATCACTACGGCGCCACCTTCGCGTTCCGCTTCGGGAGCCGGGACGATGCCCCGGTCGAGCGGGCCGCGGCGCCGCTCCGACGCCTCGGCGGGGAGATCCTCGAGGGCTACCTCGCCGTCGGCGACGCGGAGACGATCCTCGCCCGACTTCAGCGCTTCGTGGGGGCCGGGGTCTCGAAGTTCGTGCTGCGCCCGCTCGCCGACGACGATGCGGGGATGCTCGATCAGAGCCGCCGCCTCATCGAGGAGGTGCTCCCGGTCGTCGCCGGCTGGAACGCGCGGCGGGCCGCGGCCGCCTCCGGCTGACGGGCGGTGCCCCCGGCGGCCCCCGTCGGCGCTCGGGGACTGGACAAGCGGCGGCGCCTGCACTACCTATGCGCGTAGGGGTGCGCGGTGGCGACGGACGCGCGGCGCGGAGGGGGTGAACGGTGACCTACGGCGTGCTGGCGGAGGGAGCGACGCTGAGGCGTGCCTTCGCCGATACCTCGCTCGGGCAGCTGCACTACCGGACGGCGGGGAGCGGTCCGCCGCTGGTGCTGCTCCACAACACCTGGCTCTCCTCGCGCATGTTCTTCGGCGTGATCCCGGACCTCGCCCGCGAGTTCACGGTCTACGCGCTCGACACGCTCGGCCAGGGCGACTCCGACCCGGCCCCCGCCGACCGCGTGCTGGAGATCCCCGACTACGCCCGCGTGCTGCTCGAGGCCTTCGATTCACTGGGCCTGGAGGCCCCGGCCGTGGTCGGCCATCACACCGGATCGGTGATCGCCTCCGAGGCGGCGATCCAGCAGCCGGAGCGGTTCCGCAAGCTCGTGATCTCGGGGATGCCGTTCTGGCGCAACCCCGCGACGCGCCTCGCGCAGGTCGACGCGCCCTTCTTCGCCGACTGGGACGCCGGCGAGGACGGCTCGGGCCTGCTCGAGGCGTGGAACAGCCACGCCGGCGTCCAGCGCTACGGTGCGGGCGGCTCGACGGCCCTCTTCATCGACTACATCAAGCCGGGCCCCCGGACGAGCCTGGCGCTTCGCGCCCTCTTCCGCTGGGATTCGAAGGCGAGGCTGCCGCTCGTCTCCGTGCCGACGCTGGTGCTCTGCAGCGAGGCCGACGCCTTCGTCAAGAACATCGCGCACGTCGCCGACCTGGTGCCGAACGCCGAGCTCAAGCTGGTCGGCGGCGGGGAGCCCCACCCGCTCTACGACCAGGCGATCTTCGCGCGCGAGGTCGCCGCCTACTGCCGGCAGTAGCCGGCCGGCGGGGTCGTCGTCGGGGTGGTGGCGGGGTGTCGCTGCGGGCCGCGCTGTCCTACCATGGGAGGGTGATGCGGTGGAGCGTGCGCGATGGGCATAGGTAGCCTTCTCGGTCGCCTCCTCGGCGGCCACGCGTGGGTGGTCTCGGAGCAGGTCGAGGCTCAGGCGCAGGAGCCCCTGGACTACCCGGCGCAGATAGCCCTGGGTGATGCGACCCTCACCCTGCGCCTCGCGACCCTGGCGGACCAGGAGGCGCTGCTCGCCTTCGCGCGGCAGCTCCCCGAGCACGATCTGCTCTTCCTCAGGCGGGACATCACCAACCCGGATCACGTGCGCGCCTGGCTCGAGCTCGTGGAGGAGGGGCAGTACGTCACGGTCCTCGGCCTCGTCGGCGACGAGGTCGTGGGCATCGCGACCGTCGGCCGCGAGGGGTTGCACTGGACCCGCCACGTGGCGGAGCTGCGCGTGCTCGTCTCGGAGTCGATGCGCGGCCGGCACCTCGGGCGGCTGCTCACGGAGCAGGCCTTCGCGCTCGCGAGGCAGCTGGGCGTCAAGAAGATGGTGGCGCAGATGACGACCGACCAGCGCGCCGCGATCGCCGTCTTCTCGCGCATGGGGTTCCGCCGCGAGGCCCGCCTCTCGCGTCATGCGATAGACCGCGACGGCGTGCTGCACGACCTGCAGATCATGAGTCTCGACGTCGACGCCTTCCGCGCCCGGCTCGACGTGCTCAGCCTCGGACCGCCCGACCCGCTCGTCGGCACCTACTGACCCGGCTCAGGCGCCCCGTCCCAGTTCCAGCAGCCGCCGCGCCCCCCGGTCCCGCTCGCGCGCGCCCGTCGCGACGAGGGTGGCGTGCCCGACCTTGCGGCCGGGGCGCGGGCTCTTCTCGTAGTCGTGGAGGTGCGCGCCCGGAACGGCGAGCACCTCCTCCGGTGCGGGGAGGCGGCCGATGAAGTTCACCATCGCGGCGTGCCCCCGCGCGGCGGTGTCACCGAGCGGGAGGCCGGCGAGGGCGCGGACGTGGTTCTCGAACTGGCTCGTCACCGAGCCCTCGATGGTCCAGTGGCCCGAGTTGTGCACGCGCGCGGCGGTCTCGTTGGCGACGAGCGCGCCCTCCGCCTCGAAGAACTCCACCCCGAGCACGCCGACGTAGCGCAGCCTGCCGAGCAGCGCCTCCAGGTGCGACTCGGCCTCCGCCTGCAGCGCGCGGTCCCGGTAGGGGGCGGAGGTGAGGAGGAGGATGCCCTGCTCGTGGCGGTTCTCCGCGAGCGGGTAGTGGGCGATCGCGCCGTCGGCGCCGCGCACCGAGAGCAGCGAGAGTTCGCGCCGGAAGGGGACGCGCGCCTCGTAGATGAGGGGCGACCCGCCGAGGGCTCCCCACGCCGCCTCGATGTCGGCGGCGCGGTTCAGCCACGCCTGCCCCTTCCCGTCGTAGCCGAGGCGGCGCGTCTTCAGCACCCCGGGGAGGCCGACGCGGCCGACGGCGCGCCTCAGCCCCCGGAGCGAGTTCACGGCGGCGAACGGGGCGGTCGGCATGCCGAGTCGGCGGAAGATCCGCTTCTCGGCGAGCCTGTCCTGCGAGATGGCGAGCGCGCGCGCCGGCGGACGCACGACGACCCGGCCGCGGAGTGCCCGCAGCGAGTCGGCCGGCACGTTCTCCCAGTCGAAGGTGACGACGTCGACGTCGGCGGCGAAGCGCTCCAGGGAGCGCCGGTCGTCGAAGGATCCCACGACGAGCGGGGCGACGCGCCCGCCCGAGGCGTCGGGTGCCGGGTCGTAGAGGAGGAAGTCGACGCCGAGCGGCCGCCCGGCCAGCACGAGCATGCGGCCGAGCTGGCCGGCCCCGATCACGCCGATCCGCACGTCTCAGCCCTGGCGGGGATCCGGCCGGGCGAGTACGCCCGCGGTCTGGCGCTCGCGGTAGCGATCGAGCGCCTCGCCGATGGCCGGGCGCCCGGAGGCGAGGATCGCGGCGGCGAGCAGGCCGGCGTTGCGCGCCCCCGACGCACCGATGGCGACCGCCGCGACCGGCACGCCCGCCGGCATCTGGACGATCGAGAGCAGCGAGTCGAGTCCCTTCAGGGCCTTCGATTCGACGGGCACGCCGATCACCGGGAGGGTCGTCTTCGCGGCGGTCATGCCCGGCAGGTGCGCGGCGCCGCCGGCGCCGGCCACGATCACCCCCAGCCCGCGCTCGCGCGCCGTCGACGCGTACTCGAAGAGCAGGTCCGGCGTGCGATGCGCGGAGACGACGCGCACCTCGTGCGGCACGCCGAGCTCCTCGAGCACCTCCGCGGCGTGCCGCATCGTCTCCCAGTCGGAGGCGGAGCCCATGATGATCCCGGCGAGAGGCTGCATGGCGGCAGTTTAGCTCCTCAGCAGCGGTCGGTGCTCTCGGGCGGGCGGGTCCGGGACCATCCTCCCCCTCCGCTCCGGTTCTCCGGTTCGGCTCCCATCGGCACCGGCCCGTCCCGGCCTCGACGGCTCCCCCGGCCCCTCCCCCCGGTCCCCCCGCCGGGGCTCCCTCACGCCGTGGGCGCTTCCCCGCCCCTACCGACGCGGTCGAAGGCGGCGTCGAGCGCCCGGGCGGCGGATGCCGCGCGCGCGACCAGTGCGGCGTGCTCCTCCCGGTCGCCGGCCAGCGCGGCGCGCCGCCCCGGGAGCAGCCGGTCGCTCTCCGCCGGAGCCGGCCCCCCGAGAAGGGCGTGGCGCGCGGCCGCCGAGTGCGGGTCGAGCGCCTCGGCGACGCGCGCGGCGCTCAGCCCCGCCGGCTTCCCGCAGTAGAGCTCCGACGCCTCGTCGAGCAGGGCGGGAGTGAGATCGCCGGCCGCGACGCCGCGCTCTGAGGCGATGCGCACCGCCGTGCCGACGACCCCGTGCGCCGTGCGCCACGCCCATCCACGCTCGCGGGCGAGCGCCGAGGCGAGCGTGCTCGCCGTCGCCCCGTGCGTCCGCACGAGATCCCGCATCCGGTCCAGGTCCCACCGGGACTCCGAGACGGCGAGCGAGAGCCAGCGGAGATTGCGCTCCGCCTCCCGGAACCCGTTCCCGAGAGCCTCGACGAAGAGCATGCGCTCGACGATCGCCCCTCCGGAGGGCGTCTTCTCGACCATCAGCGCCGTCGTCAGCCCGCCGAGCGCCGACGCCGAGGCGCCCTGGAGGTACTCGAGCAGGCGGGGGTTCTTCTTCTGCGGCATGAGGGCGCTCGTCCCGCAGAAGCGGTCGGGAAGCTCGAGGAAGGCGACCTCCTGCGAGCCGTAGAGGTAGAGGTCCTGCGCCCAGCGCGTGAGGAGAGCGCCGAGCGTCGCGAGCAGGGAGAGGCACTCGATGGCGTGATCGTTGTGCTGGATCGCGTCGTAGGTGCTCTCCACCGGTCCGTCGAAGCCGAGCAGCTCGGCCGTGCGCCCCCGGTCGAGCGGCCAGTCGCTCCCGCTCATGTTGCCGGTTCCGGCGGCGCTGAGGTTGACGCGCGCGTGCGCCTCCGCCGCGCGCCGGGAGCACCGCGCGAGCCCCGCCTCCCACGCCAGCAGCACGTGCGCGAGGGTCACGACCTGCGCGTGCTGGCCGTGCGTGTACCCGGGCATGACGCTCGAGGCGTGCTCGGCCGCCACGTCGAGGAGGGCTCCGCGCGCCTCCGCGAGCGCGCCGAGCAGCGAGCGCAGGGCGGCGGCCTCCATCAGCCGCCACGCCACCTGCACGACCTCGCCCGAGGCGCGGCCGATCTCGAGGCGCCCGCCGACCTCCTCGCCGAACTCGGAGACGAGGGCGACCTCGCCCGAGTGCATGCCGGCGCCTGCCGCGAGGTAGCCCGCCTCGATGCCGGGCTCGACGAGGCGCCGGAGCGCCGCGGCCATCCGCGCGCCGTCGGCGGGAGCCACCAGCCCCCGCTCGACCAGCATCACGAGCTGCGCGCGGTCGAGGGCGTGGTAGTGGGGGAGCAGCAGGCGCTCGCGCTCGGAGGAGTGGAAGCCGATCTCGTCGTCGAGCACCGGCTCCGCGAGCCTCGCCCCCACCACGCGGTGGCCCCGGTAGTCGGCCGCGTCCGGACGGATCATCGCTCGTCTCCCTCCAGCGGGGCGCCCGCCGCCTCCCCCCAGGGCTGCGGGCTCTCGGGGCGCGGTCCGCGGATCGGGAAGGCCCGGGCAGATGCCCGGGCCTTCCGTGAATCGTGGCGCGTGACGGCCGCTACGCCGGCGACACCTCCGAGAAGAAGATCGTCGGGGTGAGCCACGGCGTGTACGACGAGCTGTCGATCACCGTGCGGTACCAGGCGATCGTGCTGTCGGACCCGTTCATGAAGGCCGACGGCCCGCCGTTCTCCACCCGCTCCAGCGTCATCAGCTCCCGGTAGAGCTGGTTGCGCCCCTCGCCGTCGACCTCCTTGTTGACGGCCTCGAAGAGCTGATCGAACTGCGGGTTGTTCCAGAGCGCGTACGGGTTCGTGCTGACGTGCCACTGCAGGGCGAGCGCGCCCTCGTAGAGGAACGACGACCATCCCATCAGGAAGGCGCCGGGGCGCCCCTCGGTGGCGCGGCCGTAGAGGCGGTCGCGCCAGACGTTGACCTCGATGGTGCGCACGTCGGACTGCACGCCGACGTCCTCCCAGAGCCCGATCGTCGCCTCGAGCGTCGGCTTGAGCGACGGTGCGATCAGGATCTGCGCGTCGATCGAGATCGTGGTGCCGTTCGGGTAGCCGGCGTCCCGCAGGAACTGCCTGGCGAGATCCGGGTCGTAGGCCGGCACGGGCCAGTCGGGCTGGTGTCCGAAGACCGCCTGCGCGAGGAGCTGGTCCTTCGCCGGCACGCCGTTGCCGGCGTACGCCACGTGGATGATCCCGTCGCGATCGAGCGCGTGGTTGAGAGCGGCCCGCACGCGCGGGTCGTTCGTGGGGGACGGATCGAGGTCGGGCATGTTGGCGAAGTCCCACGCCCGGTTGGTGTTGCCCGGCGACCCGCCGACGTCGACGTCGCTGAAGCCCCGGACCCGCTCGGTCTCGATGTCGGGGACCCCGAGCATGAAGTCGATGTCGTTGACCTCGAACGCCGCCAGGCGCGTCGTGGTCTCCGGCAGCCAGTTGTACTCCACCTTGTTGAAGCCGCCGTTGCTGTGCCAGGTGCTCGGCGACTGCACCAGGTCGACCCGCTGGCCCTGCTGGAAGTTCGTCCCCAGGTAGGCCCCGGTGCTGACCGGCGTCTCCCCCATGAACGCCTCGGCGTCGATCGAGGCGTCCGTGAAGATGTGCTTGGGGAGGATGAAGACGATCCCCTCGCGCTTCGGGAAGATCGGGTCGAAGTTCGTCGTGATCTCGATCGTGTGCTCGTCGATGACCTTCGAGGACTCGTAGGTGCCGACGCGCGAGATCAGCCGCGACTGGCTCTCCGGATCCTTGTAGAAGTCGTGGACCCAGGCCACGTCCTCTGCCGTGAAATGCGTGCCGTCCGACCACTCCGCCTCGCGCAGGTTGAAGACCCACGTCCGGCCGTCGCCGGTCGGCGTCTCCCAGCTCTCCGCCAGGCCCGGGTCGATGGAGCCGCCGGTGTCGTTGGCGTGCTGGCGGGTGAGCGCGTCGTATATCGCGTGCAGGTCCGACTCGCTCGCCGCCGTCGAGTTCGGGCTCAGCGTCGGGCTCGGGTTGCTCGCGGCGAAGCGGAGAGTCGCCGTCTTCGCCGGCGCCGGAGCGGCGGCCGTCGCC
>DAOULG010000179.1:0-24142 GCA_034420495.1 Dehalococcoidia bacterium
CCTAGGGCACGCCGGATCGCTCTGATAGACTCCGAACCGCGCTCGGGGAGTGGCGCAGCCTGGCAGCGCACCTGACTGGGGGTCAGGAGGTCGCAGGTTCAAATCCTGTCTCCACGACCACTCTTCCATCCTGGGATCGGAGGCGAGAGCCCGGATCTCGCGCCCATGGTCCACTTCGCGGTCCCATTCGCGCCCGGCGCCGAGGGCGTCATCCATCCGATCGGCGGCCCGGCGCGGGCTCTCGTCGGCATGGGTCTTGCACGTCCAACGACCGTCATGGGTCGGAGCTGAGGGGCGTCGTCTCCACTGGACTACATGTGCCAGCTCATACTGCTCAGGCCGGTTTCACACGCCTCTCATCGCCAACATACGCATGGTGGATGGTACGGTTTCGGCGCGCCGGAGATCGCTCAGGTTCGCCCAGGGCCTCGTCCAGCGAGCCCGACGACGAATGAGGCAGTGGCTATCCGAGGGCATGGGAACGATCACGTAGCCCCGCGTGTACCAGCGGATCACGCGGGCGGCGTCCCCGGCGCCGGTACTCCACACTACGATGTCGCCATCGTCGGTGCCGGCCCCGTCGGCAGTGTGTGCGCGCTTGCCCACGCGCAGCGGGGTGCCCGCGTCGCGCTGTTCGAAGCGCAGCCCGGCGGTCCCAGCAGGCTCGCGGGCGAATGGCTGCATCCGCCCGCCGCGAGGATGCTGCGACAGCTCGGGATCCGTTTCGACGTCCCGACCCAGGCCTCCACCACCGATGGGTTCACGGTGTTCCCGGAGGATGGCTCGGATCCGATACGGCTCCCCTACCCCGACGGGTCGCACGGGATTGCATGCGAGCATGAGTACCTCGTCTCGCGTCTGCATGAGGCGATGGCGAACGAGCCCAACATCGACCTCATACCGGAGCGCGTGCGCGCGGTCGCCGACGGTCGCGTGACACTGGCGCGGGACGGCGTCGAGGCGTCCGTGACCGCCGATCTGATAGTCGGCGCCGACGGCCGCCGGTCCGTGGTGCGGCGATCGCTGGGTCTGGCAACAAAGCCGAAGACCTGCTCGCGCATGCTGGGGTTCCTGCTGCAGGGAGTGACGCTGCCCGTTGAGGGCTACGGCAGTCTCGTCAGCGGCGCACCTGGCCCCGTGTTCATCTACCGGCTGGGCGAGGACAGCGTCCGCATCAACGTGGATGTTCCGCTGAGATTCCCACCCTCCCACACGACCGACCTGCTGCTGAACTCCTATGCCCCGCTTCTTCCAGAAGGCATGAGGCCGAAGTTCGAGGAGATGGTGCGGGATCGGCGCTACCAATCCACCGCAAACACGTTGAGTCCGCGCGTCTCGTACGGGAGGCCCGGCCGCGTGCTTGTCGGCGATGCGGCAGGGCACTACCACCCGATGACCGCGGTCGGGCTCACCCTCGGTTTCAGCGATGCCATCGCGCTGGCCGAGAGCGAGGACTATCGCCGCTACCTGGCCAGGCGCATCAGGGGGGTGCGTGCGCCCGAGATGCTGGCACTGGCGTTCTACGAACTCGTGGTCGACCATCGGGCCGAGGCCGCCGCGCTCCGGCGCTCTGTCTATAGGATGTGGCGGAGGAACGGAGGGAGGGCCCGGCAGAGCATGCGCCTGCTCAGTTGCGAGGATACGTCGGAGTACAGCCTGGGCCTCGTCGGTGCCACGACGGTGATGCAGGCGGCCCTGGGGACGATCCCGCGATCTCTCAGGCCCCGCGACTGGCGCCGGGCGGGGGGCATCCTCTCCTCTCTCGCTGTTCGCATCGCGTGGTTCGTGCGGGGCGTGTGGCACCTGCGGGCGGCGAGGGGCGACCACGAGACGGCGAAGAAGAGGTTCCTTGACGCCATGGCGCGCGCGCTTCCGGCCTCGATGCCGTCCCCGCGACGCTCCGGCCCGTCGCCCGACTAGGAGGGGTGCCATGGGCCCCGATGCCCGCGCTGCGCTCGGGAGGGCAACAGACCGCCTGCTGCAGCTTCAGGGCGGGGACGGCAGCTTCGAGGGCGAGGTCGTCTGGTGCCCCATGCTCTCCGCGCAGTACGCGCTGCTCCACCATCTCGTCGGACGGCCGCTCGGGCCCGCCCGCCGCCGGGGAGTGCTGCGCTACTACGAGGAGGCCCGCCTCGGCGACGGCACCTGGAGCCTCCACGAGCACGGACCGCCGAGCCTCTACGTCACCACCCTGGTCTACGTCTCCGCCCGGCTGCTCGGCGTCGAGCGGGGGGATCCGCTCATCGAGCCGGCCCGCCGATTCCTGCAGAGGGAGGGAGTCCTCGGGATACCGACCTGGGGCAAGTTCTGGCTGGCGCTCCTCAATCTCTACGACTGGCGGGGCGTCAACGCCATCCTCCCGGAGGTGTGGGGCCTGCCCCGCTGGATGCCCGTGCATCCCTCGAAGTGGTACTGCCATGCCCGGCTCATCTACATGGGGATGGCGGCCATCTACGCGCAGCGGTTCCAGGCACCCGTCACACCGCTGCTCTCCGCCATACGGGAGGAGCTGTTCCCCGAGGGATACGCCGCCGCCGACTTCGCCGCGAGCCGCAACCGCCTCAGGGACGCCGACCTCTACGCCAGACCGAGCGTGTGGCTGCGCGCGGGATTCGGGCTGGCGCGGCTCGTCGACCGGTGGCACAGCGCGCGTCTGCGCACCCGCTGCGTCGAGGCGATAGTGCGCGGCATCAGGTGGGAGCTTCAGACCACCAGCCATACGAGCATCTCCCCGGTCAGCGGGATCCTCAACGTCCTGGCCCTGTGGCTGCGCGACCCGCACGACCCGGACGTCCTCCGCGCGCTCACTGCGCTGGATCTCTGGATCTGGGAAGACGAGATGGGGGGGCTGCGGGTCTCCGGGGCGAGAAGCGCCTCATGGGATACCGCCTTCGCCCTGCAGGCGCTGTCGACGGCATCCGCGCTCGACGGGGTTCACGACGCGCTTGAGCGCGGCACGACCTACCTGCGCGGGCAGCAGATCGGCACCAGCTTCGACGGCTACCGCGCTGCCTTCAGGAACGACCCCCGGGGCGGCTGGTGCTTCGCCGCGGGATGGCACGGCTGGCCGGTCACCGACTGCACCGCCGAGGCGGTGAAGGGGCTCCTCGCCGCCGACGGGGAGAACGCGGACGCGACGGCACTGGGCGACGCGGTCCGCTTCATGCTGCGGGGGCAGAATCGCGACGGCGGCTTCGGCACGTACGAGGCGCAGCGCTCCGTGGTCGGCCTCGAGTGGCTGAATCCGGCGGAGATGTTCGCCGAGTCGATGACGGAGCACTCCTACGTGGAATGCACCGCCTCCTGCCTCGCGGCGCTGGCGGCGTGCGGGGAGCGCTTCCCCCAGGTGATCGGCCGCGCGGAGACCAGGGCCATCGCGCGGGCCGGCGCATGGCTGCGCCGCGCGCAGGAGAGCGACGGCTCCTGGCGCGGAGCATGGGGCATCCACTTCATCTACGGTACCTTCTTCGGGATCCGGGGCCTGCTCGCCGCAGGCGCCGGGCCCGACGATCCGGCGCTGCGCGCGGCCTGCCGGTGGCTGCTGGACCGTCAGCGCGAGGACGGGGGATGGGGAGAGCATCACGGGGGCTCGCATACCGGCCGGTACGTCGCGCACGAGGAGAGTCAGGTCACCCAGAGCGCATGGGCTCTGATCGCCCTCCTCGAGGCGGGCGATCCCGACCGCGCCGCCATCGCGCGAGGGGCGCAGTTCCTCATCGGCACGCAGCGCGCGGACGGGACATGGCCCAGGCAGGACCGCACCGGGGTCTTCTTCCGCACGGCGCTCCTGGACTACGTGCTCTACCGGCAGTACTTCCCCATGCATGCGCTCGGTCTCTACGAGCAGAGGCGTGCGGCCCCCGCGCGTGACGTCGCCTGCGCGACGGTGGCCGCACCCGCCCGTCGCGGCGCTCCCGCATCATGAACCGGGTGCTCGACACGCTGAGCAGCCTGGTCACGGCCCGGCCCTACGTCACGATCGGGACGCTCGCCGCGATCACCATCGTCCTGGGCGCGGGGGTATCGCTGCGCGCCGAGCTCGACGAGACGGACGGGTACTTCCCCCGGGACAGCGCCGTCGCCCAGGCGCTCGACGAGATCGATGAGCTCTTCGGCGAGTCGGGCGAGATCAGCGTGGTCACGCTGCTCTTCGGTGGAGAGGCCCTGACCCCCGGGGGGCTCGCGCAGATGTCCGCGCTGCTCGACGAGATTGCGGGCGACCCCGAGCTGGCGGCGCTCTTCGCGCCTGCCGATCCGATCGCCGCGCCCTCGCTGATCATCGGCGCCGCGCTCCAGGTGGAGGGCTTCGAGTCGCTCTCGCAGCGCGAGATAGACGCCGTGCGCAGCATCCCGGAGCTGGGAGGCGCTCTCTCGGCGATGACCGGCGCCGACGCCGACGGCTCGCCGGTGGCCGTCGCCACCATCCGCCTTCGCGACACCGGCGACGGGCGCGTACAGGCTGCGGAACGCAGGATCCACGACATCGCGGCCGGCGCCGAGGGCCCGCTGCTGGTGAGCAGCGTGTCGAAGGCGGTGATCGAGGATGAGTACCAGAGGTCGTACAGGGAGGACGTCTCGCCGCTGATCGGGGCGGCCTTCGTGCTGATCGCGGCCCTGATACTCGCCCTGCTGCGGTCACCGGCCGACGTGCTGCTCTCGCTGGCAGGCCTGCTCATGGCCATCGTGTGGATCGTCGGCTCGGAGGGCTGGCTGGGGCCGAACGGGCTCGGCCTCCTGGGCCGCCCGAGCGGGATATCGGTGATCATCCCGATCGTCATCATCAGCCTCACGGTGGACTACGCGATCCAGGTGGCGTTGCACTACCGTGAGGCCAGGACGAACCACACGTCGGTGCTGGCCGCCTCGCGGTCCTCGCTTCGGCTCGTGACGGCTCCCGTCGCCCTGGCGGCGCTGACGACGATCGCCAGCTTCCTGGTGGGATTGCTGTCGCCCGTTCCCGCGATCGGTGACTTCGGCATCGTCGCCGGCCTGGGCGTCGGGATGAGCATGATCGTCATGCTGACGCTCGTGCCGGCCGGCCGGCTCATCATGGACCGGCGGCACGAGTCGCGCGGCAGCCTGGCTCCTCCCCGGTCGGTCTCACGGGGGTTGCCGGGTATCGAGCGGAGCGCGGAGCTGCTGGGAAGAAGCGTCGCTCGCAAGCCCGCGCTCTATCTCGTCGTCGTGCTCCTAGTGTCGGCCGGACTCGGGATCGCCTCCACACGGATCGAGTCCCGGTTCAGCGTGCTCGACATCCTGCCCAGGGACGGGAGCGTCACGAGCGACCTCAGGACCCTGAACGACGCCGTCGGCGGATCACCGGAGGTCGCGAGCGTGCTCGTGCACGCCGAGGCCACGGAGACCCGCACCCTCGTGAACCTGCACGACCTGGCGACCGCCTTCGCGGACGAACGGCAACGACCGCAGGCCGCGGCGGGGCCGCTCCTGGCCTCCTTCGAACTCCTCGCGCGGGACTGGACCGACGACGCCGGCGTCCCCGGGGACAAGTACGACCCGGAACTCGCCGCGCTCTTCGAGGAGGCGACGGCGGGGGTGCGCTTCGATCCGGTGCTGATGCAGGAGTTCCTGGACCGGCTCGAGGCCCGGGAGCCCGCCGTCTCGCGCCTGCTCGTCAACGACCCGCGGGGCATCGATGCGATCCTGCTCCAGTTCCAGACCTTCACGAGCGACCCGGACAAGACGAGGGTCCTTCAGGAGGAGGTCGAGGGCATCTGGTTCGGCGACGACGACGCCCTCACGGTGACCTCGGAGAGCGTGACGTCCGTGACGCTCACGGAGGAGATGACGAGCAGTCAGACGGAGGCGATACTGAGCGCGGTCGCCGCGGCTCTCGGCATCCTCTTCGTCTTCTACTGGGTCACGCTCCGCCAGCCGGTCCTGGCCTTCATCGCCATCGGTCCTATAGTGCTCGTGCTGTTCTGGATCATCGGCACGATGGCCCTGTTCGGGATCCCCTACACCCTGGTCACCGCGACCATCACGGCGCTCTCCATCGGCATCGGGGTGGACTACACCATCCATATCATCCACAGATTCAGGGGGGAGCACGCCCGCATCCGCGATCCCGAGATCGCGGCGGTCCATACCCTGCGGACGACCGGCTCCGCGCTCCTGGGCTCTGCCCTGACGACCGGCATGGGCATCGGCATGCTGATCCTCTCGCCGGTGCCCGCGCTGCAGCAGTTCGGCATCACCGCGGTGATCGCGATTGCATACTCCCTCGTCGTCTCCGTCGTGCTGGTGCCCCCGGCGATGGTTCTCTGGGGCGCGTACCAGGACATGCGTCTGCGTTCGACGGTCGAGGACTGGTCGAGGGATCTCGACGAGGCCATCGATGCGATGTACCGGCGCCAGGCGGAGCAGGATCCGCTCTCGTGACGGCAACGACCGCGAGATCTCCCGCCCGGGCACGTCCGGAGCGCCCCGGCCCCCGTTCACCGGCGTGGTTCCGCGCCGGGAGGCGGAGCCGGATCAGGGAGGGGATGGTGACGGCCGACCTGCTGAATGCGCGGAACCCCGCGGGGCCGC
Organism: Dehalococcoidia bacterium; assembly: GCA_034420495.1. Classification (GTDB taxonomy): domain Bacteria; phylum Chloroflexota; class Dehalococcoidia; order UBA2979; family UBA2979; genus VYDC01. The sequence goes on from DAOULG010000179.1 coordinate 6,550, forward strand.
CGCGGGAGGGGGCCCGCAGCGGGGTCCAGGCTGCGACCCCCGCACGGACGGCGGTGCCGGGCCCCCTCCCGGCCGCGCGGGGGCGCGGTCACCGACCGCGAGCGGGAGCGGCGGCGCCCCCCGTGCCCGCGCGCCACCGCGGCTTCCACCGCAGGGGGATGAGCCTCGCATGACACAGCCATCCGACGGGAGCCACGACACCCTCTCCCTGCCCGAGGAGCTTCTCCTGACGCTCCTCAACGAGGAGAGCGGCTACTTCCACCAGGTGCCGGGGTGGAACCTCAACTGCACCTTCATCGGCGCCGTGCTGGCGGAGCTCGCCTTCCGGTACCGCATCGACTCCGACCTCGAATCCCTCTTCCTCATCGACGGCACTCCGACCGGCGTGGAGAGCCTGGATCCCATCCTGGCGGAGATCGCCGACGAGCCGGGACAGCACAGCACGGAGTACTGGATCGAGCGGCTCGCCCCGCGCGCGGAGGCGATCATCGATCTCCTGCTCGCCCGGCTGGTCGACCGGGAGCTCCTGAGCTACCACGAGGGCGATTTCTGGACCCTGTCGCGCTCCGTCTGGCAGACCTACTCCGACCCCGGGGACGGCGCGGCCGGCACCTTCGTCAAGACGCGCATCCCGACGATCATCCTCTCGGATGCGATCCCCGGCCCGCGCGACGTCATCACCATCGCTCTCCTCGACGCGTGCAACGTCCTGCACTTCATCGTCCCGTACGACGAGGAGGCCGAGCACCGCGTCGAGCTCATCCGCCAGATGGACATCATCGGCCGCTCCATCGCCGAGGCGGTGAGCAGCAACATCGCCCGGCCACGGATACCCTCCTCACTCACCAAGGAGATCCCGCGCCTCTCGCTGCGCAGGCTGCTCGTCAATCCCCACCTGCGCTCCGGAAACCTCCCCGCCCTCTTCGCCGACCTTGCCGAGCGCCACGGGCCGGTCTTCGAGCTGCGCCCGCCGCTCTCCGGTCGGTCCTACATCATCCTCGCGGGCACGGAGGTCAACCGCTGGGTCCAGAAGCACGGCCGCCTCTTCCTGCGCTCCAGGGACTATCTGGCCAGCATCGAGGAGGCCCACGGCACCTCCCGCACCGTGCACTCCATGGACGGCGCCGACCACTTCCGCTTCCGCAGGGCCCTGCAGCCCTCGCACTCGCCCGAGACCTTCCTCCGCCGCCTCGAGGAGGTCTACGGCGTCGCGCGCCTGCACCTCTCGTCGTGGGATGCCGGAGACGTCATCCATGCCGGGCCGACGTTCCGGCGGTACCTCAACGCGCAGATGTCCCCGCTCCTCATCAGCCACGACACGCAGGACATCCTCGAGGACATCCTCCTGTTCAACAGGCGCCTGCTCCTCACCCACCTCACCGGCATCCTCCCCGGGCTCCTGCTGAAGATGCCGGGGATGAGGCGCCGCGCGCGGGTCATCACCGAGCTGGCCGAACGCATCAAGGCCAGCCATACCCCGGCCCAGCGCGCGGGCCGGCCCCCGGACGTCATCGACGGCTACCTCGGCATCCACGCCAACGACGAGCAGTTCCTCCCCGAGACCGACCTCGGCTTCCCGCTCAACGCGCTGCTCCTGACCGGCCAGTACCTCGGGGACCTGACCGCCTTCGCTCTCTACCACCTGGCGTCGAATCCCGACGTCTACCGGCGCGTGCAGGCCGAAGCCGACGCGCTGTTCTCGGACGGCGACCCCACCCCCGACGACCTGCGGCCGGCCAGCACCGACGTCACGCACCGCGTGCTGATGGAGGTCCTCCGGCTGACGCCCAATGTCAGCGTGTCGATGCGCACCGTCATGAACTCCTGCATCGTCGAGGGTTACCAGTTGCCCCCCCGCGCGCGCGTCGTCATCGCCCAGACCGCCTCCCACTACATGGAGGACGTCTTCCCGGACCCCTTCAGGTTCGACATCGACCGCTACCTGCCGCCGCGCAACGAGCACCTGACCCCGGGCTTCGCGCCCTTCGGCCTGGGCACGCACCGGTGCCTGGGCAGCCAATGGGCCGAGATGCACGTCGCCCTCAACGTGCTCCTGCTGGCGCACCACTTCACGTTCGAGCTTTCTCCGCCGGACGCCGACCTGCGCATCAGCCCCCTTCCGACGCAGTCGCTCAGCAACAAGATCAAGTTCGTCATCACCGAGAAACGGCATGAGGTCCCGGGGCCGCAGCGACCCGCAGGAGACGGTCAGTCGCGCCGAGGCCGCGCGGCCGCCGTCTGACGCAGGAAGCCCCGGTCGTGGGAGACCTCGAGGTCGACGGGGCAGGTCCCGGCCGACCGAGCATCCTCTCCTCCGGCGCATCGATGGTGCGGCCCGGTCCGTGTCCTCGAACCGGCCCCACGCGACGCGCGACGGCCGGGGCCCGACAGGGAGGGGCGGGACCGGCGGCCGCGCGAAGCCGCGGCCCTTCAGCTGCCGAACGGGATGATCCCCGCCCCGAGGCGACGTTCCGGTCGGCCCGCGGCCGCCGGGGCGCGCGCGGGCCGCGCTCGCACCGCGTGGCCGCGCCGGCTGCGGGCCGTGTGCGGCGTCCCGAGGGGCCTCGCGCCCCGGGGATCTGCGGCTTTCAGGCCCTGCCGTCCTCCTCGAACTCCTCCTCGGGCATCAGGAGGAACTCCGGATAGGCCTCAAGGCCCAGCTCCCCGACGTCCTGACCGATCCGCTCCACTTCGGGCGAGACGTGGGCGCCGATGGTCATGTCGATCGCGCGCCACAGCGCCAGCGACACCGTGAAGACGAAGGCACCTATCGCGACCACCCCGACGAACTGCGTCACCAGGTCGCCGCCGGCCGCGATCGACACGGCGAGCGTCCCCCAGATCCCCGCGAAGAGGTGCGCGGGCACCGCCCCGACGACGTCGTCGATGCGGACCATCTCGAGGACCCGGATTCCGCCCGTGCAGATGATGCCGCCGACCGCGCCGATGACGATCGCCCACAGCGGCTCCGTGATGTCGGGGCCGGCCGTGATCGAGACGAGGCCGGCGATGCCGCCGTTCAGGCCGGCGAGAAGGCTCATCCGGCCGAAGATCGGGCGGGAGGCCGCGAGGGCCGCCATCACGCCCGCAGCGGCCGCCAGGTTCGTGTTGACCAGCACGATGCTCATCGCGACCGCGTCGAGCGCGCTGCCGAGCGCGAGCTGCGAGCCGCCGTTGAAGCCGAACCAGCCGAACCAGAGGATGAAGACCCCCAGGGTCACGACGACGACGCTCGACGGCGGGGTCGGACGGACGCTCCCGTCCGCGGCGAACTTACCCCGCCGCGGACCGACGATGATCGCGCCGGCCAGAGCGGCCCACCCGCCGGTCCCGTGGACGATCGTCGAGCCCGCGAAGTCCTGGAAGCCCAGCTCGTCCAGCCATCCCCCGCCCCACGTCCAGGCGCCCACGACTGGGTAGATCACCGCGGTGAGGACGAGCGTGAAGAGGAAGAAGGACCACATCCGCGCGCGCTCGGCCAGAGCGCCGGAGACGATCGACGCCGTGGTCGCCACGAAGACCATTTGGAAGAACCAGTCCGACATCGCGGAGTACGACGTCGCGACGACGGCCGATGCGGTATCCAGCCCGTCGAGGAGCGCCACCTCGTCGGCCGACGGCCCGTAGAAGAGAGTCACCGATCCGATCACGTCTCCGACGTCGACGTACATGAGGTTGTAGCCGACGGCGAAGTAGGCGAGGCCGGCGATCGAGTAGATGCCGAGGTTCTTCATGCAGATGGTCGAGGCGTTCTTGGTGCGGACCGAGCCCGCCTCGAGCATCGTGAAGCCCGCCGCCATCCACATCACGAGCCCGCCCCACAGGAGGAAGGAGAGGGTGTTGAGGACGAACGCCGTCTCCTCATCCACGCCGGCGGCGCTCGCCGCGGAGGGCCACAGTAGGAAGACGACGAGGGCGCCTGCGAGCGCGGCGGCGACGCCCGCGAGACGCCTGCGCCGGATCGGCGTCGCAAGGAGAGCGTGCCCGCCCGCGGTGGGCCATGCGGCAGGGCGGTGCACGGGCATGGGTCTACCCCGTAGCCACTTCGGATGCAGCGGACGGCTCACTTGCGACCTCCTCCGGTGGGGCTAGCGGCAGCGTGACGATCATCTCCGTGAACTCGCCGGGTTCCGACTCTACCCGAATGGTCCCGCCGTGCGTGCGCACGATGTCGCTCGAGATGGCGAGGCCGAGTCCCGTTCCGCGGTTGGTGGGCTTGGTCGTGAAGAACGGGTTGAAGATCTGGTCCGCGATCTCCTTGGGGACCCCGTGCCCGTTGTCGTAGATGCGGACCTCGACGCCGTCGTCGAGGCGCTTGGTGCTGAGCCGCACGGTCGGCGAGTAGCCACCGGCGCCGCCCTCTGATTCCGCGAGCGTGCGGCGCTTCTCGTCGGTCGCGTCGCAGGCGTTCCCCACCATGTTGAGGAAGACGCGCCCGAGGTCCTGCGGGATGACGGTGATCTCGCCGATGTCGGGATCGAGCTCCTGCTGCAGGTCGAGCTGGAAGTCGGGATCGGACGCCCGCGCGCTGTGGTAGGCGAGCCGCGCGTGCTCGTCGAGCAGTCGATTGATGTCGAAGGACTGCCACTCGCCCGAGTCGCGCCCCATCATCAGCATGTCCTGCACGATGCGCTCTGCCCGCTCTCCGTGGCTCCGGATCCGCCCCAGGTTGTCATTCAGATCGGTGGTGATCTCCCCGATGAGTCCCCGGTGATCCTCCGAGAGACCGTCGGCTATCTCCTCGACGGTCTCGCCGAGCTCCACGAGCAGCTCCGTCGACGCCTCCGAGAAGTTCTTGACGAAGTTCAGCGGGTTCCGGATCTCATGAGCCACCCCGGCGGTCAGCTGACCGAGGGCGGCCAGCTTCTCCCTGACGACGATCTGATCCTGCGCTCGGCGCAGGTCGTCCAGCACCGTCTCGAGCTCGTCGTTCTTCTCCTGGAGCTCTCCGGCGAGCTTCTCCACGAGATTCAGCCGCTGGACCTCCAGGGCGTGCCGCCGGAACACCTCCAGCGCCGCGGCCATCTCCGCGACCTCGTCCTGCCCCCCGATCACGACCTGGGCCTCCAGGTCCCCGCCCGCCATCCGCCGCATCCAGCCGGCCAGCGCCTCGAGGCGGGTCAGCAGGACGCGCCAGACGTAGAGCCATGCGATCAGGAGCGCCCCGGCGAGGCTCACCGCGCTGATCGCGAGCAGCAGCGTGCGGCCCGTCTGGATCGCCTCCAGGGAGGCGAGCGTCGCATCCCCGGCACTCGCGCTCGCCGCATCGACGATCCCGTCGATCTCGGCGACGAGGTCGATGGCGATATCGCGATTCTCGTCGAGCAGCCCTCGCTGCGAACCCTCCAGAAGGAGCCCCGCGGCGATCACGTCGAACCCGTTCTCCTCGCCGAGGCCCAGGGCGAGCAGCCGGCCAAAGGTCACCTCGAGGTCGGTGCGGAGCTCCGAGCTCTCCAGCGACTCTAGGTTCCGCCCGATACGGGCCGTCGAGGCCTCGAAGCGCTCCCTCAGCGGCTCTATGAAGGAGGGGTCGGAGAGGCCGAAGGCGCTCGCGAGGAGCTGCGTCGAGAGGTTCGCGTCGGCCTGCAGCTCCGCGAGCGCCCGGAAGCGGTTGAACTCCGATTCCGAGAAGTGCTCCGCGGAGGGGGAGGCCGGCTCATCCAGCTCGCGGTAGCCGGTGACGGTGTAGAAGAGCTGGTCGTCGATGGCGGGGATGAGCAGTTCCTCGAGGCGTGTGCGCACCGCCTCCAGCTCCATCAGCAGGGCATCGCGCTCCGCGGCGATCAGGAACAGCTCTTCCCTCAGGTTGCGGATGGCGGCGATGTTCGAGACGAGCGTGTCCGAGTGGGAGTGGACCTGGGCGAAGCGCTCGCCCCCGGCCCTCTTCCCCTCGAGCGCCGCGAGCTCCACGGCGAACGCTGCGTGCGCCTCGTCGATGTCGGCGGCCACGGTGGCAACCTCGTCGAGCGTCTCCGCCCCGGCCAGGCGCGGCGCCGCGTCGACGAGCACACCGCTGAACTGGGCGACCCCGAAGGCCGCGGAGAGCTCCGGGACGCTCTGTTCGTTGACCCGGCTCTGCAGGTCGGCGACTCGATTGAACGACAACCATCCGACGAGGCTCGCCGCCACCGTCAGGACGACGGCACCGCCCAGCCCGAAGTAGATCTGCGCCGAGATCCGGTGGCGGATGTTGAGCACGTCCCGGAATCGCTGGCTCACGGCCGCTCGTCCGCCAATCGTCCGATCGGATGGTACATCCCGTCGCTGCCGATCACCGTGAGGAAGACCTCGTCCGATCCCTGGTTGTCATCCTCGCCGTACCGGAGCTCGAATCCGTCGAGGTCGAACGGGCCGGGGCCGAGAATCGCGTCGCGGAAGCACGTGCGGGTGAGGTCGGGCCCGCAACGCTCGAGGCCCGCGATCGCGAGGCGGCCCGCCATGTAGCCCTCGAGCGAGACGAAGCCGGGAGGGAGCGCCGGATCGTACGCGGAGAGGGCCCGCCGGTAGGAGTCGACGATGGGCACCGACGAATCCGACGGGAAGGGCACCACCTGGGTCACGATGACGCCCTCGCCGCGGGGGCCGAGCTGCTCGGCGAGCGCGTTGCTCCCGACGAAGGAGACCGTCATGAAGACGGCGTCCATCCCCGTGGTGCGAGCCCAGGCGATGAAGGTGCCGACCGGCTCGTAGGCGCCGATGATGATCACCGCCTCCGGATTCCCCCTGCGGAGGTCGAGGAGGGCGGTCTTGACCGCCTGCGTGTTGCGCGGGTAGAGCCCGACGGCCACGGGCTCCATCCCCCGCCGGCCCAGCGCGAGCAGCGCGCCCTGGTAGCCGGCCTGGCCGAACGAGTCGTCCTGGTACATCACGGCGATGCGCTCGATGCCGACGCCGGTCAACTCCGCCACCATCTTCTCGGTCTCCTGGTTGTAGGAGGCGCGGAGGTTGATGACGTTCCCGAGCGTCTGGGCATCGCGCAGGAAGGCCGCGCCGGTGAACGGGGCGACGTAGGGGACTCCGTGCGAGCGAGCGACGGGGGTCGCCGAGCGGGAGGTGGGCGTCCCCACCGCGCCGATCAGCGCGAAGACCTGCTCCTCCTCGATGAGGCGGAGCGTGTTCGCGATCGCCGCCTCGGGCTCGTAGCTGTCGTCGAGGGACTGCAGCTCGATGAGCCGGCCGTGCACGCCCCCGGCACGGTTCGCCTCCAGGAAGGCGGCGGCGATGCCGTGGCGCATGTCCGTCCCGAGCCCCTCGGCGGGGCCGCTGAAGGCCGCCGACTGGCCGAAGACGACGCGCCCGTCAGAGACGCCGCTCCGCTCCCCGGCGGCGTCGGGCGACGCGGTCGCCGTCGGCGAGGGGGAGCCGGTCGGGGGAGAGGTCGTGGTCGCCGGGGCCGGTGCCGCGGGCGGGGCCTCGGACGAGGTGCAGGCGGCGAGGATGCCCGTGAGGACGATCGCGCCGAGTCCGAGCAGCCGGGAGCGGCGTGATCGGCGTGGAGCAGACTGACTCATTCGTTCCGATGAGCCACCATCGTGAGGTGGTTCCGGTCTCCCTTCCGGTCGTAGGACACCTCGTCCATCATCGTCTTGACGAGGTGGACGCCGAGGCCGCCGACGCGCCGCTCACCGACCGCCGAATCGAGGTCCGGTGGCGGAGCGTCCGTCAGCGGATTGAAGGGCGCCCCGCTGTCCACGATCTCGATCTCGACCAGCTCGGGGCCCGAGGCCAGCCTCACGTCGAACGTTCCGCTGTGGGCGTGGTTGAAGATGTTCATCGCGATCTCTTCGAGCACGAGCGTGGCGCGGAAGACGAGCCCGTCGGGCCAGTTCTCCCGCCGGGCGAGATCCTCCACGGCGTCCATCAGGCGCTGCAGCTCCTCGACCTTCGGCTCGAAGCTCAGCGACAGGTGCTCGCTCACCCCTAGCTCCCGCTCCTGCAGAAGACCAGACAGGTTATGTCGTCCGATTGCGGCGCATCGCCCGCGAACTCGTTCACCGCACGGAAGATGCCGTCGATCGCCTCTTCCGGATCGGCCGGCGGGCCGTCCGCAAAGAGCGCGATCAGGCGCTCCATGCCGAACTCCTCCGCCTGCTCATTCATCGCCTCGGTGACTCCATCGGTATAGAGGACGGCCATGTCGCCGGGGGCGAGGGTCACCGAGGCCTGCTCGTACTCGTATCCCGGCACGACGGCGAGTGCGATCCCGTCGGTGAGCGCAAGCGCCTCCGATGAGCCGTCGGGGTGCACGATCAGCGGCGTGTTGTGCCCGCCGTTGGCGTAGGTCAGGGTCCCGGTGCCCGGTTCGTAGACCGCGTAGAGCGCCGTCACGAACATCGCGGCGTCGTTGCTCTCCTGAAGCAGATCGTTGACCTCGTTCAGCACCATGCCGTGATTGCCCGTGCCGATGGCGGCGCCCTTGAGCAGCGTGCGGCAGGACATCATGAAGAGCGCGGCGGGGACGCCCTTGTCGGAGACATCGGCGATCGCGAGCCCGAGCGCGTCGCGTTCCAGGTTCATGACGTCGTAGAAGTCGCCGCCCACGTTGCGGGCCGCCTGCATGCGGGCGGACACCCTGTAGTCGGGACTCGTCGGGAAGGTCGTCGGGAGGATCGACTTCTGCATCTTGCTCGCGACGTCGAGCTCGTTCTGCAGGACGACGAGCTTGTCGCGAGAGGCCAGCGCCTCCCGCCACTCCTGGAGGTGCCTCATGGTGCGGTCGATCGTGACCTTGAGATCCTCGAAGTCGATCGGCTTCGTGACGAAGTCGAAGGCGCCGCGGTTCATCGCCACCCGGATGTTCTTCATGTCCCCGTACGCCGAGACGATGACGCAGCGGATGTCGGGAGAGACCTGCGGGATCTGCTCGAGCAGCGTGAGGCCGTCCATCCGCGGCATGTTGATATCCGAGAGCACCATGTCGATGGTCGGATCCCTGCTCAGGACCTCCAGAGCCTCGATGCCGTTGTGGGCGAAGACGAAGGTGTACTCGCCTCCGCGGATGCTCCGACGCATGCGCTGGAGGACGAGGGGCTCAAGATCCGGCTCGTCGTCGACGACCAGGATCCTGAAGGGGTGCGCGCTCGTTACTACCAAGGTTCCGGCTTCTGCTTCAGGACCTGGTGGCGGCGATCGCATCCTCCTGCGAGTCCTCGACAGGAATGATCCGGTCGAAGCCGCTGATCTTGAATACCTCGCGCACGGACTCGGAGAGGGAGCAGACCATCAGGCGACCGCCCTGACGCTGCACCGTCTTCGCCGTCATCAGGATGACGCGCAGCCCCGCGCTGCTGATGTACTTGAGATTCTCGAAGTCGAGGATGACATCCCGCTCGCTCTCATCGATCAGCCCGGTCAGAGCGTTCTGGAAGTCGAGCGCGTTGCTGCCGTCGATGCGCTCGCCGATGTTCGCAACGAGAACGTGCTCCCTGACCTCGGAAGAGATTTCCATTGCCATCCTTCTCCTCTTGTGTCCGGGCCGCCGACCCCGCTCGCGCGCAGAGCACGTGGGGGGTCATCTCCGCCGCCCGAACACGCAACGCCCGCCGGCGTCCGTCCCCGCGGCTGACCTTACAGCAATCGCGCCGGTCGCGCCGCGCACGCCCGCGAGCCTCCACTGTACACCAACCGGGCCCTCTCGTTCCTTGCCCGGGACGGACCGGCCGTCGCCGATCCGGCTGAGTGGGCCGCGGACAGGGTAGCGCAGCGGGCGCGCCGCCGGCTGTTGCGATCCGTGCGCGGATCAGGGACCCTGACGTTAAGGTCACAGGGCGCGGGAGAGCGGCGGTACGGCACGTGGCCTCGAGGCTCGGCTCACCCGCAACCGACCGGCCCCGCGCCGGGGGCGAGGGCCTCCCCCGCGCGGAGCGGCCGCGCTTCGCGCCGCGCACCTTCGACTCCCTGCGCCAGCGCGACTACCGCTGGTTCTTCGTCGCGATGCTCGGGCAGATGGCGGCGATGAACATGCAGATGCTCGTGCGCGGCTACCTGGTCTACGACCTCACCGGCTCGTTCGCGGCCCTCGGCGTGATCGGGCTGGTCAGCGCCATCCCGATGGTCTCGCTCTCGCTCATCGGGGGCGTGATCGCGGACCGCGCCCCGCGCAAGGTCGCACTGCAGCTCGGCCAGAGCGCGAACGTGGTGCTCGCGCTCGCGGTCGCCGGCCTGCTCTTCACCGACCTCCTCCGCTTCGAGCACCTGGTGGTCGCATCGATAGTCCAGGCCACGGTGATGGCGCTCATGATGCCGTCGCGGCAGGCGATGATCCCGGAGGTGGTCTCGCCCGATCGGTTGATGAACGCCGTCGCGCTCAACGCATCCGGCATGAACCTGATGCGGCTGCTCGCGCCGGCTGTCGGCGGTTTCGTCGTCGCGAGCGTCGGCGCGGACTGGTCCTACATGCTCATGGCCGCCCTCTACCTGCTCGCCATCATCGGGCTCGTCCCCGTGCCGGCGCGGCCCGCCGCCGAACGCTCGCCGCGGCCCTCCGGCCTCAGACACGCCGGCGGCTCGGATCTCGCCGACGGCCTGCGCTACGTGCTGCGCGATCCGGTGATGTTCGCGCTCGTCAGCGTCAGCTTCGTCACGGCGATCCTCGCGATGCCCTACCTGATGATGCTGCCCGGATTCGTGGCCGACGTGCTCGACGGGGACGCGAGCGAGCTCGGCCTGCTGATGGGGATCTCGGGCGCCGGCTCGCTGCTCGGCTCCCTCGTGATCGCCTCGCTGCCGGAGCGCCGGCGCGGCCTGCTCTACCTCCTCTCCGCCGTCTTCCTGGGCGCCTCGCTGCTCGCCTTCTCCGCCTCGGAGACGCTCGTCGTCGCCTCGGCGATCATGGTCTTCGTCGGCATCGGCACCGCCGGCCGGCAGACTCTGGGCAACGTGCTCCTGCAGAGTTACGTCGAGGACCGCTACCGCGGTCGCGTGATGTCGATCTGGATGACCCAGTGGGGAATGATGTCGGGCGGCACGCTCTTCGTGGGCCTGATCGCGGAGGTGGTGGGCATCCAGGTCGCGCTCGGCGCGCTCTCCATCGCGCTGATACTCTTCGCGCTCGGCGTGCTCGTGCTCGTGCCGCGCGTGCGCCGCATCGCCTGACGGCGGGTTAAGCGCCGGCCGCGGGAACCGGCCGGACGGAGGCGGGAGGCGGCCGTGGCCGGGCGCGCAGAGCTCGTCATGCCGGTCTGGACGACGGAGGCGGCGCTCGACCCCGACCCGCCGTGGGGCTACACGCAGCGTCGCCTCGCCAAGCCGTACCACCTCGCCTACCACGTCTCCGACGCGCTCGCCGCACCCGCCTCAGCGGCGCTTCCGGACGGCCGCCGCTACGCCGACTTCGCGCGGATCGAGGGCCGCCTGGCCGAGTCCTTCGAGTCGCGGGACGGTGACAGCCGCTGGATCGTGACGCTCCGCGAGGGGGTGCGCAGCCACGCCGGACACGAGCTCAACGCCGGGGATGTCGTCTGGAGCTACCGGCGCGCCTTCGCCTTCCGCGCCGTCGGGATGTGGCGCGCCTCCACCATCGCCGGGGTGGCTCGGGAGGGGGGCGTGCGGGCGCTGGATCGCCGGCGCGTCGAGTTCCGCATCGACGGCCACAACCCGCACTTCCCGCGCTTCCTCTGCTACGCAACGGCGGCGATCGTCGACGCCTCGGAGGCCGAGAAGCACGCGACCGGCGACGACCCCTGGGCCGCCGAGTACCTCGCCGACAGCGCGTGCGGCTTCGGCGGCTTCGCCATGACCCACCGCGACGCCGAGCGACTGGAGCTCGCACCGCGGCCCGACTTCTGGGCGGGCGCGCCCCCCGTCGACGGCGTGCGCTACCTCGCCGCCCCCACCCGGGAGCAGGCCCTCGCGCTCTTCGAGTCTGGCGAGGCGAACGTCATCGCCGGTCTCTATCCCGACGAGGCGGAGAGGCTCCGCGCCGCGGGGAACGTCCGCCTCCTGCTCTCGCGCACCAACCACTCCACCATCGAGATGGATCGCAGCCGCCCCCCCTTCGACGACCGGCGGGCGCGCGAGGCGGTGCTGCGCGCCCTCCCGTACGACCGGATCGTCCGCGAGGGATACGGCGGGTACGCGGAGCGCCAGCGGGGGATCTACCAGCCGAACTCCCCGGACGTCACCGAGGCGGGCTGGGAGCACGAGCAGGACGTCGCACAGGCCTCGCGCCTGCTCCGGCAGGCGGGCGGCGTCGGCGCGGAGGTGACCTTCGGCGTTCCCGGGAGCGACGACCCCGACGACGTCGCCTCGGGCGAGCCCCGGCGCATCGGGGCGATAGTCGCCGAGGCGCTGGACGCCATCGGCCTGCGGATGCGGGTGCGGTACATCACCGACCTCGGGGACGGGGAGAGGCCGGAGCTCTACCTGCGGGGGGACTGCTCACACGGGATCGCCGATCGGCAGTACGACCTCGGCATCGACTTCGCGCCCCCCCGCGACATGCCGGGACGGCTCTTCCCCACGCCGCGGGTCAGCGCGCAGATGCGGGCGATCCGGCAGGCACCCTCCCCCGAGCAGCCGGCGCTCTACGAGGCGCTCCAGCGCGAGCTGCTCCAGGATGCGGCGTGCGTGCCCCTCGCGGGGCACACCTACGTCGTGGCGTACCGCGAGGGGCTGCACCCGTGGTTCCTGACGCCGGCGTACCTCCCGCTGCACTGCCTCCTCTGGTCGCACGCGCGGTACGTCATCCGCCCTCTCGGATTCTGAGCGCATCCCCCGGCGAGCCCCGCGGTCCGGGGCGGCGATGCCCCTCGACCGGGCCGGGCGCGCGGAGGGGGACGGCCTGACGACGCGACGGCGCGTCGGGCAGCTAGCCGTCGGCCTCGCTCCAGAGGTGGCGGCCGACGGCGAGGGCCAGGACGACGAAGAGCGCATCGACCAGCGGGAAGTAGACCAGGTGCGAGGTGACTGCGTCGCCGGTCTCGCTGTCGGGGTTGAGCGTCCAGAACCACCCCCAGAAGAAGAGCATCGCCAGCGCGATCGCGCCGTAGTAGCAGAGGGTCACCCGCAGGTAGTCGACGACGCCGACCTCGCGGCCGCCGAGCGTCCGCCGCCTCAGGTAGCTCACGGCGAGGACGACGATCGCCGAGACCGCCATGAACCAGTTGATGACCTCCCAGACGGGATAGGTGGAGGAGCCGTCGTGGTAGAGCGGCGTGATGGCGAGGTTGACGGCGACGGCCGCAGCCGTCCCGACGAGAAGGGCCGCGAGCGCACGCCTCACCAGCGGGATCATCGCGCCCTCCCGTCTCCGCCCGGCCGGCGGGCCTCCGCAGGGGCCGCGGTCGGCCGCCGCCCCGCCCCGGACCTCGCCCGGTCGCGTCTACTATAGGCCGATGAGGCTCCGGGCCGGGCTCCTCGCGTTCGCCTGCGCCGCGCTCGCCGGCGTCGGTGCCGCCTGCGCGGAATCGGCGCCGCCGGGGGCCGTCCACGTGCTGACGGCCGACACCTCGCTCAGCCACGTGCTCGTCCGCTACATCGACCGCGGGATCGACCGCGCGGAGGCCGAGGGCGCCTCGGCCGTCGTCATCCGCGTGAACACGCCCGGGGGCGACATCGACTCGATGCGGGCGGTCGTGGGCCGCATCGAGCAGGCCGAGGTCCCGGTCCTGACCTTCGTCACGCCGCCGGGGGCCCGGGCGGCCTCCGCCGGCACCTTCGTCGTGATGGCCGGCCACATCGCCGCCATGGCGCCGAGCACCCCTATCGGAGCCGCCACGCCGGTCACGGCAACGGGCGAGGACGTGGAGGGGGCGCTCGGCCGCAAGGTGGAGAACGACACGGTCGCCTTCGCGCGCGCCGTCGCCGAGCTGCGCGGGCGCAACGCGGACTGGGCCGAGTCGGCGGTGCGCGACGCCGCCTCGGCGACCCCCTCGGAGGCGGCCGCGGAGAACATCGTCGACCTCGAGGCCTCCTCCCTCCTCGAGCTGCTCGCGGAGTCCCACGGACGGCGCGTCGAGCTCCTCTCCGGCGAGGAGCTCGTGCTGCACGTGCGGGGGGCGCCACTCCACGTCAACGACCGCAACGCCTACGAGCGGGCGCTGGAGATCCTCGGCGACCCGATCGTGCTCTCGATACTGATCGCGGTCGGCATAGCGGGGCTCGCGGTCGAGATCCTGAATCCCGGCCTCTTCCTGCCGGCCGTCGTCGGCATCACGGCGACGATCGCCTCGCTGCTCGGCATCGGCTCGCTGCTGCCGACCGAGGCCGCCGTCGCGCTGCTCGTGCTCGGGGTAGCCCTGCTCGCGCTCGAGGCGTTCACCGGGAGCGGCGGGATACTCGGCTCCGGGGGAGCGGTCGCCGTCGTCCTCGCCCTGAGCATCTTCGTCGGCCAGGGCTCGACCGAGATCGATCTGCGGCGGATCCTGGCCATGGGAGCCCTGGCGCTGATCGCGACGGCGACCATCGCCGCCGTGGGCGTGATGTGGATCGGCCGGAACTACCTCTCCGCGACCGAACGCTCCGAGCCCGGGCGCGGGGCGCGGCTCTAGCGCCCGCTCACGACTCCGACCCGTCGTCGGCCTCGCCCGCTCCGGCCGCGACGCCGGCGAGCGTCCCGCTCAGCGTGTTCGCGACCGATGCCAGATCCATCGGGATGATCCACTTGGTGGAGGCGCCCTCGCCGAGGCTCTTCATCATCTCCAGGTACTGCAGGCCCATGGTGTTGGCGTCGACCCGCCGCGCGCTCTCGAAGATCCGATCGAGCCCGATGGAGAAGCCCTCGGCCTGCAGGATCGACGCCTGCCGATCGCCCTCCGCACGGAGGATCGAGCTCTCGCGCGCTCCCTCGGCCTCGAGGATCGCCGCCTGCTTCCGCCCCTCGGCGACGTTGATCGCCGACTGCCGCTGGCCCTCGGACTCCGTGATCTCGGAGCGCTTGGTCCGGTCGGCCGTCAGGAGGCGGGTCATCGCCTCCTGGATGTCGCGCTGGGGCCGCACCTCCCGTATCTCCACGGCCTTCACCTCGACGCCCCAGCGGATCGTCTCCTCGGAGATCTTCACCTGCAGGCGCTGGTTGATGGAGTCGCGCTTGGAGAGGACCTCCTCCACGTCCATCTCCCCGATCACCGCCCGCAGGGTCGTCGTCGCGAGGTTGCGCACGGCGGCCTCGTAGCTGCGGACGTTGATCACCGCCGCCTCGGCGTCGGAGACCTGCATGAAGACCACGAAGTCCACGTCCACCAGCGCGTTGTCCTTGCTGATCGCCGTCTGCGGCGGCTCGTCGATCACCGCCTCGCGCATGTCGACCTTCTGGATGCGGTCGATGATCGGGATCAGCACGGCGAGCCCGGGGGCCTTCGTCCCCACGTAGCGACCGAGGCGGAACTTCACGCCCCTCTCGTACTGGCGAATGATGACGAACAGCATCGCGACCCCCTCGCACTACCCCACCGCGCCTCGCGGCATCGCCCGGCCGCCCTCACGGCCTCCGGCTCAGGGACCCGCCCGTCCGCGGAGCGGGAGCGAGACGACGACGGGCCCCGGCCCCACCGAGATCCCGCGGGACATCTCGGTCCGCATCTCCAGCTCGAGCAGGCCCTCGCCCGCCTCCCGCCAGGCCCGGGCGACGACGCCGCTCGTCGTCACTGTATCCCCGACGGTGTTGAAGATGCGCATGCGCAGGGGTCCCGTGCGCCTGAAGCGGCCGCGGACCCCGATGAACTCGCGCGCGGCGCGCTCCCACCAGCCCTGGACGAAGATGTTGTTCGCGTAGACGTCCGGAGCGCCCGTCAGGCGCGCGACGCCCTCGTGGTGGTGCACCTGGCTGAAGTCGAGGTTCGCCCCCGCCTCGACGACCAGGCGGGTGATGGTGAGGTTGAGGCTGACGGGCGGCACCGGGTCGCCGACGGCGACGTCCTCGAAGAAGCGCTGCTGCGACCAGTCCACCGAGGGAGCGCGGGCCGCCCCGGCCCCGGGGAGCTCCCGCGGCGGGACCTCGTCTCCGCCGGCGGGCCCGCCGCGCCCCTGCTGCTCCTCGAAGGGACGCGGTCGGTATTGGAAGCCCCCGTGGCGCACCGTCGCGACCAGCTCCCCTCGCTGGTTGTGTATCGAGGACTCCGTCGTCACGAACGCCCCGCGGCCGACCCGGGTCTCCTTCGGCACCACGTTCACCAGGCGCAGCCCGCTCGTGGTCAGGCGGTCCCCCACGCAGACGGGCTCGCCGTAGTCGATCTCGACGTCCGTGGCGAAGGTGCGCGGCATGCGCGGCACCGGCAGGCGCGTCATGCGCGCCTCCGCGGAGCGGATCATGTCGGCGTCGCGGTCGGCGGAGGGATACCGCGTCGGCGTCCCCGGCTCCCAGAGCGAGCCCCTCGACCAGCGCGACGAGGTGCCGCTCGCGGGCGCGACGATCCCCCGGTAGCCCGCGGCCAGCGCCGCCGCCTCGTCATGGTGGATGGGGCAGTCGAGCTCCAGGGGCTCGCAGTAGCGCCGGATCGCGCCCTGCTCGACCGCATCGGCGGCGACGTGACGCTCGCCTGCGGAGAAGTCCTCCCCGATGTGCCCGATCGCCTCGTCCCACTCGGCGATCCACGGCTCCGTCATCGCACGCGCTCCCCCGGCGACCGCCCGCGGCGCGGCGCCACCGCTACGGGACGTCCGGGCGTGCGGCGCGCTCGTAGGAGGCCGAGCGACCCTCCACGAAGGCCCGCATCCCCTCCATGCGATCGTGATCGCCCGCCGTCTGCCGGATCAGCTCGCGGCGCGTCCTCCGCCTCTCCTCCAGCTCCTCCGGCGGATGCACGTTGCCGCTGCGCAGCTGCAGCTCGATCGAGCGCTGCTTCAGCCTCGCGATCGCGTCCGGCCCCATGCGCGTCGTCGCCTCCGCGATCTCGACGGCGCGATCGAGCACGCGATCGCGCGGCACGACGTCGCTCGCGAACCCCCAGCGCAGGCACTCCTCGGCGCTCAGGCGCCGGTCGGTCATCGTGAAGGCGCGGGCGATCATCGGGGGCAGGTAGTGGTACATCACGTCGCCCGATCCGACGTTCACCTTCGCGTGCGCGTCGAGGATGTAGGTGTCGTCCGCCATCACCACGATGTCGACCATCGTCACCATCTCGAGGCCGCCGCCGACGGCCGGCCCGTTGAGGGCGCCGACCAGCGGCTTGCGGATGATCCAGTGGTTGCAGAGCCGCCCGAACATCTCGTGCTCCGGGTCGTCGATCGGGCGCAGATCCGACGTATCGCCGGCTCCGTACTGTCCGACGTACTCGTTGAGATCGCGCCCGGCGCAGAAGAAGCGTCCGGCGCCTGTGACCACGGCCGCCTTGATCTCGTCGTTCTCGTTGATCTCGTTCCAGCAGGCGCCGACGTCGCGGTGCATCGAGGTATTGAGCGCGTTGGCGGACTCGGGCCGGTTGAGCGTGACCACGGCCACGGGTCCCCGCCGCTCGAAGAGCGCCGCCTCCATGTTGTCCAGATCGACCCCGTAGAGCGCCATGATCGCCACCCCCCTCTCGCATCTGCCCCGGGTGACACAGCGAGGCTATCAGACGCGCCCGCCCGGGCGTGCGGCTCCGGCGCGGCGGCGGCCGGCAGGCGCGTGCGGGCGCCGCGCCGCGCGGGCCCTGGCCGCACCCCGCCGCGGCCTCGC
>DAOULG010000180.1:0-6382 GCA_034420495.1 Dehalococcoidia bacterium
CGCGGCCGGAGA
The DNA here is from genome assembly GCA_034420495.1 of Dehalococcoidia bacterium. GTDB lineage: Bacteria > Chloroflexota > Dehalococcoidia > UBA2979 > UBA2979 > VYDC01. The sequence goes on from DAOULG010000180.1 coordinate 13, forward strand.
GCAGGTAGAGCAGCGCCATGCGCACGGCGACGCCGTTGGTGACCTGGCGCTCGATGATGGAGTGATCGCCCGTGGCGATGTCGGAGGCGATCTCCACGCCCTCGTTCTTCGGGCCGGGGTGCATCAGCAGCGCCCCCGGCCGCGCCAGGGCGAAGCGCTCCGCCGTGACCTGGTAGAGGCGCCCGTACTCGCGCAGCGAGGGGAGCAGCCCGCCCTGCTGCCGCTCCGCCTGCAGCCGGAGCGCCATGACGACGTCGGCCCCCTGAAGCGCGCGGCGGATGTCGGTCTCCACGCGCACCGGCGGCAGCGCCTCGCGGGCGTGCTCCGGGCGCTCGCCGGGGCGCAGCCCGCGCGGGAGCAGCGTCGGCGGGCCGCAGATCACGACCTCCGCGCCCATCGCCGTCAGCCCCCAGATGTCGGAGCGCGCCACCCGCGAGTGGGCGATGTCGCCGATCATCACCACGCGGCGGCCTGAGAGGCCGCCGAGCTGGCGGCGGATGGTGAAGAGGTCGAGCAGCGCCTGCGTCGGGTGCGCGTGCGACCCGTCGCCGGCGTTCACTATCGAGGCCTCGGAGTGGCGCGCGGCCAGGTAGGGCGCGCCGGCGCTCGAGTGCCGCATCACGATGGCGTTCGCCTCCATCGCGGAGAGCGTGCGCACGGTGTCGACGAGGGACTCGCCCTTCTGCACCGAGGCGCTCTGCGGGCTGACGTTCACCACGTCGGCGCCGAGCACCTTCCCGGCGAGCTCGAAGGAGGCGCGGGTCCGCGTGGAGGGCTCGTAGAAGAGCGTGAAGACGGTGAAGCCGCGGAGGGTGGGGACGCGCGCGATGCGGCGCTCCAGCACCTCCAGCATCCGTTCGGAGAGCGTGAGGACGGAGTCGATCTCGGCGGGCGAGACGACGTCGAGGTCGAGCAGGTGGCGCTGGCTCCACGGCGGGGAGGCGGCAGGCGGCGCCCCCTCCGCGGCGGGGGCGGGGGCGCTTCCGGCTGAGGGCGCGGCGCGGCCGGGCACGGAGGCGGTCATCCCTCGCTCCTCCCCGAGAGCACGAGCACGGCGTCGCGGCCGTCCTCCTCCTCGAGCAGGACGCGCACGGAGTCGCCGCGGGCCGTGGGGATGTTCTTGCCGACGGTGTCGGCGCGGATCGGGAGCTCGCGGTGCCCGCGGTCGACGAGGACGGCGAGCCGCACGGCGCGCGGCCGCCCGAAGTCGGTGAGCGCGTCGAGCGCGGCGCGCACGGTGCGCCCCGTGAAGAGCACGTCGTCGACCAGCACCACGATGCGCCCCTCGACGTCCGGGAGCGCGCTCGCGCGCGGCTCGCTGCGCAGGCCGCGCGCGGCGAAGTCGTCGCGGTGCATCGTCACGTCGAGCGAGCCGGTGAGCGGGCGGGCGCCCTCGAAGCGCTCGATCTCCTCGGCCAGGCGCCCGGCCAGCGGGACGCCGCGGCGATGGACCCCCGCCAGCACGACGTCGCGCACGCCGTCGTTGCGCTCGGCCACCTCGTGCGCCATGCGGGTGATGGTGCGGCGGACGCCGGAGGCGTCGAGCAGGAGCGCGCCCGGGCGCTCGGCGGCGAGCGGCGGGGGCGTCGGATCACCCATCGCAGGGAGCCCCGGTCCCCGGCGGGCGGCGCCGCGCACGGCAAAAAAGAACCCCCCCGACGCGTCGAGAGGGCCTGAAGGCGGCGCCCGCGGGAGCGGGCGCAGGCGGTGCGCAGAGGTGGCGGCGCATTCTGCGTCCCTTCCCGGCCTCACCGGACCGGCCTTAAAGACACGCCCACTGGTCGTGGCCCTAGGGTAGCATCAGCCGCCTGAGGGGCAAGGGCGGCTCCCGGAGCGGGCCGGCCGCGCGCGGCCTCCGCCGCGCGCTCAGCCCCTGGCTAGCGCCACTGCGTCTCCTGCAGGAACTCCTGGAGGGCGCCCGTCCGGCTCAGCCCGTGCTCCAGCCCCGCCGCGAGCGGATCCCCGCCCGAGGAGTGCGCCACGACGTGGGTGACCGGGAGTCCGACGCGGCTCGCCACCTGGTGCGGCAGGTCGCGCCGCAGCCAGCGCGAGAAGCCCGGCGGGAGCGTGCTCACGATCACGCCCGCGTATTCGCCGGGATGGGCCTCGATCTCCGCCTGGGCCGCGGCCGCGGGATCGCGCCCGCCGACCTCCACGCGGCGGACGTGCGCGCCGGCCGCGCGCAGCAGCGCCGCGGCGCTCCCGCCCCGGATCCCCGCGATCGCCTGCCCGCGCCCGGTCTCGCCGGTCCGCAGCTCGCGGGCCGGCGTCGCCGGGACGAGCAGGACGAACTCGGCCCCGGGGTCCTCGGCGATCACCTGGTGCACGTGCGCGATGAGCTCGGGGCTCTCCGCCGTCTGGTGCGCCACTATCAGCTGGAGAGCCATGCGTCACCTCCCGCCGCACCCTGGCTGGGGGCAGAGTCAAGCACCGCGCAGGGAGGGGGGGCCGCGCCGGGGGCGGGATCCCGGGCGTCAGCGGTCGCGCTGCTCGCGCAGGTAGCGCTCGAGCTCCTCCACCATCGACTCCGCATCGGGGAGCTCGGCGGGGGCGGAGCGGGGGCCCGCCCCGTCCTCCTCCTCGTCGAGCTGCTCCTCGATGCGGCGCGCGTACTCCACCATCTGCGGATCCTTCTCGACCTCCGCCTGGACCTGGGCGTCGAAGCGAGCGGCGAAGACCTCGAGGTCGTGCAGCGAGAGCCTGAGCCCGAGACCGCCGTTGAGGCGCTCCAGGAGGGCGAGCGCCCCCTTCGGGTTCGGCGAGGCGTTCACGTAGAAGGGGACGCTCGCCCACAGCGAGGCGGAGGGGAGACCGGCCTCGCGCACCGCCTGCGAGAGCACCCCGACGACACCGGTGGGGCCCTCGTAGCCGCTCGCGCTCTGGGGCCCCAGCTCGAGGCGCCCGGCGAGGTACTCGTCGCTCGAGGAGCCGATCAGCGGCACCGGCCGCGAGTGGCTGACCTCCGCCAGCAGCGCGCCGAGCGTGATCACGCCCGAGACGTCGAAGGTGCGGCAGAGCTCCAGTACGCAGCCGACGTAGGCGCGCCAGGAGAGGTGCGGCTCGATCCCGGAGAAGAGGATCAGATCCCGATCCTCCTCCTCCAGCGTGCGCCACGAGAAGCGGTTCCGCGGCCACTCGATGACCCGCTCGCCGTCGACGAGGCGGACCGTCGGCCGCGCCTGCGTGAAGTCGTAGTAGGGCTCGGGATCGATCTCGGCGAGCGTGTCGCAGCGCCAGCGGCGGAGCATGTAGCGGATCACTCCGGTCGCGGAGCTTCCCGCGTCGTTCCAGCCGCCGAAGGCCGTGATCAGCAGCGGCCGGCGGAGCTCCGGGCGCTCGACGATGCTCAGCTCGCTCACCGCAAGAGGATACCGCGCGCCGGCCCGGCCCGCGCGCCGGGGCGCCCGGCGGGCGGGCCGGCGCTAGCCTCCGGCCACCAGCAGCAGCTTCCCCGCGGTGGCGCGGGAGGCGAGCAGGCGCTGCGCCTCCGCCGCCTCCGCCAGCGGGAGCTGGCGGTCGATGCGGAGCGAGAGATCGCCCGAGGCGACCCAGCCGAAGAGGTCGGCGGCGCGCCGCTCGAGCTCCTCGCGGCCCGAGATGTAGTCGGCGAGGCTGGGGCGGGTGAGGAAGATGCTCCCGGCCTCCTGCAGCTCCCGCGTCTCGAGTGGCTCCGGCGGGCCGCTCGACTGGCCGTAGGAGACGAGCATCCCGCGCCGCCGGAGCAGGCGCATCGAGCCCCGGAGCGTGTCGCGGCCGACCGAGTCGTAGACGACGTCGACCGGACGCGCGCCGAGGAGCCGCTCCGCCTCGGCGACGAAGTCGCGCCCGCGATAGAGGATGACGTGATCGGCGCCGGCCCGCGCCGAGAGCTCGGCCTTGTCCTCCGTCGAGACCGTGGAGACGACCCGGGCCCCGCGGCGCTTCGCGATCTGCGTGAGCAGGAGGCCGACCCCGCCGGCCCCCGCGTGCACGAGCGCGGTGTCGCCCGAGGCGAGCGGGAAGGTCTCCGCGGCGAGGTAGTGCGCGGTCATCCCCTGGAGCATCAGGGCGGCCGCCTGGAGGGGCGCCACGCCGGCGGGAACCCGGACCAGCCGCTCCGCCGGCACGACCGCGTACTCCGCGTAGGCGCCGAGCACGCCGCAGTAGGCGACGGCGTCGCCGACGGAGAGGGCGTCGACGCCCTCCCCCACCGCCTCGACGCGCCCCGCGGCCTCCGAGCCGGCGGTGAAGGGGAGCGGGAGCGCGTAGAGCCCCTGGCGCTGGTAGATGTCGATGAAGTTGACGCCGGCGGCCGCGACGGCGACGAGCGCCTCGCCGGGGCCCGGCTCGGGGGTCGGCAGATCCTCGGCGAGCAGCGCCCCGGGGCCGCCCGTCTCGTGGACGCGGATCGCGCGCATCGCTCCCCCTCCCGCCGGCCGCGGCGGCGCCGCGGGGGCGATCCTACCAGCGCGGCGCGCCCGGGCCCGCGGGAGGGTATCGTGGCGCCGCCGGCCGAGGGGGCGAGGGGGGCGGCGAGGGGGGACGATGCCCGCTCACCCGGGCCCCGGCGAGGCGGGCGGGAGCGCCGCACCCCGCGCGCCGCTGCGGAGGCTGCTCGCGGAGGCCGCGGCGGAGCTCCTGGAGAGGCGCCGCTCGGCCGATCCCGGGGAGGCGCGCCTCGAGGCGGAGCTCCTCTACGGCGAGGCGGCGGGGCTCGGCCGCGACGGGGTGATCGCGGGCGGCGCGGCGCCGCCCGGGCGGGAGGCGTGGGGACGCTTCCTGGGGCTCCTCGCCCGGAGGCTCGGCGGCGAGCCGCTCCCCTACATCACCGGGCGGCGCGAGTTCTACGGCCTGGACTACCTGGTCGGCCCCGGCGCGCTCATCCCGCGGCCGGAGACGGAGACCCTGGTCGAGGCGGCGCTCGGGGCGATCCGCGGCCACCCGCGGGCGCCCAGGCGCGTGGTCGTCGTAGACGTCGGCACCGGTCCGGGCACGGTCGCGCTCGCCGTCGCCCGCCACGCCCCGCAGGCGGCGGTCCTCGCGACCGACAGCTCGACCGAGGCGCTCGCGTGGGCCGACCGCAACCGCGAGCGCCTTGGTCTCGAAGAGCGCGTCGAGCTGCTCCAGGGCGACCTGCTCGAGCCCGTGTCCGAGCCCGCGGACGTCGTCCTCGCCAACCTCCCCTACATCCCGAGCGGGGAGCTCGCGCTGCTCCCGGCGGAGATCCGGGAGGCCGAGCCGGCCCTCGCCGTCGACGGGGGCGAGGACGGCCTCGGCCCGATCCGCCGCCTCGTCGCGCAGCTGCCCCGGCACCTGGCCCCCGGGCCGTGCGCGGCGCTGCTCGAGGTGGGCCCGGGGCAGGCCGTCTTCGTCGAGGACCTGCTGGAGGCGGCGCTCGGCCCGGGGCTGGCGCTCGCCCGGCACCGCGACCTCCGGGGGGCCGTGCGCGTCGTGGAGGCGCGGCGGGGGTACCCCCCGCCGGGGCGGCCTCCGGCCGGCTGAGGCGGGCGGGCGCCCGCAGCGGGCGCCGGCGCCCGGGCTGCGGCGCCGCGGGCTACGGCGCCGCGGAGCCGCGCTGCGCCATCTGGTAGATCTTCCCCTCCGTCTTGATGGCGGGGGCGACGACCATGCGCGCCCGGTGGAAGTCGCGGATCTCGCGGGCGCCGCAGGTCGCCATCGAGGTGCGCAGCGCCCCGACCAGGTTCTCCGTGCCGTCGGTGCGCGAGGTCGGCCCGAAGAGCAGCGTCTCCAGGGAGTGCGGCTGCCCGACGTGGACGCGGACGCCGCGCGGGAGCGTCGCGTGCGGGGTCGCCATGCCCCAGTGGTAGCCGCGGCCCGGGGCCTCGGGCGTCGAGGCGAAGGGGGAGCCGATCATCACGGCGTCGGCGCCGGCGCAGATCGCCTTGGCGACGTCGCCGCCGGTGCGGATGCCGCCGTCGGTGATGATCGGGACGTAGCGGCCGCTCCGCGCCAGGAAGACGTCGCGCGCGTGCGCCGTCTCGAGCGTCGCGGAGACCTGCGGGATGCCGATCCCCAGGACCTCGCGCGAGGTGCAGGCGGCGCCGGGACCCACGCCGACCAGGACGCCCGAGATGCCCATCTCCATCAGCTCCAGCGTCGCCTCGAAGTCGACGGTGTTGCCGACGAGCACGGGCACCGGGTCGAGCTGGCGCACGAGCTCGTCGAGCTGCAGCCCGCGGAGCGAGGTCGAGACGTGCCGCGCGGTGGTGACGGTGGACTGCACGACGAAGAAGTCGGCGCCGGCCTCCACGGCGAGCGGCGCGAGGCGCTTCGTGTTCTGGGGGGTCGCGGAGACGGCGGCGACGCCGCCGCGGGCGCGGATCTCCTCGACGCGGCGGCCGACCAGGTCGTCGCGGATCGGCGGCTCGTA
>DAOULG010000181.1:0-16740 GCA_034420495.1 Dehalococcoidia bacterium
CGGGACGGCCGCGACGCCCCAGAATCGACCGGACTCCGCGACCAGCGGCACGGACTCGCCGCGGTGTCGCAGCGTCGCGAACGCGGCCCCGGGTGCCTCGACGGTGACGAGTATCGCCTCGCCGTTGCCGACGACGCCGGGCTCGACCGCGACGCCGGGCGGCTCGGCCGGGATGGCGGCCCGGTCCGCCGGGGCCTGCGGGGACGCGGCCGGGGCCGCAGGCGTGGGCGCGGCGGGCCCGGCGGCGGCCACCGTGGGCGTCGCCGCCGCCGGGGGCGACGGCACCGGAGCCGGCGCCGTCGCCCCGGGCGGCGAGCTCCCCTCGCTGCGCTCGAGCGTCTGCCTCACCGCCACCGGTTCCGGTGCGCGATCTGCTCCGCGCTGCGAGACCCAGGCGGCCGCCGCGGCGGCGAGCAGCAGCGCCGCCGCCAGCAGCGCGATGCCGACCGGGACGGCGCGCCCCGGGGTGCCTCTCGGCCGCCCGCGCCTCTCCTCCACGCTCGGATCACCACCCTCCCCGGCCGCCGGGCCGCCCGCTGCGAGCATGCCACGGCCGGCGTCGTCGAGGCCGCAGGGGCCGCGCGAGCCGCCGGAGCGTGCTGCTATACTCCGCTACCCGCCACGGAGCGCGCGGCCGGGCGGCCCGTGCGACCGCCACCGGCGGCGTGAGCAGTCGCGGGCGATCCCGCCAGCCGGGGAGTGAGGTGACGTGGAAGAGCCACAACTCCTCGCCGGACGCATCCTCGACAACGTCGGCCGCGTCATCATCGGCAAGTCGACAGAGGCGCAGCTCGCCCTGATCACCCTGCTGTGCCGCGGCCACCTGCTGATCGAGGACGTCCCCGGGGTCGGCAAGACGATGCTCGCGCGCGCGCTCGCCCGCTCGACCGGCTGCACTTTCTCACGCATCCAGTTCACCCCCGATCTGCTTCCCTCCGACGTCACAGGCGTCTCGATCTACGCGCAGGCGACGGGGACCTTCGAGTTCCGGGCCGGGCCCGTGATGGCGCAGATCGTCCTGACCGACGAGATCAACCGCGCGACGCCGAAGACCCAGTCCGCCCTGCTCGAGTCGATGGAGGAGCGCCAGGTGACCGTCGACGGCGTCACGCACCCGCTCCCTCGACCCTTCATGGTGATGGGGACGCAGAACCCGATCGAGTACGAGGGCACCTTCCCCCTGCCCGAGGCCCAGCTCGATCGCTTCCTGATGCGCGTGCGGCTCGGCTACCCCACCGCCGTCGATGAGGTGCTCGTCATGGATGCCCAGCAGGGCGGCCACCCCATAGAGACGCTGGAGCCGGTCACCCGTCCCGAGGAGCTGATCGAGCTGCAGGAGGCGGTCGGCGACATCTACGTCGACCCGCTCATCAAGCAGTACATCGTGAACCTCGTGGGCGCGACCCGCGACCACGAGAGCGTCTACCTGGGCGCCTCCCCGCGCGGCTCCCTGGCGCTGATGCGCGCGACGCAGGCGCACGCGCTGCTCGACGGGCGCGACTTCGTCCAGCCCGACGACGTGAAGGCGCTCGCCGAGCCCACGCTCGCGCACCGCGTGATCGTCTCGCCGTCGGCGCGCGTCCGCGAGGTCGGCGCGCGGGAGATCATCGAGGAGTCGCTGGAACGGGTCGCCGTCCCCGGCGTACGCGCGCGCGGCGGAGCCTAGGCCGGTGCCCCCGGGGGGCGACCCCGGCCGCCTCGAGGTCCGGCTGCTCCCGGCCGGCGCCGCCGTCCTCGTCGCCGCCGCCGCCTTCTTCATCGGATTCGCCACCGGTTTCTGGCTGCTCTTCCGCGTCGCGTACGTGGTCGCGATCGCCCTCCCGCTGCTCAACCTCTGGACCCGCTCGATGGGCGAGTCGCTCGACGTCGACGTCGCGCGCCGCACCCAGCGCGTGACGCAGGGGCAGCCCCTGACCGGTCGCCTCGCGCTGCGGTCGCTGACCTTCTGGCCGAAGGTCTGGCTCGAGGTCGAGGATCCCTGCTCGATCCCCGGCCACCTCACCCGTCGCGTGCTGACGCTCGGCCCGCGCGAGATGAAGAGCTGGCAGTACTCGACGCCGACGCGACGGCGCGGCGTCTACGAGCTCGGTCCCGTCACCGTCACCGCGGTGGACCCGCTCGGCCTCTTCCGCCTCACGCGTCGCTTCGGCCGCCGGGACACCGTGCTCGTCTACCCGAGCGCCCCGGAGCTCCCCAACTTCTACATCCCGCCCGCGAACCTCCCGGGCGAGGGCCGCTTCCGCCAGCGCACGCACAACGTGACCCCGACCGTCTCCGGCGTGCGCGAGTATGCGCCCGGCGATTCCTACAACCGCATCCACTGGCCGGCGACCGCCCGCACGGGCGAGCTGATGGTGAAGCAGTTCGAGCTCGATCCGAGCTCCGACATCTGGATCGTGCTCGACCTCGAGCAGGGGGTGCACGTCGGGGAGGGCGACGACTCCTCGGAGGAGATCGCCGTCTCCATCTGCGCCTCGATCGCGCGCTACTTCCTGGGCGCCAACCGCTCCGTCGGCTTCGTCTCCTTCGGTGAGGCGCTCACCGTGCAGGAGCCCGACCGCGGTCAGAACCACTACACCCGCATCCTCGAGTCCCTGGCGATGGCCCGCGCCGTCGGCGACGCCCCGCTCGCCGCGCTGCTCCTGGAGGAGGCGCGCCGCTTCGGGCGGCACACCACCGTGGTCGTCGTGACGCCGTCGACCGACCAGTCGTGGGCGCTCGCCCTGATGACGCTCGCCGCCCGCGGCGTCCCGGTCGCCGCCGTGCTGCTCGAGGCGGAGACCTTCGCCACCGACGCCGACGGGGCGGGTAGCTCGCTCGACGTCTACGGGACGCTGGCGGCGGGCGGCGTCTTCACCTACACGGTCAAGCGCAGCGACGACCTCGTCCGCGCGCTCTCGACGGGCGGTGAGGCGGCCGTCCGGGCGGGCCCGGAGGCGGACCGGCCATGAGCATCTCCTTCGAGGAGTTCTACCGCGGACCGACGCCCGGCTTCGATCGGGGCTCGGCCCCGGCCCCGCCGGGCTCGCTCGCGTTCCTGCGCTCCCGCGACGAGTGGATCACGCTCGCGATCCTGGTGGTGGCGCTCGCGGCCGTCATCTCGTCGGTCGAGGACGCCAACTGGGTGCGGGAGATGCCCTCGCTCACCGCGGCGTGCTTCGGCGGCCTCGCGGCGGGGTGGCTCGCCTCGCAGCTCCCGCTGCGCGCCGCCGGGGCGGTTCCCGCCGCCCTCGCCGCGGGCGCCCTCTTCGTGACCGGGCTGCTCCTCGACACGCTCAGGCTCTCCGATCCGGCGGGCCCCACCGGGCTCGCGATCCGCTGGAGCGAGATGAAGCTCCGCGTCGCGCGCTGGGTCGAGGTCCTCGTGGAGGGCGGGATCTCCAACGACCCGCTCCCGTTCGTCGCCATGCTGGTGGCGCTCGTGTGGCTGATCGGCTTTCTCAGCGCCTGGTCCGTCGTGCGCTGGCGCAACGCCTGGGTGGCGCTGCTGCCGCCCGGCGTGCTGCTGCTGACCAACATCGCCTACCTCCCCGGCCAGCCCGCCTTCGCCTTCGCCGTCTTCCTCTTCGCCAGCGTCCTCCTCATCACGCGGCTGCGCGTGGTGCGCGCGCTCTCCGGCTGGGGGAGCGGCGACACCATCCACCCCGACGCGCTGCCGGCGGAGGTGCTGCGTACGTCGAGCTGGGCGGCCCTGGTGCTGCTCATCGCCGTCTGGCTGGTCCCGACCGCCAACAACATCGGCCCGGTCGCCGACCGCTGGGTGGCGCTCATAGCCCCCGTCACCGATCGCGCCGAGCGGATGGGACGCCTCTTCGTCGGCGTGGGATCACGGCCGGACTCGCTGCACCACCGCTACGGCGACGTGCTGCCGCTGAAGGGACGCGCGCGGCTCGCCCCGGAACCCCTGCTGGAGGTGGAGGCGCCCGCTGAGGGCCTGCTCCGGGCCCTCAGCTACGACACCTACGCCGGCCAGGGGTGGCAGGTCTCCGAGACCGGAGCGCTGCCGCTGCCCGGTCCCGTCGAGGGACTCGCCGAGGGAGGGCTCGCGCGCACGCGCCTCGAGGTACGCCTGCCCGTGACGGTCGAGGTATCGCTGCTGGAGCGCGTCGGGGATCGCGTGCTCTTCGCCGCCGGAGATCCGCTCTCCTCCGACCGCGCAGCGACCCGGCGCATCGGACCCACGCCCATCGACACCGTCTCGCTGGAGCCGGAGAGCCGGCTGCGCACCGGCGACAGCTACGCCACCGTCGGGACGGTCTCGGCCGCCGAGCTCGAGCGCCTGGTCGCCTCCGGGAGCGACTACCCGGCCTGGCTCACCGCGCGCTACCTGCAGCTCCCCGACGACCTGCCCGAGGCCGTCCGCGAGTACGCCGCCGCCCTGGTCTCGCCCGGCACGCAGCCCTACGTCGCGGCGCGCCTGGTGGAGCAGCACCTGCGCGCGACCTTCCCCGTCGACCTGCGCGTCCCCGCCCCGCCGCCGCTCCGCGACGCGACCGCCTACTTCCTCTTCGACGCCCAGCGCGGCTACTTCGACCACCACGCCTCCGCGATGGTCGTGCTGCTGCGCACGCTCGGCATCCCCGCGCGCCTCGCCGTCGGCTTCGTGATCGACGACGCCCAGCTCGACGAGGAGACGAGACGCTACACGCTGAGCGAGCTCCAGAGCTGGGCGTGGCCCGAGGTCTACATGGCCGGGCTGGGCTGGATCGACTTCAACCCGACGCCGTCGCGGCCGCTCATCGCCCGGCCCGGGGACGACTCCGGCCTGCTCGCCGCCTTCGGCCTCACCGAGAGCGGCGACGACCTCATCGGCGCCATCCCCTTCGACGAGGATGCGGACTTCGAAGCCCTGCTCGCCAGCCTCGGCGTCGACCTCGGCACCGAGGGCCCCTCCGACGTCGACTTCGGCGAGGACGGGGGGCTCGGCCGCGCGGTGGCGCGCGTCGCCGGATGGGTCCTCGCGGTCGCCGCCGCCGGCCTCGTCCTGATCCTCGGGGCCGTCTCGTTCTGGGAGCGGCCCTACCGGAAGCTCTCCCCGGCGACGCGGCGCTGGGGGAAGCTCTCGCGCCTCGCGGCGTGGGCCAACGCCGGCTCCGCGCCGACGCGCACCCCGCACGAGACCGCCCGGGAGTGGAGCGAGACGCTCTGGCCCCGGCCGCTCGATACGGCCCCGCTCGCCGCCGCCTTCTCCCGCGAGCGCTACGGACGGCCCGGCCACGCCGAGGCGCCGGATGACGCGGAGGAGCTCGACCGGCTCTACGTCCAGCTCCGCAACCGCTTCCTCCGCCGCCTGCTCGGGCGCTGGCGGCCGCGGCTGAGGCGATCCCGCAGCCGCTAGATCCGGGACGCCGGCGGCGGGCGCCGCACGCGGCCGCGCGCGCGCGGCGCCCCGCGGGCCGGAGGCTCCCGATGCCCCCGGCTCAGCGCGGGGGCGGGAGGGCCCCGGGCTGCTCGGCCGTGCTGAGACCGACCAGCGCGTTGAGCCGGTGGACCAGCTCGAGGAGGCGCAGCGCCTCCTCGAGCGCCATCTCGCCCGAGTCCAGCTCGGCCAGTGCCGCCTCCACCGCCGCGCGCGCCTCCTCCGCACTCAGCGCGGCTCCGGGTCCCGGCCGGCCCCCGGTGGCGCCGTCCGGCGCCGGATCGATCCCCGCCGGCGCGGTCGTCCCCGGCTGCGCCGGCGCGCTGCCGCCCGGGCCGGTGGCCGGCGACCCGTTCCCTCCGGAGCCCGGCGCCGGACCGGAAGGCTGCGGCCCCCCCGCCGCACCCGGCTCCGGCCCGGACGCGGCGTCCCCCGCATCCTCTCCCTCCGCCGGCTCCGGCCCGGACGCCTCCCCCAGCGCGCGCAGCACGATCTCGAGGTTCGCCCTCGCGTCGGCGTCCTCCGGATCGCGGAGGAGAGCCGTCACGAAGGCATCGCGCGCCTCCTCGAGGAGCTCGGCGCGTGCGGCGTGGCTGCCCCGCGCGTAGGCCGCCGCCGCGGCGAGCTGCGGATCCTCCGTCTCGCCCGCGGCCCGCGCCGCCTCCTCCATCGCCTCCCGGTAGCGCCCGAGGCGGCCGAGCGCGTTGCCCCGATCGTAGGCGAGGATCGCGAGGTCCTCCTCGGACGGCGCCGCCTCCGAGGCCGCCTCGTACCGGAGAAGCGCCTCCTCGTAGCGCTCCGCCCCGTAGGCCTCGTTGCCGGCGCGCGTCTCGCGGTAGGCCTCGCTCCCGCCGCAGGAGGCCGCGAGCGCCGCGCCGATGAGCAGGATCGCCGTCAGCGACGACGCCGAGAGCAGTCGCGGCAGGACGCGCCCCGGCCGCCGCCGTCCGCCCTCGGCCACCAGCTCGCGCGCGCCCAGCAGCGCGAGCGCGACGGCGGCGAACCACGGGAAGCGCTCGACGGGGGCACGCTCGGTGTCCTCGGCGAAGCGCGTCTGCGCGAGCCTCCGGAAGGTCACCGCCAGCCCCGGTATCGCGGAGAGAGGCCGCAGCTCGCCGCCGGTGCCGCGCGTGGCCCCGGCGAGCAGCGCGGCGTCGGGCACGCTCACCTCCGGCGCGACCCCGGCGGGCCCGGCGCCGGGCAGCGCGCCGCCGCCCGGCGCGCCGGCGACGGCGGTGTAGATGCGCACGCCGCGGGCGGCCGCGGTCTCGCGCGCGAAGTCGACGAGGCGGTCGCCTGCGGGATCCTCGCCGTCGGAGACGAGCACGATCGCCTGCGTGCGCGCGGCGTCCTCCACGTTCAGCGCCTCGAGCGCGCGCTGCAGGGCGACGCCGACGTTGCTGCCCGGTCGCAGCAGCGCCGCCTCCGACTGCGCCCGCTCCACGAGCTGCGAGAGCACCTCCAGGTCGCGCGTCAGGGGCGAGCGCACGAGGGCGCTGCCGGCGAAGGTGATGAGCGCGGCTCGATCGCCGACCAGACCCTCGAGCAGCCCGGTGAGCGCGCCTGCCGCCGCCTGCGCGCGGTCCGGCTCGACGTCCCCCGCCGTCATCGACCGCGAGACGTCGAGGACCAGCGCCAGGTCGATGCCCCGCTGCTCGACGGCTCGCTGCTCCTCGCCCCACTGCGGTCGTGCGGCCGCGAGCACCGCCGAGGCGATCGCGGCGAGGAGCAGCGCCCCCCGCAGCCAGCGGCGGGCGGGGGAGCGGCCCCGGCGCAGCCCCGCCGGACCGCCGACCGCGCGGTCCGCGTCCGCGCGGCGCCGCTCGCCGTATCGCGACGCGGCCCACGCCAGCGGCACCAGCAGCAGCGCCGCCAGAAGCAGCGGCGCGGCGACCGAGACGGGGCCGATCACGGCTGCCTCCGGAGCCAGCTCGCGGCGAGCACGGCGTCGAGGGTGAGCAGGAGGGCGGCCGCGCCGGCGAGCCACGGCCCGACCTCCAGGAACGACTCGAAGCGCCGCTCCCCCACCCGGCTGCGCTCGAGGCGGCCGATCGACTCGTAGGCGGCGGCCAGCTCCTCCTGCGTCCGGGCGTCGTAGTACGAGGCGTCGGTCAGCTCCGCGATCCGGCGCAGCGTCGCCTCATCGACCGCGGACGTGCCGTCGAGGGCGAGGAAGGCGACGGTGTAGACGCGCACGTCGAGCGCCGCCGCCATCTGCGCCGCCTCGACCGGCGTCACCTCCCCGGTGTTGTTCTGGCCGTCGGTGAGCAGGACGACGACCCGGCTGCGGGCCGGCGACTCGCGCAGAAGCCCCACCGCCTCGGCGAGCCCGAGGCCGACCGCCGTGCCGTCCTCGATCAGCCCCGGCGCCGCGATGCGCACGCGGCTCCTCATCGCGTCGAGATCGTCGGTCAGGGGAGAGAGAACCAGCGCGCGCGACTGGAAGATGACCATCCCCACGCGGTCGCCCTCGAGCGTCGCGAAGAACTCCTCGAGCACGGCGCGCGCCGCCTCGAGCCGCGTCGGGCCGAATCGCTCCGTGATGTTCCCCATCGACGTCGAGACGTCGAGCGCCGCGACGATGTCGATGCCCTCCTCGGGAATCGTCACGGTGGCGAGTCCCTGGCGCGGACGCGCGAGCGCGATCACCAGCAGGATCGCCGCGGCCACGCGCAGCGCCGGTCCCACCCAGAGCAGGCGCAGCCGCACGCTGGAGCCGCCCGCGCCGGCGCCCCGCCACGGTCCGAGATCGGCGACGGCGAGCGCCGGCCGGCGCGGCCCGCGCAGCGCCCGCCAGAGCGCGAAGGCGCCGACCGCCGGGAGCGCGAGCAGCAGCGCGGGCGCGGCGAAGGCGAGATCGCTCACGGCGCTGGCTCGCCATCCGCCCCGGCGACCTCCCCGCCCTCCCCCGGGGCGGCGGCCGCGGCGGCTGCGCGCGCGCGCCCGAGCTCGACGATCTCATAGGCGAGCGTCAGGTCGTGGTCGGCCGACTCGCGGTCGGGGTGGCGACGCGCGTAGACGGCGCGGTCGCAGCGCTCCAGCAGGCCGACGACGAGACGCGCCTGCCAGCGATCGATCCCCTCACCGACCATCCGCCCCTCCAGCTCGCTCGTGGTGAGCGCGGTGGCGCGGAAGCCGCCGGAGGCCTCCAGGTACTCGCGGACGACCGACGCGATCTCGCTGTAGTAGCTCACGGCCGCCGCGCCGGTCTCGGGGGGGCCGCGGCCGGCGAGCGCGTCGAGGCGCGCCCGCGCTCCCTCCTCGAGCGGCCACGCCTCCCCCCCGCCCCGCGCGCGCGGCAGCGCGCGCCGGCGGAGCAGCGAGCGCAGTGCCCGCCACGCGAGCAGCATCGCGAGAAGCACGCCCCCCGCGGCGAGCCCGCCGGCGATCACCTCGATCCGCTGCCAGGGGAGCGGCGCCCCTCCGACGTCGCGCTGCGGCTTGAGCGGGCGCAGCGTCTCGTCGTCGTCCGCGGTCGTCGACTCGACCATCAGGGACGGGAGCGCGACGCGAAGCTCGGTCCGGGTCCCGTCGTCGCGCAGCGCCCGCACCACCGCCTCGCCCAGCGCGACGCGCCCCAGCGAGAAGGCGGCGAGCGTGTAGACGTGCTCGCTGACGAGCCGCCCCGCCGGCGCCTCGCCCTCCGAGACCCGTGCGTCCTCGACGAGGTGCACGGCGAGGGACCGATCCACCCGGCCGACGGCGACGACCTGATCGGAGCCGTGCTCGATGCGGATCACCAGGTGCACCGGCTCGCCGAGCGCCGCCGCGGACGGCTCCAGCGTGACCGCGACGGAGACCCCGTCCGCCGACGTCTCCTGCGCGACCGACGGCCCGGCGGCGGCGAGCAGGACGACGCAGCACGCGAGCGACGCGAGGGCGGCCGCTCCCCGGCCCCCGATCACCGCGCCATCGCCCGGCGGCGGAAGTACGCGACCAGCGGTCCGACGACGGCCTCCCCGACCCGCAGCTCGATCTCGTCGACGCCGGCGGCGACCAGGGCGCGCCGCCGGGCCGCCGCGCGCTCGGAGGCGGCCTCCGCGTAGCGGCGCCGCACCCGCGCATCACCGGTGTCGAGCAGGATGCGGTCGCCGCGCTCGGCGTCCTCGACCTCGACAATCCCGATCTCCGGGAGCGCGAGATCGAGCGCGTCGGTCAGCGTCACCGCGATCACCTCGTGCCGCCGCGAGAGCGCGGCGAGCGAGCGCTCGTAGCCGGAGGCGAGGAAGTCCGAGAGCAGCACCACGACCGAGCGGCGCGTCAGCACGCGCGAGAGGTGCTCGCAGGCGGCCCCGATGTCCGTGCCGGCCGCCCGCGGCGCGGGCTGCACGATCTCCCGCACGATGCGCAGCACGTGGCGGCTCCCCTTCGCCGGGGCGACGAAGCGCTCGACGCGGTCCGTGAAGGTCATGAGCCCGGCGCGATCGTTGTTGAAGAGCGCGGCGAAGCTGATGAGGGCGACCACCTCCGCAGCGGTCCCCAGCCGACCGGAGCCGGGTGCGGCGGCGTCCTGCGAGGCGGAGAGATCGACGGCGCAGAGCACCGCGAGCTCCCGCTCCTCCACGTACTCCTTCACCCACGGCGCACCCAGCCGGGCGGTCACGTTCCAGTCGATGAAGCGGACGTCGTCGCCGGGGATGTACTCCCGGACCTCGGCGAACTCCATGCCGGTGCCGCGGAAGACGGAGCGGTAGTCGCCGGAGACGAACTGGGTGGCGAGGCGGCGCGCGCGGAGGGCGATGCGCCGGACGGCGGCCAGCTGCTCGGAGTCGAGCGGCGCCCGCTCCCCGTCCCCGGGGGAGATCCCCGCGGCGGTCCGGCGGCCGCCCGCCGGCGCGGCCGCCAGGGGCGACCGCGTCGGGAGATCGGGCACCGTCAGGGGATCCCGACGCCGTCGAGCAGCCGCTCCACGATCGCCGTCTGCGAGACCGACTGGGCCTCGGCCTCGTAGGAGAGGACGAGCCGGTGCCTCAGCACGTCCCGCGCCATCGACTTGACGTCGTCGGGGAGCACGTAGTCACGGCCCTGGATGTAGGCGTAGGCCTGCGCGGCGCGGGCGAGGAAGACGCCGGCCCGGGGCGAGGCGCCGTACTCCACCAGCGGCGCGAGCTCCCCCAGGCGGTAGCGCCCGGGATTGCGCGTCGCCTCCATCAGCCGCACGACGTACTCCCGGAGCCGCTCGTCCACCTCGACGCGCGCGGCCGCCTGCCGGAGCGCCGCGATCTGGCCGTCGTCGGAGACCGCGCGCACCTCGGGCTCCGAGCCCTCGAGGGCGCGCCGGAGGATCTCGCGCTCATCCTCGCGCTCCGGGTAGTCGACGTGTACCTCGAGCATGAAGCGATCGAGCTGGGCCTCGGGGAGCGGGTAGGTCCCCTCGTGCTCGATCGGGTTCTGCGTCGCGAAGACGATGAACGGGTCCGGCAGCGGGAGCGTCTCGCCGCCGATCGACACCTGCCGCTCCTGCATCGCCTCGAGCAGCGCGGACTGCACCTTCGCCGGCGCGCGGTTGATCTCGTCGGCGAGCACGACGTTGGCGAAGATCGGGCCGCGGCGGACGTGGAACTCGGCATCGCGCGGCTGGAAGACGAGCGTCCCGGTGAGATCGGCGGGCAGGAGATCCGGCGTGAACTGCACGCGGGAGAACGAGAGCTGGAGCGTGCGGGCCAGGGTCGAGACGGAGAGCGTCTTCGCGAGGCCGGGCACGCCCTCGACCAGCGCGTGGTTCGCCGTCAGCAGCGCCACGAGCAGCCGGTCAATCAGCCGCTCCTGGCCGACGATGACCCGTCCCACCTCGGCGCGGACGTCGGCGATCACCTGGTGCAGGAGCACCCCCCCGGCGCCGCTCGAGCGTCGCGCCACGGTGCTCTCGCCTCGCTGTTCCGTCATCTCGCCTCATGCCGTCCGCGGGTACGTGGCTCCGCCCCCCGGAAGGGGTCAGCGCCCGCAGTGTAGCGCCCCGGGGAACGGCTCGACGCGGGCGAGCGCCGCCGGTCTACCGCGCGGCCGCGAGCAGGGGCTCCCGGCCCGGGCGAGGCGCGGCGGGTGCGTCCGGGGCCTCAGCCGGCGAGCCCGCACCGTGCTCGGCCACCTCTCCCAGCACGCCGAGCAGCGCGCGGATGTCAGGGAGCAGCGGGGCGGCGGACGCAATGCCGGGGAGCGCCAGGCGCTCGACGCGGCCCGAGCGCATGCGCACGGAGAGCTCGACCGGGAGGTCACCCGCGCTCTCGCGGAGCATCGCGACGAGGCGGCGGATGCGGCGCCGGTCCGCCTGCTCGTCCGTCGTCTCCTCCATCGAGATCACGAGCCTCGGCGCGCCGCCGTCGCCGTCCGCGCGGACCTCCCGGGGCTCGACGGCGTGCAGCACGCTGCGGGCCGGCCCCGGCGGCCCGGCGGCGGCGGCGGCCGGACGGCTCTCCTCCGGCCCCGGGGGAGGCCTGACCTCGCGGGCGCCGGTGGGGCGGGCCGCCGTCCGACCGGCCCCCGGCCCTCCGACCGGCCGGAAGCGGGTGGCGTCGAAATCGATCAGCTCTCCCGACTCCAGGTCGAACGGCGCCAGCTCATCGACCGCGACGGTGAGGCGATCGCCGCGGCTGCGAACCGAGGCCTTCGCCAGCACGACGTTGCCGGGCACCGCACGGTCGCGGTAGCGCTCGTAGGCCTCGGGCCAGAGCGTGAGCTCGACCGAGCCCGAGAGGTCCTCGATGGTGACGGCGGCGAAGGGACGCCCCTTGCGGGTGGCGAGCGAGCGGACGCCGGTGACCATCCCGGCCACGGCGACCTCGGAACCGACGTGATCGCCTCCCAGCTCCGCGGCCTGTGCCGTGATGTGCTCCGCCAGCACGTTCGCCGCCTGGCGGTAGGGGTGCTCGCTGATGTAGGTGCCGAGCAGCTCCCTCTCCCACTGCAGCCGCTCGCGACGCGGGACCTCCACCGGATCGAGCTCGAGCGCCGGGAGCGGCGCATCGACCTCATCCCCGAAGAGATCGAACATCGAGGTCTGGCCCGTCTCGCGTCTCCTCTGCTCCTGCTGCGCCAGCGAGAGCACGCGATCGATCCCCGCCACGACCGTCCCGCGGTCGGCGAGGTCGTCGAGCGCCCCCGCCTTCGCGAGCGACTCGAGCACGCGGCGGTTCAGCTCGCGCGGCTGGATGCGGCCCGCGAAGTCCTTGAGCGATCGGAACGGGCCGTTCTCCTCCCGCTCCTGGACGAGCGTCTCCACGGCGGCGCGCCCGACGTTCTTCACCTGCGCGAGCCCGAAGCGGATCGCGGCGGTGGCCTCCCCGCCCTCCGGCCGCTCGATCGAGAAATTGACGCCGGAGCGATTGACGTCCGGCAGGAGCACCGGTATGCCGAGCCGCGCGCTCTCGCCGACCGCGCTCGCGATGCGCTCCTGCGCTCCCGTCGGGTGGGATCCCGCCGAGATCAGGACGGCCGCCATGAACTCGACGGGGTAGTGCGCCTTGAGATACGCGGTCTGGTAGGCGATCGTGCCGTAGGAGAAGGCGTGTGCCTTGTTGAAGGCGTAGCCGGCAAACGGCTCGATCAGGTCGAAGACGTCCGCCGCGAGCCGCGCGTCGTATCCGCGATCGGTCGCGCCGCCGATGAAGCGCTCGCGCTCCGCGAGCATCACCTCCGGGATCTTCTTCCCCATCGCCTTCCGCATCACGTCGGCCTGTCCCAGCGTGTAGCCGGCGAAGACGCGGGCGATCTCGAGCACCTGGTCCTGGTAGGTGATCACACCGTAGGTCTCGTCGAGCACGCCCGCGAGATCGGGGTGCGGGTAGTAGGCCGTGGCGCGTCCGTGCTTGACGTCGATGTAGCGCGGGATCTGATCCATCGGGCCCGGCCTGTAGAGGGCGACCATCGCCGAGAGCTCCGCGATGTTCTCCGGCCGCAGCTCGCGGACCTGCCGCCGCATGCCCGCCGACTCCATCTGGAAGATCCCGAACGTGTCGGCCTGCGCGAGGAGGGCCGCAGCCTGCGGATCGCCGTCCGGGAGCGCCCGCAGGTCGATGTCCACCCCGGTGAACTCGCGCACCAGCTCCACGGCCTGCCCCAGGATGGTGAGGTTGGCGAGCCCGAGGTAGTCCATCTTCAGCAGGCCGATGCGGGCGACATCGCCCATCGCGTACTGCGTCGTCGGCAGGAGATCCTCGTCCCCGTCGCGCGCGGAGGTCGGGCGCTGCAACGGGACGACCTCGGAGAGCGCGCCGCGGGAGATCACGATGCCGGCCGCGTGCGTGGAGGCGTGGCGCGCCACGCCCTCCAGTCCGCGCGCGGTCTCCACCAGCTCCGCCACCTTCGGATCCTGCTCGGCGGCGAGCGCGAGCTCCGGCACCTCGGCGACCGCCTGCTCGAGCGTCACGTGCAGCACGTCGGGTACGAGCCGCGCGATGCGATCCACCTCCCCGTAGCCCATTCCGAGCGCCCGCCCCGAGTCGCGGATCGCCGCCTTCGCCCCGAGCGTGCCGAAGGTGATGATCTGCGCCACCCGGTCGCGCCCGAAACGCTCCGCGGTGTAGCGGATCACCTCTTCGCGCCGGTCGTCGGCGAAGTCGAAGTCGACGTCCGGCATCTCCCGCCGCTCCGGGTTGAGGAAACGCTCGAAGACGAGGCCGTACTGGGTGGGCTCGATGTCGGTGACGTCGAGGCAGTAGAGGATGACCGAGGCGGCCGCCGAGCCACGCACCCCCATCGGGATCATCCGCTCGCGGGCGAAGGCCGCGATGTCGCGGACGATCAGCATGTACTCGACGAAGCCGCACTCCTCGACGACGCGCAGCTCGTACTCGAGGCGCTCGATCTGCGCCGCCGTCGGATCGCGGTAGCGGCGCCGCAGCCCCTCCTGGCAGAGGCGGCGCAGGAACGCCGGCGGCGTCTCGCCCGCCGGCACGCCGGGATCGGGGAGCAGCGCGCGCCCGAAGGTGAGCTCGAGATCCACCTGCTCGGCGATGCGCTGCGTGTTGCTCACGGCCTCGGGCAGCTCCGGGAAGAGAGCGCGCATCTCCGGCTCCGACTTGAGGTAGAACGACTCCCCGTCGAGACGGAAGCGTCCCTCGTCGTGGATCGTCGCGTTCGTACCGATGCAGAGCAGCAGATCGTGCAGGCGGTGCTGCTCGGGCGTCGTGTAGTGCGAGTCGTTGGTGGCCACGAGCGGCAGTTCGAGCTCGCGGGCGAGCGCGACGAGGGGGGGCGTCAGGCGGCTGAACTGCTCCTGGCCGTGCTCCTGAAGCTCCACGTAGTAGCGACCGGGGAAGCGCTCGCGGTACCAGGAGGCCGCCTCGCGCGCATCCCGCTCGCGGCCCTCGGCGAGTGCCGTCATGAGCTCCCCGGAGGGGCATCCCGACAGGACGATCAGCCCCTCCGCGTGACGCTCGAGCAGCTCGCGGTCGATGCGCGGGCGGTAGTAGAAGCCCTCGAGATGCGACGCGCTCGAGAGCGCGAGCAGGTTCCGGTAGCCGGTCTCGTCCCTCGCCAGCAGCGTGAGATGCCAGGGCGAGCGCTCGGCCGCGGAGCGGTCGTGGCGGCTCCCGTGGGCCACGTAGCCCTCGAGGCCGATGATCGGCTTCACGCCGGCCCGGATCGCCTCCTCATAGAACTGGACGGCGCCGTAGAGCACGCCGTGATCGGTGAGGGCCAGCGCCTCCTGCCCCAGCGCCTTCGCGCGCGCGACGAGATCGGGGATCTTCGACAGGCCGTCGAGCAGCGAGTACTCGCTGTGCGTGTGGAGATGAGCAAACATCCCGAACCGTCCCCCGCGCGGACCGCCGCCCGCCGGCGCGGCGCCGCTCCCGGCGCGCCCCGGGCCCGTGGTCTCCCACGCATCCGTCGTTCGGCACATCCGTGTAGGCGACTGCGCGAACGGGCGTGCGATCTGCCGGAGGGCGATACTAGCGGGCCGCGGCCGCCCCTGTAAAGCTCGCGCGACCCCCGCCGGGCCTATCCCGCCTGATCGAGCGAGAACGCGTCGTGAAGGGCGCGGACGGCCTCGGTGACCTTGTCGGCATCGACGACGCACGTGATGCGGATCTCGGAGGTCGAGATCAGCTCGATGTTGACGCCGTGCCTGTAGAGCGTCTCGAACATCGCCGCGGCGTAGCCGGGGCTCGATGCCATCCCGGTCCCGACGATCGAGACGGAGCCGACGTCGCTGTCCCCGGCCACGGCGGCGGCGCCGAGATCCGGCAGCGCCTCCTCGACCGTCCCGAGCGCCCGGTCGAGGTCCTCGGAGGCGACCGTGAACGTGAGGTCGGTGAGCGTCTCGGTGGAGACGTTCTGCACGATCGTGTCGACGGAGACGCCCGCCTCGGCCAGCGGCGTGAAGAGCCGCGCCGCGATGCCCGGCCTGTCCGGAACGCCCCGCACGGTGACGCGGCCCAGGCGGGCCTGATGGGCGATCCCCCGCACCTTGTTCGACTGCTCCATCACCGCCTCCGCGCAGATCAGCGTGCCGGGCGCCTCCTCGTCGAAGGTGCTCGCCACCCGGATATCGACGCCGTGCAGCGAACCCACCTCGACCGCGCGGGCATGCATCACGCGTGCCCCCGTCGTCGCGAGCTCCAGCATCTCATCGTAGCCAATGTCGACCAGCGGTCGAGCGCCGGGGCAGATCCGAGGGTCGGCCGTGTAGATCCCCGCCACGTCGGTGTAGATCTCGCAGGCGTCGGCCCCGAGCGCCGCCGCCAGCGCCACCGCCGTGGTGTCGCTCCCGCCCCGGCCGAGCGTGGTCACGTCGAGATCCTCCGACTCCGAGACTCCCTGGAAGCCGGCGACGATGACGACGCGCCCGGCCTGAAGCTCCCGCTCGATGCGCGCGGTGTCGATGCCGGCGATGCGCGCGCGGCCGAAGACGGCGTCCGTGCGGATGCCGGCCTGCTGCCCGGTGAGGCTCACCGCGTCGAGGCCGTGATCGTGGAGCGCCATCGAGAGCAGGGTCGAGGAGACCACCTCGCCGGTGGAGAGCAGCACGTCGAGCTCGCGCGGGCGGGGGTCGTCCGTGACGTCGGTCGCCAGCGCGATGAGCTCGTCGGTGCGATTCCCCATCGCCGAGACCACCGCGACCACGCGGGCGCCGCCCGCCGCCTCCGCCGCGATGCGCCCCCCGACGTGGCGGATCTTGCGGGCGTCGGCCACCGAGGAGCCCCCGAACTTCTTGACGACCAGCACCACGCGCCCCCCTCGCCCGGGCCGCCGCCGAGGGCGACGACGCCCGGTCAGTCGCCCGCGGGCGCGGGGGCGTCGCCGAGCAGGACCGCGCCGCGCGCGCTCATCCCGCAGACGCGCGCATCCGCCTCCACGCCGCTCGACGCCGCCGCCGTCCGCATCGCCCCCGCGACCGCCTCCGCCCCGTCGGTGACGAAGGCCGCCACGGCCGAGCCTCC
>DAOULG010000182.1:0-21293 GCA_034420495.1 Dehalococcoidia bacterium
CGGCGTCGAGCTCCCCGTCCGGCTCGAGCCGGTGCGCCGTCGCCCGCTCGTGCTGCTCGACGGGATGCACACGCCGCTGGCCGCGCGCCGCGTCGCCGAGGCGCTGCGCGCGCTCCGGCTTCCCTCGCCCCGCGTGCTGCTCTTCGGAATGCTGGCGGGCCGCGCGCCGGCGGCCCTGGTCTCCGAGCTCGTCGACGTGATCGACCTCGCGGTCGTCGCACCTCCCGCCTCGCCGCGCGCCGACGACCCCGCCCGTGCCGAGGACGCCCTCCGGCAGGCCGGGATCCCGACGCAGC
Organism: Dehalococcoidia bacterium; assembly: GCA_034420495.1. Lineage (GTDB taxonomy): Bacteria > Chloroflexota > Dehalococcoidia > UBA2979 > UBA2979 > VYDC01. Next base: position 297 of record DAOULG010000182.1, read on the forward strand.
GGGCGGACTCGGTCGAGCGGGCGCTCGATCACGCTCTCGCGCTCGCCGGCGAGGGGGGCTGCGTGGTCGTCGGGGGAAGCCTTTACACGGCGGCCGAGGCCCGGGAGATCCTGCTCGCCGTCTCCAGCGACCGCGCGCTCGGCCTTCGCTGACGCTCGCGGCCGGGCGCTGCGGTAGACTCACCCCGGGCTCGCGGCCGGGAGCCCGCACCTCTGCCGAGGGGAGCGTCGATGTCCCAGCGCACCGGACGTCGGCGCGTCGCCATCACCGGCATGGGGGTGGTGGCGCCGCTCGGGCACGGCGTCGACGAGTTCTGGCGGAACGCCGTCGACGGCGGCTCGGGCATCCGGCATCTCACCCAGGTCGAGCCCTCCGAGTACGCCTGCCAGATCGCCGGCGAGGTCGTCGATTTCGATCCGGAGTGCTACCTCTCCCGCAAGGATGCCCGTCGGATGGCGCGCTTCGCCCAGTTCGCCGTGGCGGCATCGAAGCAGGCGGTCGAGCACGCCGGCCTCGATCTCTCCCGCGAGGACGCGACCCGGGTCGGCGTGCTGGTGGGGAACGGCGGCGGCGGGCTGCCCGAGAGCGACCGGGCGATGCGCACGCTGCTCAGGCGGGGAGGCACCCGCGTCGATCCGCTCTTCATCGCGAAGATGCTCCCGAACATGGCGTCGGCGAACGTCTCGATCCAGCTGGGCGCGCGGGGCTACTCGAACACGATCACGACGGCCTGCGCCGCCGGGACCCAGGCGATCGGCGACGCCACCGAGGTGATCCGCCGCGGCGCGGCGGACGTGATGATCGCCGGAGGGACGGAGGCGGGGGTCTGCGAGGTCGGGCTCGCCGGCTTCTCGGCGATGCGCGCCCTCGCCACCTCCTCCAACGAGTGCCCGGAGTCGGCCTCGCGCCCCTTCGACCGCGACCGCGACGGCTTCGTCGCGGCGGAGGGCGCGGGGATCGTCGTGCTGGAGGCGCTCGACTACGCCCTCGCCCGGGGCGCCCGTCCGCTGGCCGAGGTCGCCGGCTACGGCGTCTCCTCCGACGCGACCTACCTGGTCGCGCCGCCCCAGGACGGGGAGGGCGCCGCCCGCGCCATGCGCGAGGCGCTCCGCGACGCGCAGATGGCCGTGCAGGAGATCGACTACATCTCCGCGCACGCGACCGCGACCGAGATCGGTGACGTCGCGGAGACGAGGGCGGTGCGCGCGGTCTTCGGGGAGCGCGCCTACCGGTTGCCCATATCGGCGATGAAGTCGCAGATCGGGCACCTGCTCGGCGCGGCCGGCGGCGTGGAGACGATCGCCGCCGTGCAGACGATCCGCACCGGCGCCATCGCGCCGACGATCAACCTCACGCACCCCGACCCGGAGTGCGATCTCGACTACGTGCCGCTCCGGTCCCGCGATGCCGAGGTCCGGACGGTGATGAAGAACTCGTTCGGCTTCGGCGGCCAGAACGCGGTGCTGGTGCTGAGGGCCTACTCCGGATAGGGGCGCGGGCCGCCGCCGGGAGCCTCATCCCGCGGTGGCCGGGCCCAGGCAGCCACCGGCGAGGGGGGACGATGGGCGACGAGAACCCGGGGGCAGGGCGCAACCGGGCGTCGACGGAGCGCCTGCGCGACCTAGTGGGCAGGCTCGGAGCGGCGGATCCGGAGCGCCCGGTGGGCGGGGGCTGGACGGTGGGGTTCGCGCTCGCGCACCTGGCCTTCTGGGACCATCGCCAGCGCGTCGCGCTCGAGCTCTACGCCCGGGACGGCGCCTTCCCCGAGGAGGATCCGGCCGTGAACGAGGCGCTGGAGGCCGTCGCGCCGCTGCTCCGGTCGGGCGCGGCCGGGGCCGAGGCGGTGCGGGCGGCCGCGCTCCTGGACGAGACGATCGAGGCCCTCACCCCCTCCCAGTGGGACGAACTCCTCGCGGCGGGGGAGGGATACTCCATCGAGCGCTGGCGCCACCGCGACGAGCACATCGCGCAGATCGAGGCCGCGCCGGACTGACCGGCACCGCAGCCCCGGCCCGCGACCGCGAGCAGCAGCACGAGCGTGAGGTCCGGGAGCGCGCGCGTCGGGACGTCGCGCCGGACGCTCGAGTCCCGGGTGAGGCGGGGGATCGCCCGACGGCGGGACCGGCGCTCCGCGCCCGCCCGGCCCCTCAGGCCGGGATGGTCGCCGGGACCGGCGAGGCATCCGGGGCGGGCAGCATCCCCTGGAGCAGGAGCTCGAGCGCCATCGTGTGGGCGCAGGCGCCGTTGTGCGCGAAGAAGTCGCAGCCGCAGCTCCAGCGGCCGTCCTCGAGCTCCACATGGTGATCGGCGTTGTCCCCGCGGATCGTCACCGCGAGAGCGTTCACCTCGAAGCGCTCGCGCTGGTCCGCGTAGCGGTGTGCCTTCGCGACCTTGCCGATCATCCCGGAGTGCATCTGTCCTCCTGTCGCTGCCGGCGGGGGAGACGGCGCGCCGTCGCCCGCGCTGGATCTGCCGCGGGGAGCGGGGAGCGGGAGGGGAAAGAGAAAGCGCCGCAGCGGAGGCTGCGGCGCTCGTACGCCCGGTCACCGAGGGGGCGCTCTCCCATGGGCTCACGATAGGGAGCGCGGGGGCGCGCCGTCAACAGCGGCGGGGGGCTGCCCGCATCACCGGAAGCGCCGCAGCGTCTCGTAGCGCGGTCCCCGGCCCCCGCCTCCCCCCAGGTGCGATCGCACCAGGGCGAACTCACGCGCGCGGAAGGGGGGCGCCTGCGCCTCCGGGAGCGCCCGGACCGCCTCCCACACGGCGCGCCGCGCGGGGGCGTCGGCGCCCCGGGCGACCCGGGCGAGGGTGAGGTGCGCGTGGAAGCGGTCGCCGCGCGCCGGCGCCCCGGACGCCGCCACCGCGCGCTCCACGCTCTCCGCGAGGGCGCCGAGCGCGTCCGCGTCGCTCCGGACGGCGAGCCAGCAGACGCGCGTGCGGCGCGGGCCCCCGAAGCTCCCCGCCTCCCCGAGCCGGAGCGTCAGGTCGGGCGGGGCGAGGCGCGAGAGCTCGCGCTCGAGCCCGGGGAGCGCGCACTCCGCGAACTCCCCCAGGAAGCGGAGCGTGAGGTGCAGCCTCGCCTCCCCGACCGGGCGGAGCGTCCCCTCGGGGAGAGCCGCGCCGAGCGCGCGCTGCGCCGAGCGGGCGGCCTGCCGCCAGGTCGGCGGCACGTCGATCATCACGAAGAGGCGCACGGCGCCTCCTCGCCCGCACTCCCCGCCGCCCCGCCCCCGGCCACCGCTCAGAGCCCGAGCAGCCGCCGCGCGTTCCCGCCGAGGAGGGCCTCGCGCGCGAGCGGGTCCGCCACGGCGCGCTCCAGCTCGCGGCGGTCGCGCCCCTGCGGGCGGAGCGGGTAGTCCGATCCCCAGAGCACCGAGCGCGCGAGGCCGAGCGATTGGGCGACCTCGACGATCGCCGGGTCGTAGAGGTAGCGGCTCGCGGCCGTGTCGACGGCGAGCACCCCCCGGTCGAGGAGCTCGCGCACCTCGGGCATCAGCGCGTAGAGCGGGAGCCCGCCGCCCCAGTGCGCCGCGATCACCGGGGGCGAGCCCGCCCGGGGCGCGGGCTCGCCCGAGAGCAGGAGCCAGAGCGCGCGCGGGCTCAGGCCCCCCTCCTTCCCGGCGTAGGCGTGGCCGGCGGGCTCCGTGCAGTGGGCGAGCAGCGCCAGGCCCGCGGCGCGCGCCGCCCGCAGAACGGCGCGCGCCTCTTCGGCCGCCCGGCCGTCGGCGAGCGGGAGGGTCTCCGCGTCCCAGCGCAGCTCGCCCAGGCCGCGGGCGCCCGCCGAGCGGAGCTCGGCGCAGCGGGCGAGCAGCGCGCCCTCGTCGACCAGCTCGCCCGGGCCGCCGAGCGCCGGCAGGGGCGGGAAGGCCAGGAGGCCGCCGCCCGCCCGGCGGGCGGCCTCGAGCAGGTACGCGGCGTGCTCCTCCGCGTGCTCGGCCGAGCGCCAGGCGAACCCGGCGGCGACCGAGACGTCGACCCCCGCCCCGGCCATCGAGTCGAGCAGGTCGTCGGCGCTCGCCATCCTCGCGGCGGGGTCGCCGTAGAGCTCGGCGAAGCCGGGATCGGTCGAGGCGAGCTCCGAGCGCGCCGCGATCATGCGCGGCGGGAAGACGTGCGTGTGGACATCGACGATCACAGGGAGCATGGTACGCAGGGCGGGGTGGTGAATGCGGCGCGTCGCTCGCGACGCGCCCGGGACTGCCGATGGCGGCATCGGATCACCGCGCACGACCCTGGCCCGGCGCGATGGCGCGCCCGGTCGCCGAGCGGCGCGCCCCCGCCCGCGCCTCGCGCGCACACGCCCGCGGCGAGACGTGGTGGCGGGCCTACCGCGCCCCGCTCGCCCTCGCCGCCGTTGCGGTCGGCGCCGCCGCCCTCATCTGGCTCGCCTCCGGGACGGTGCTCGAGGCCGCGGCCGGCGTGATCGAGGGCGCCCGGGAGCACGACACGCCGCGCAGCCGCGCCGGCGCGACCACGCTGCTGGCGGCGGCGGCGATGCTCGCCTTCGTGGCCCGGTGGGGCAGCCGCAGCGCGCCCCGACGGCCGATCGCGATCCCGGGCGGCGGCCGGCTCCCCGTGGAGTCGCTCGAGGCGCTGCTGCGGGCGGAGATGGCCGCGATCGACGCCGTGGAGTCGGCGTCGGTGCGCGTGGAGAACGCTCACCGCCGCGGCGTCCGGGTGGAGGTGGCGCTGGAGGTCGCCCCGACGGCGCTGCTCGGGGAGACCGCCGCCCGGGCGCGGGAGATCGCCGTCGACGCCGTCGAGCGGCGCCTCGCGCTCGCGCTCGCCGCCCCGGCCGCGGTCGAGCTACGCTACGGCGAGCTTCGCCTCCGGGGGCCGCAGGCTGAGCCGGGTGCGGGCGCGGGGGCGCCCGAGGAGGCGTCCGAGGGGGCGTCCGAGGGGGCGTCGGGGGGCCGCGACGACGGCTCCGGGCTCGCCGGGGAGTGAGGCCGTGAGCGAGTCGCACCTCCCGGGCCTGGAGCCGGAGCCCGCAGCGGCGCCGGAGGCGGCGCCCGCCACGGGGGCCGCGGAGGCGGATCCCGCCCCGCCGGCGCGCGGGGGGCGCTCCGACGCCGAGCTCGCCGTCGCGATAGAGGCGCTCCTCTTCGTCTCCGACGGACCGGTGCCCGAGCGCACGCTCGGGCGCGTGCTGGAGGCGACGCCGGGGCGCCTCGGCGCGGCTCTGGAGCTCCTGGGCGTCTCGCTCGGGGACCGGGGCCTCCGGCTCCAGCGGGGGCCGGAGGGGGCGCAGCTCGTGACCGCGCCCGAGCTCGCATCCGACGTGGAGGGCTTCATCGGCGTGGAGGGCCGCCGCCGGCTCTCCGCGGCGGCGATGGAGACGCTCGCCATCGTCGCCTACCGGCAGCCGATCACGCGCGGGCAGATCGAGCGGATCCGCGGGGTGTCGAGCGACGCCGCCCTCGCCACGCTGCGGGCCCGCGACCTGGTCGTGGAGGTGGGGCGGGCGCCGGGACCGGGCCGCCCCTCCCTCTTCGGGGTCACGCAGCGCTTCCTGGAGCACTTCGGCATCGAGAGCCTCCGGCAGCTCCCGCCGCTGGAGGACGACGACGCCTCCCCGGAGGCGCCGGACGAGGCGCCGGACGAGACGGTGGACGAGACGGCGGGCGAGGCCGCGGACCGGGCGGGGGCGGGCGTGCGCGCGGAGGTCCCGGGAGAGCCCTGAGCGGCGCCGGACGCCCCCGGAGATGGCCCCGGCCCGGGTCGCGGCGCTCCCCGCGCCGGGCTATGGTGACCCCTGCGGGGCGGCCCGCGGAGGCGGCCCGGGCGGAGGGTGGTCCGGTGGAGTGGTCCGACACGCCAGAGCAGTCCGCATTCCGGGCGCAGGTGCGCTCGTTCCTTGAGGAGGAGCTCCCGCCCGGCTACCGGGACCTCGACGCCCGGGGGCCGCACGACCCGCCGCCCACCGGGGACTGGCGCCACGACCGCAAGTCCGGGGATCCGGAGGTCCGGCGTACGGCGGAGGACTGGGGGCACGCCGTCGGCCGGCGCGGCTGGACGGCTCCGCACTGGCCGGCGCGATACGGGGGCGCCGATCTCTCGGTGATGGAACAGTTCATCTTCGCCGAGGAGGTCGCCGGGGCGTCGGCGCCGGTGATCGATCCGATCGGGATCCGCCTGATGGGATCGACGCTCGTCATCCACGGGACCGAGGAGCAGCGCCGCGAGCACCTCCCCCGGATGCTCGCCGGGGACGGTGGCTGGGCGCAGTGCTTCTCCGAGCCGGGCGCCGGATCCGACCTCGCATCGCTCTCGACCCGCGCCGTGCGCGACGGGGACGAGTACGTCGTCAACGGCCAGAAGATCTGGACGTCGGGGGGGCACGACGCCGACTGGGCGTCGCTGCTGGTGCGCACCGATCCGGAGGCGCCCAAGCACCGCGGGATCACCTTCCTGATGGTCGATCTGCACACGCCGGGCGTCGAGGTGCGCCCGATCGTCGACGCGACCGGCCGCCACTACGTGAACGAGGTCTTCTTCGAGGACGTGCGCGTCCCGGTCACCAACCGCGTCGGCGAGGAGAACCGGGGCTGGTACGTCGCGACGACGCTGCTCGACTTCGAGCGCTCGAACGTCTCGGGGGCGGTGGTGAACCGCAAGACGATCCGGGCCCTGCTCGGCTACGCCGCGGGCGAGGGGCGCCGCTTCTCGCGGCTCGGTCTCGTCGACTCGCTCCGCCAGGAGCTGGCGCACCACTTCATCCAGACGGAGGTGCAGTACAGCTTCTCGCTGCGCATCGCCTCCATCCAGGCCACCGGCGCCGTCCCGAACTACGAGGCCTCGGTGAACAAGATGTTCGGCTCCGAGCTCGGCCAGACGCTGCAGCGCACGGCGACGAAGGTCTTCGGGCTCTACTCCGGGATCTGGGACGGGACGCACCCGCTGGCCCCGATGAAGGCGCGCTTCACGGTCGGCTACGTCGGCTCGATCCCGGCCACGATCGCCGCCGGCTCCTCGGAGATCCAGCGCAACGTGATCGCGACCCGCGGGCTCGGGCTACCGCGGGGCTGACGGCGCCCCGACGGCCCGCCCGCCCGCCGGCTCCGCGCCCCCGGTCGGCTCCGCGGGCGAGAGCAGGAGGTCGTAGGGAAGCGCCCCCTCGACGCGCGCCCGCACCAGCTCCCCCGGCGCGAATTCGCCCTTGAGGAGCGCCAGCCCGTCGACCTCGGGAGCGTCGCGGTAGGTCCGGCCGACCACGACCGGACCCCCGGCGCCCCCGGACTCGACCGGGCGCGCCGACTCGACGAGCACGTCGAGCTCGCGCCCCAGGAGCGCGCGGTTGCGCTCCAGGGAGATCTCCTGCGCGAGCTCCATCAGCCGGCCGTACCGCTCCTGCACGAGCCCGGGTTCGGGGATCCCGCCGAGAGCGCGTGCGCCGTCTGCGGCCGGCGTCCCCGCCTGCGGCGAGTAGGAGAAGGCGCCGACGTGGTCGAAGCGCTGCTCCTCGACGAAGTCGAGGAGCTCCTCGAACTCGGCGTCGCTCTCTCCGGGGAAGCCGACGATGAAGGTCGTGCGGATGGCGACATCCGGCATCTCGGCGCGGAGGGCGTCCAGGCTGCGCCGAGCCACGCGCAGGCCGGGGCGCTTCATCCTGCGGAGAACGGCCCCCGAGCCGTGCTGGAGCGGGATGTCGACGTAGGGGACGACGGTGGAGAGCTCCGCCATCGTCCGCGCCAGGCGCGGCGTGACGCGGCCGGGGTAGGCGTACATCAGCCGGATCCACGGCACCTCCGGCACGGCCGCCGCGAACTCCTCGAGGAGCGCCGCGAGGCCGTCGCGCTCGCCGCGGTCCTCGGCGTAGGCCGTCGAGTCCTGCGCGACCAGCACCAGCTCGGAGACGCCGGCCGCGGCGTACGCCCTCGCCTCCGCGAGCAGCCGGTCCCGGGGCGCGGAGTGCATGGCGCCCTTGATCGCGGGGATGATGCAGAAGGTGCACGGCCGGTCGCAGCCGTCGGAGATCTTCAGGTACGCGGAGGGCGTGCCGGGCGCGATGAGCGGCCCGGGCTCGGGGATGTCGTAGCGGGGGTCGGCGTGCCCCGCGGAGGCGGCGATCTCGTCCCACGCCTCCGCCCCGAAGGTCGCGTCGACGCCGGGCACGGCCCGGAGCACCTCCTGCTCCGCGATCTCCGTCATGCAGCCCATCACGTAGAGCCGCTGTCCCTCGGGGCGCGCCCCGTCGAGCTCCCGGATCGTCGAGAGCGACTCCTCCTTCGCCGCATCGATGAAGCCGCAGGTGTTGACCAGGACGAGCTCCGCATCGGCGGGATCGGAGACCGCGAGGTGGCGGCGGTGCCGGAGCGCCTGCTCGAGGCGCATGGAGTCCACGGTGTTCTTGGCGCAGCCGAGCGTCACGTGGTGGTAGCGCACCGGGCTAGGGGGTGCCCGCGGAGACGATGAGCGTGACCGGATCCCCGGGCTCGACCGGCGCACCGGCGGCCGGGGACTGGCCGAAGACGAAACCGGGGGGCGCGGCGTCGGTCTCGATCTCGATCACGTTGACCAGGAGGCCCAGCTCCTCGAGCGCCTCGCGCGCCGTCTCCAGGGTGACGCCCGAGAAGTCGGGGGTCGTCCCGGTCGCGGCCGGCGGCACCGTCGCGTCGGCGTCGGGCGTCGCGGCCGGTGTCGCCGCCCCGGCGCTCGCCGCCGCTGAGCCCTCCCCCTCGCCGGCCGCGCCGCGGAACTGGATCACCGCGACCGCGACGGCGATCGCAGCGGCGACGACGACCAGCATCACGACGAGCACGCGCGGGATGTCGAGACCGAACGAGGCGTGCCTGCGCCGCAGACCCGGGAGCGGCTCGAGCCCCCGCGGCCGCGGGAGCTCCGGGGGGAGCATGGAGACGAGCTCCTCGGCGTCGAGCTCGAGGTGCCGGCCGTAGGAGCGCAGGAAGCCCCGCGTGTAGATCGGCGCCGGGAGCGCGTCCCAGCGCTCGGCCTCCAGCGCCTGCAGGTAGATGCGGTTGATGCGGGTGTCGCGCTCCGCGTCGCCGAGCGTCACGCCGCGCTCGGTGCGCCGGCGGCGGAGCAGCTCGCCGACGCCGCGCGGCGCCGCGGCCGGCTCGCCCCCGGGCTCCGGCCCGGGACGGCGCGGCTCGTCCGCACCGGAGGAGGTGCCGTCGGTCGCCATCAGCGGCCGTCCACCCCGGGGAAGTCGACGAGCGACTTGAGGCCGGCGAGCTCCAGGCGGGAGGTGTAGGCCTCCGGCGCCTGCTCGATCCCGTAGCGGTGGGTCACGAGCTCCCCCACCCGCGGCAGCGAGCCGAGCAGCGCCACGGCCCGGCGGTACTGCTCGGTGGTGGCGTTCTGCGAGCCGGAGAGGACGATCTCGGCGTAGTGGAGCGCGTTGAGGTCAAGCGGGATGGCCGACCCCGGAGGGAACCCCGCGAAGAGGTTGACGACGCCCTGCCGCGAGACGATCTGGAGGGCCTCGGTCGCGAGCTCGGGGACGCCGACGGAGACGGCGACGGCATCGGCGCCGTCGCCGTCCGTGGCGCCGCGGACCGCCGCCTCGAGGTCCTCCGCCCCGGGATCGACGACGACGTCGGCCCCCCAGCGCCGGGCGATCTCCCGCCGCTCCGCGACCGGCTCCGAGACCACGATCGGGGCGGCCCCGGAGGAGCGCCCGAGCAGCAGGTGGAGGAGGCCCATCGGGCCGGCGCCGAGGATGGCGAGCGAGCCTCCCGGCCGCACGCCGAGGAGGTCCAGGGAGTTCAGGGTGCAGGCGACGGGCTCGGCGATCGCCGCGAGAGCGAGCGGGAGGGAGGGCGGGACGCGCAGCACGTGCCCGAGGGAGACGATCTCCCGGGGGACGGTCATCTGCTCCGCGAAGCCGCCGTCGAGGTCGTAGCCGAGCGTGCGCCTGCTGGTGCAGCGGTTGCGCCGCCCGCGCGTGCAGAAGCGGCAGCGCCCGCAGGCGAGGATCGGGCAGACGACGACGCGATCGCCGATCGCGTAGTCGTCGACGCCCTCGCCGACGGCGTCGACGACGCCGGCGAGCTCGTGGCCGGGGACGACCCCCGGCAGGGCGTACTTCTCGCCCCGGTAGACGCGCACGTCCGAGGCGCACAGCGCCGCCGCCGCGATCCGCAGCCGGAGCTCGCCGGGCCGCGGATCACGCGCCGGCCGCTCCTCGACCGTGACCTGGCCGGGTCCGTGGAAGATCGTCGCCCGCACGCCGGCTCCCGCCCCCTCGCGCCCCGACGAAGTATCGCGCGTTCGCGCCGGACGTGCCGGAACGGGGCCGCCGGGTCTCCGCCGGCGCCGCTGCGGTGGTGGGATCGGCTGCCCGCGCCGCGGCCGGCGGTGGAGGGCGGCTACTCCGGGTCGGCGCCCTGCCGGAGCTGCTCGGCGAGCCGCGACTTGCGGCGCGCGGCGGCGTTGGGGTGGATGATCCGTCGCCGCGCGGCCCGGTCGAGTGCGGACTGCGCGGCGCGCACGAGATCGGCCGACTCGGGGGCCCCGTCGGCGATCGCCTCCCGGGCGTCACGCACCGCGCGCGAGGCGCGCGTGCGGTACGGCCTGAGCCGGGCCGCCCGCCTCTCGTTCTGGCGCGCGCGCTTCCGGGCCTGTGGAGTATTCGCCATCTCGTCCCCGCGACTGGCGGCCGCCCCGGGCGGCGCACGCGCGATCGTAGCCCCGCGCCGCGGCGCCGTCCATCCTTGCCCCCCGACCGGCTCGCGCGCACGATCGGTCGGATGCACCGACCTCCCTCCGCCGGCGACGAGCCCGAGGATGCGGGACCCGCGTCCCCGGATCCGGGCGCCGGGCGGGAGGGCGAGCCGTTCGCCGGGAGCGTGAGCGAGGCGGAGTCCGTCGCCGGGCTGCGCCGGTACCTCATGCGCGGCGTGACGGAGCAGGGCGTCGCCTGGGCGGCCGTCGTGGTCGCCGCGGGCTTCCTGCTGTCGCGTCTCCTGGGCCTGCTGCGCTCCGTGGTCATCGCCGACGCCTTCGGCACCGAGGCGGAGCTCGCGGCCTACTGGGTCGCCTTCCGCATCCCCGATCTCGTCTTCCAGCTGCTCGCCGGTGCGACGCTCTCCGCGGCCTTCATCCCCGTCTTTGCGCGCGTGCGCCTGCGGGAGAGCGCCGACGCCGCCTGGGCGCTCGCCTCCGGCGTCCTCAACCTGATCAGCCTGGCGACGTTCCTGGTCGCGTCCCTCGCCTTCGTCCTCGCGCCGTGGCTGGTGCCGCTCCTCGCTCCGGGGCTCGGGGAGGGGAGCGGCCGGGAGGCGGAGCTGGACGCCCTCGCCGTCGAGCTGACGCGGATCATGCTCATCTCGCCCATCTTCTTCGGCATCTCGGGGATGGTGACCGGCGTGCTCAACGCGAGGCAGCACTTCGTCGCCCCCGCGCTCGCGCCGCTCCTCTACAACGCCTCCATCATCATGGGTGCGGTGCTCCTGGCCGGACCGATGGGGGTCCGGGGTCTCGCCGTCGGCGTCGCCGCGGGGGCGGCCCTCCACATGGTCGTGCAGCTGCCGGCGCTCGCCCTGGTGGGGATGCGCTGGCGGCCCCGGCTCTCGCTCGCCTCCCGCTCCGTCCGCGAGGTCCTCCGGCTCGCCGCCCCCCGGGTGATCGGCCTCGGAGCCTCGCAGCTCAACCTCGTGGTCGTCCTCTTCTTCGCCTCCTTCGTCTCCGATCAGGCGATCAGCGCCGTCTCCTACGCCTACCTGATGATGATGATGCCGGTGGCGATCGCCGGCATGGCGATCTCGACGGCGACGTTCCCGCTCCTGGCGCAGCAGGCGGCGGCCCGGCAGATGGGGGCGCTCGCCGTCTCGCTCGGGCAGGCCCTGGGGACGATCCTCTTCCTGGCGGTGCCGGCCTCGGCCGGGCTGGTTGTGCTGTCGGAGCCGGCGGTCCGCGTGCTGCTGGAGCGCGGCGCCTTCGACGCCGCGTCGAGCGAGCTGGTGGCCGGCGTCGTCGCCGTCTACGCCGTCGGGGTCTTCGCCCACGCCGGGGTCGAGATCGTGAGCAGGGGCTTCTATGCGCTCTCCGACACGCGCACGCCGGTGGTGGCGACGGTCCTCGCCACCATCCTCAACACGGCGCTCTGCGCGGCGCTCATCGGCCCCTTCGGCGTGCGCGGGCTCGCCGCCGCGGCCTCGGTCGCGGCGATCCTGGAGTTCCTGCTGGTGGCGCGGCTGCTCTCCCAGCGGCTCGGCGGCCTGAGCCCGGCGGCGAGGCGGTGGGCCGGCTCGCTGCGGGGCTCGCTCTGGCGCACCGCCGCGGCCACCGCGGTGATGGTGGAGGTCGTGGTGCTGATGCGGCTCCTGCTGGAGGCGGCCGGCGCCGGCTCCGAGAGCACGGGCGGCGCCCTGGTGGTGCTCGGCCTGGCCGGCCTCGCCGGGCTGCTCTCCTACATGGCGGCCGCGCTGCTTCTGCGCAGCGAGGAGGCGACGCGCCTCATCGGATGGCTCGGGCGGTAGCCGGAGCCGCCGGGCCGGGAGGGGCCGGTGCGCTGATACACTGTCTGCGGCCGCGCCGCGCGGCGGCCCGAGGCCAGCCCCGCGGCAGGCGCCCTTCCCCATCGCGAGTGGCGTGCTGCGGATGGCGGGCTGGGCGGGCGCGGGCCCGCCGGATGAGGAGCGACGATGGCTTTTCAGGACCGCGAGCTGACCTGCCGCGATTGCGGCGGCAGTTTCGTCTTCACAGCGGGGGAGCAGGAGTTCTACGCGAGCAAGGGCCTGCAGCACGATCCGGTGCGCTGCCCCTCGTGCCGGGCGACGCGCAAGATGATGCGCCCGGAGGACCGCGACGAGTCCCCCAACTACGGCGTCTTCGCCTCCTGGGGCGGCCGGACCCCTCGCCAGCTGCACGTGGCGAGCTGCGCCCAGTGCGCGCAGCTGACCGAGGTACCGTTCGTCCCGCGCGGCGACCGGCCCGTCTACTGCTCGGCCTGCTACAACGAGGTGCGCGCCAAGCAGGAGGCGGCGGATCAGGCCGCGGCCGTCCACGCCGCGGCGCGCATCGCCTCGTCGTCGGTGTCGGTGGCGCTCGAGGGGCCCGGCCCGGGGGCGGAGCCGGACGCCCCCGGTGACGCCGGCCCCCCCTCCGAGTAGGCGCGCCCCGCGGCGGTGGATGAGGGCGCGGCGATGAGCTCACGTGCCGGCTCCCCGGCGGTGCCCGACGGCGGCGCCCCGGGCGCGCCCCCTCGGGGCCGCTTCGACCCCGTCCCCACGCACGTCTCGTTCCCCGAGATGGAGCAGCGCATCCTGGCGCTGTGGCGCGAGCACGAGATCTTCCGCCGCTCCGTCGAGGAAGGGCCGGCCGACCGCGTCTTCTCCTTCTACGAGGGCCCGCCGACGGCGAACGGGTCGCCGGGGATCCACCACGTGCTGGCGCGCGTCTTCAAGGACCTCATCCCCCGCTACCGGACGATGCAGGGCGACCGGGTCCCCCGGAAGGGGGGGTGGGACACCCACGGCCTCCCGGTCGAGCTCGAGGTCGAGCGCGAGCTCGGGCTGCGCACGAAGCGCGACATCGAGGCCTACGGTATCGAGGCCTTCAACCGGCGCTGCCGCGAGTCGGTCTTCCGCTACGTGCGCGAGTTCCAGGATCTGACCGAGCGCATCGGGTTCTGGATCGACACGGACGACCCCTACGTCACCTACCACCGCGAGTACGTCGAGAGCTGCTGGTGGATCTTCCGCCAGCTCTGGGACCACGACCTGATGTTCCGGGACTTCCGGGTGACCCCGCACTGCCCGCGCTGCGAGACGAGCCTCTCCTCGCACGAGGTGGCGCTCGGCTACCGCGAGGGGACGCCCGATCCGTCGGTCACCGTGCGCTTCCGGGTCGATCCCTCCGCGAGCCCGGGAGCCCCGCGCGCCCTCCGGCTCGCCGACGGCGTGCCGACGTCGATCCTGGCGTGGACGACCACCCCCTGGACGCTCCCCGGCAACACCGGTCTCGCCGTCGACCCCGGGGCGAGCTACGCGCTCGCCGAGCGCGGGGAGGAGGGCGCGCGGGAGCGCCTCATCGTCGCGGAGCGGCTGCTGCCGGCGGTCCTCGGCGAGCCGGAGGTGCTCGCCCGGGTTCCGGGCTCCGAGCTGGTCGGCCTGCGCTACGAGCCGCTCTACGAGGCGAGCGCGTGGGAGGGCGTCGAGCCTCTCGTGCTCGGGCGGGAGGGCTCGCGCCCCCTGGAGCCCGGCGAGGAGCGGTCGGCGCGGCGCGTCGTCAGCGCCGATTTCGTCGAGACCGAGCCCTCGGAGGGCGGCGGCACCGGCATCGTGCACATCGCGCCCGCCTTCGGCGAGGACGACTACCGCATCGGGCGCGATGAGTCGCTGCTCTTCGTCCAGCACGTCGCCCCGGCGGGCGAGTTCGTGGGCGGCCCCTTCTCCGGCCGCTTCGCGAAGGATGCCGACCCCGAGGTGATCGCCGACCTCGACCGCCGCGGCCTGCTCTGGCAGTCGAGCACGATCCGTCACACCTACCCGTTCTGCTGGCGCTGCGGGACGCCCGTCCTCTACTACGCGAAACCCTCCTGGTACATCCGGACCACGGCGGTCCGCGAGCGCCTCGTCTCCCATAACCGCGAGCAGGTGAGGTGGGTGCCGGCGAACGTCCGCGACGGCCGCTTCGGCGAGTGGCTCCACTCCAACGTCGACTGGGCGGTCTCGCGGGAGCGCTACTGGGGCACGCCGCTGCCGCTCTGGTCCTGCGGGAGCTGCGGCGAGGTCGAGTGCATCGGATCGTTCGCGGAGCTGCGGGAGCGATCGGGGCGGGAGGCCGAGATCGAGGATCCGCACCGCCCGTACGTCGACGAGGTGACGATGCCGTGCCGGAGCTGCCCCGAGGAGATGCGCCGCGTTCCCGAGGTGGCCGACGCCTGGTTCGACTCGGGCGCCATGCCCTACGCGCAGTGGCACTACCCCTTCGAGGGCGAGGCGACCTTCGGGGAGCGCTACCCGGCCGACTACATCTGCGAGGGAATGGATCAGACGCGCGGCTGGTTCTACACGCTGCACGCGCTGGCGACGCTGCTCCATCGCGCCGAGGCCGTCCCGGAGGGGATCGCCTTCCGCAACGTCATCTCGGTCGGGATCATCCTCGACGGCGAGGGGCAGAAGATGGCGAAGTCGCGCGGCAACGTCGTCGATCCCTTCGCCGTCATCGACGAGCACGGCGCCGATGCGACGCGGTGGTACATGTACACGGCGGCGCCGCCGGGCAACTCGCGGCGGTTCTCGACCGATCTCGTGGGCGAGAGCTCGCGGCGCGTGCTCTCCACGCTCTGGAGCACCTACGCCTTCTTCGTCACCTACGCGAACCTCGCCGGCTTCGACCCGCAGGCGCCGCCCCCCGGGGAGGCGCGCACCGCCCTCGACCGCTGGGTGCGCTCGGAGCTGCACCGCACCGTGGGGCGCGTCACCGAGGGGCTGGAGGCATACGAGCCCGCCGACGCCGCGCGCCCCATCGCCGAGTTCGTGGACCAGCTCTCCAACTGGTACGTACGCCGCAGCCGGCGGCGCTTCTGGCGCTCCAACGACTCCGCCGACACGCAGGCGGCGCTCGCCACCCTCTACGAGTGCCTCACGACGCTCTCGCGGCTCCTGGCGCCGTTCATGCCCTTCGTCGCCGACGAGCTCCACCAGAACCTGGCGCGCGGCCGCCTCGCCGGGGCGCCGGATTCCGTCCACCTCGACAGCTGGCCGGAGGTCGATCCGGAGGCGATCGACGCCCCCTTGGCGGAGGAGATGGCGGTGGTGCAGCGGATGGTCTCGCTCGGGCGCGGTGCCCGGCAGCGCGCGCAGGTGCGCGTCCGGCAGCCGCTCTCCCGCGCGGTCCTGGTCCCGCGCTCGGCGCAGGAGCGCCGGGCGCTCGAGCGCCTGAGGTCGGAGATCGCCGAGGAGCTCAACGTGAAGAGCGTCGACGTCGCCGAGGACGCCGGCGACCGCCTGCTCTACCGCCTGCGCCCGCACCTCCCGACGCTCGGCCCCCGGCTCGGGGCGGGGGTCGCGCCGCTGCGCGACGCGCTCGCCGGGGCCGACGCGCCGGCGATCGTGGCCCGCATGCGCGCGGGCGAGCCCGTCGAGGTCGGCGGCGTGACGCTGGGCGCCGGCGAGATCGTCGTCGACGTGGAGCCGCGCGACGGCTGGGCCGCTGCCGAGGAGTCGGGCTACACGGCGCTGCTCGATCTCGCCGTGACGCCGGAGCTGGCGGCGGAGGGGAGGGCGCGCGAGGTCGTCCGGCACCTCCAGGAGCTGCGTCGCTCCGCCGGGCTCGACGTCTCGGCCCGCATCCACGTCCGCTACCGGGCGCCCGATGCGGTCGCGGACGCCCTCCGCGAGCACGGGCGCTGGATCGCGGAGGAGACGCTCGCGCTGAGCCTCGAGCCGATGGAGGCGGGCGGAGTCCCCGCACCGGAGGCCGCGAGCGCTGCCGTCCGCATCGACGGCGACGCGGTCATGCTGGCCCTGACGCCCGCAGGCTGACCCCGTCCGGCACCCGCCTCAGCGGTCCGCCGGGCCGGGGGGAGCGGATGTCCCGGGGGCCGGAGGGCGCCGGCGCCGCGTTCCGGCGGCGCCGCCCACCGCCGGCGGCCTGACCGGCGGCGTCGTCTCGGCGGGCGGCGCGTTCTCCGCGGCCGACCGCTGCCGCCGACCGCGCGGCGCAGGTCGATCTGCGCCTCCCACTCCGCCCGGGCGCCGCGGCGCTCGACCGCACGTCGGCGCTCCACCATCCTAGGTGGGGCGGCGACTGCGATCGCGGAGGGGACATGCCCGGGAGAGGCGCCGAGCGGCCGGGAACCGACGCGGGCGCGGGAGCTCCCGCGGCGCCGCTCGCATACGAGCGCATCGTGCTCAAGGTGGGCACGAATCTGCTCACGGCGGGCGGGGAGAGCATCGATCATCGGGCGCTCCGCCGCGTCGTGGGCCAGGTGGCGGCGCTGCGCGCGGGCGGGGCCGAGGTCATCCTGGTGAGCTCCGGCGCCATCGCCGCCGGACGGCAGCGGCTGGGGGAGCATGCCGGGCGCACCGACGTCCGTTCCCGGCAGGCGCTGGCGGCGGTCGGACAGGGGCGCCTCCTCGCTGCCTGGGACCGGCACTGCGAGGCGGAGGGGATCGTGGTCGCGCAGGCGCTCCTGACGCGCACCGACCTGGCCGACCGGCCCGGTTACCTCAACGCGCGCACGACGCTGCTCACGCTGCTCGGCCGCGGCGTGCTCCCGGTCGTGAACGAGAACGACGTCGTCGCCGTCGACGAGATCCAGGACTCGGTGCTCGGGGACAACGACTCGCTCTCCGCGCAGGTGGCCAACCTCGTCGATGCCGATCTCCTGCTCATCCTCACCGACATCGGCGGGCTCTACACGGCCGATCCCGCCCGCGATCCGGAGGCGACGCTGATCGAGTGCGTGAGCGGCATCGACGACGGCGTCCGGGAGGCGGCCCGGGGGACGCCCGGCCGGCTCGGCAGCGGCGGGATGGTGACGAAGGTCGAGGCGGCCGAGGTCGCCACCGCGTACGGCGCGCACGTCGTGATCGCCGACGGCCGCCCCGACGACACGGCGCTCCGGGTCGCCCGCGGGGAGGCGGTGGGGACGCACTTCCTCCCCCGCGGCTCCCGCCTCGACGGCCGCCGGCGCTACCTGCTCTCCGGGCTGCACGTGCGCGGCCTCCTGCGGATCGACGAGGGCGCGGCGCGCGCGCTCGCCGAGTCGGGGACGTCGCTGCTGCCTGCCGGCGTCGTGGGGGTCGAGGGGGAGTTCGCGCGGGGCGATGTCGTGCGCGTCGAGACGGAGTCGGGGCGTCGTATCGGGACCGGTATCGCGAACTATGGCGCCGGCGAGATCGACCGCATCCGGGGCCTGCGGTCGAGTCGCATCGCGGAGGTGCTCGGCCACGAGTACGGTGAGGAGGTCGTCCACCGGAACAACCTGGTCCTCCGCTAGGGCCCGCCGCCCCGGCGCGAGGTGCTGCGTTACGATGGGGACGCGGGGGTGCCATGACCGTTGCGACACCGGCCGAGGCGACGACGCGCGCGCGCGCGGCCCGCGAGGCGAGCCGGACGCTGCGCTTCGCGACGACCGCACAGAAGAACGCCGCCCTCGAGGGCGCCGCGCGGGGGCTGCTCGCGGCCGGGGACGCGCTGCTCGAGGTGAACGCCGCCGATGTTGCCCGCGCGCGCGACCGCGGCTTCGACGACTCCTTCGTCGACCGCATGACCCTCACGCCCGAGCGCATCGCCGCCATCGCGGAGACGACGCGCGAGGTGGCCGCGCTCCCCGACCCGGTGGGCCAGATGGAGGACGTGCGCATCCGTCCCAACGGGATGCAGGTGGGGCGCATGCGCGTGCCGCTCGGCGTGATCGGCGCCGTCTACGAGTCGCGCCCGAACGTCACAGTGGATATCGCCGCGCTCTGCCTGAAGTCCGGCAACGCGGTCGTGCTGCGCTCCGGCAGCGACGCGCACGCCAGCTCGCGCGCGCTCGCCGCGATCGTGGGGGAGGCGGCGGCGGCAGCGGGGCTGCCGGGCGGCTGCGTGCAGTTCATCGACTCGACCGGGCGGGCCGAGGTCGGGGCGCTGCTCGCCGCCCACGGCGAGATCGACCTGCTCGTGCCGCGCGGGGGCGCCGATCTCATCCGGCGCGTCCGCGACGAGGCGACGATGCCGGTCGTCGCGGGGGGAATCGGCGTCTGCCACACCTACGTCGACGCCGACGCCGATCTCAACGTCGCGGTGGCCATCGCGGTCAACGCGAAGGTGCGGCGCCCCTCCGTCTGCAACACGCTCGATACGCTGCTCGTGCACCGCAGCGTCGCCGCAGAGGTCGTGCCGCGGATCTCCCGGGAGCTCGCGGCGCACGGGGTGACTCTCCACGCCGACGCCGAGGCGCGGCGCCTGGCGACGGTGGGCGGCGGCGCCGCCGTCGTCGCGGTGGACGAGGCCGACTACGACCGGGAGTGGCTCTCCCTCGACTGCTCGGTGCGCGTCGTCGACTCCCTGGACGAGGCGCTGGCGCACATCTCCGAGCACGGGAGCGGGCACTCCGAGGCGATCGCCACCGACTCCTACACGGCGGCGCAGCGCTTCCAGCGGGAGGTCGACGCCGCCTCCGTCTTCGTCAACGTCTCGACGGGCTTCGCCGACGGGGGCGAGTACGGGCTGGGCACCGAGTTCGGGATCTCCACGGATAAGCTGCACGCGCGGGGCCCGATGGGGCTTCGCGAGCTCACCTCCTACAAGTGGGTGATCCTCGGCCACGGCCAGACGCGGCCGTAGCCGGGGCCGGCGGGGCGACGGGGGAAGCGGGAACGCGCCGGCCGGCGGCGGGCGGCGCACGGGACGGAAGGCGCGGCAGGATGAACATTCGCTTCGAGCGCGAGGCACGGACGCCGCATTCCGAGTCGTGGGTCGTCGAGGACGCCGAACACTCCCTGGGGCGGGTGGACGTCCACTTCACCTCGTCGGCGACCTACGCCACGCTCTCGGTCCACAGCTCCGTCGATGACGACGGCGTGCAGGAGCTGATCGGCGCCATCGACGAGCGCATCGTCTCCACCGCCGATCCCTACCGGGAGGATCTCATCGTCACCGTCTGGCGCGGCGAGCAGGTGGGGGTCTTCTCGGACGAGGGCGACGACGAGGAGGACGAGGGCGGCGACGACGACGACGGGGACGACGGGGACGGGGCCGGGGACCGCTAGGTCCGCGGCGCGGCCTCCGTGACCGCGCGTCCCCCGCTCCATGCCGTCGAGACGCTCCTCGTCGATCTCGACGACACCCTGGTCGACACGCGCAGCGCGTGGCGGGCCGCCTTCGCCCGGATCTTCGCTCCGCTCGCCGCCCGCCTGCCGGCCGCCGCCGGCGGCTCGGTTGCGGAACTCCACGAGCGGCTGCGCCGCCACACGGCGGAGGAGCAGCGGCGAGCCGGCGACGCCGAGTGGAACCACGAGTGGACGAGGCTCGCCTTCCGGCGCCTCCTCGCCGAACTCGGCGGGACCCCGGAGCAGGCCGATGCCGCCTGGTCGAGCTACCGGGCGACGTGGCCGCGCTACTTGACGACCTTCCCGGACGCGATCCCGGCGCTCGAGCGCCTGCGGGGGCACCGCCGCCTCGGCCTCGTCTCGAACGGGCTCTCCGTCGACCAGCGCCCGAAGATCGAGCGCTTCCGCCTCGATCGCTTCTTCCCGGTCGTCGTGATCTCCGAGGAGGCCGGTCTTCGCAAGCCCGACCCCGCGATCCTCCTCTACGCCCTCGACGAGCTCGGAGCCCGCGGGCGCCCCGCGGCCTACGTCGGCGACAACCCCGCCCACGATGTGGCGGCCGCGCACGCCGCCGGGCTCAGCTCCATCTGGCTGCGCCGGGCCGGAGGGTGGCATGACGAGGCGGGCGCCCTCGCGCCCGACGTGGTGCTGCGTTCCCTCGCCGAGCTGCCGGCGCTGCTCGGCCTCGCGCCGCCCGGGGAGGCGCCGCCGTAGCGCGGGCGCCCGCCGCTACGCGGCGCTCCGGATAGGGGGAGGCGGCCGACTCGCGGTGGCCGCAGAGTGCGCAGAGCCGCGCCCCCTCGCCCGAGATGAGCGGGCCGCCGCAGAGGGGGCAGTGCGGGCCGCGAACCTCGAAGCGGCGCAGCCGCGGGCGACGCGGCCCGCCGTCGCGGGTGGGGGGACCCAACGGGGTCGGATCCGTCCGCATCGCGTCTGCCCCACGGCCGCCTGCATGAGAACAGACGTTCTGCCCAGGGCACATGCTCGCAGGGGCGGGTGCGCGCGTCAAGCGCTGCCTGCGGCTACGATTCCGCGATGGGAAGCCTCCTGCGGCTGCTGCTGATCGGAAGCGCGCTGGCGCTGGTGGCGCTGATGATCCTCCGCCCGGCGGAGATGCGGCGGCTGGGCCAGCGCGTCCGGATCGTCGCCTACGCCTACGTCGCCGCGATCGTCATCTCGGCCGTCCTGCGCCTCGCCTTCGGCTGGGGAACCTGAGGGGCGGCCGGGTGCGGGTGCTCGTCTGCCCGCAGGAGTTCAAGGGCTCGCT
>DAOULG010000183.1:0-33930 GCA_034420495.1 Dehalococcoidia bacterium
GAGAGCTCGGAGAAGCGCAGCTCTCCCCCCGGCGTGACGGCGACCGGGAAGAGGCCGAAGGAGGTGCGGGCGCTGTGGAGGACGCGGCGGGAGCGGCTCGCGACGTCGACGCGCACCAGGCTCTGCTCGTCGCCGCTGCTGGTGCGGTAGACGACGGCCGCGCCGTCTGGGGCGAGCGCCGGCGCGGCGATGAGATCGGCGTCCCGCGCGAGGCGGGTCCGTTCGCCGCTCGCCACGTCGAGCAGCCAGAGCTCGGCCGGGCTGTCGCGCTGCGGGCGGGCGCCGGGCGGGAGCACGGTGTAGGCGGCGAGCCCGCCGGCCATCTCCGGGGCTGGGCGGATGCCCCAGCCGGCGGCGTGCTCGACGCGGGCCACCGGCGTGCGGTCGGAGGGATCGGCGGCGGGCGCGACGAAGATCTCGTCGGAGGTGGGCCCGAACTCGGCGAGGACGAGGTGCTGAGCGCGCGCCCCTGCGGGGGTCGCCCCCGGGGGCTCCGCCGCCGGATCCTCGCCCGAGCGGCCGGCGAGGTAGAGGGCGGGCGCGGCGAGCGCGACCAGCGCGAGCACGGCGAGGAGGGCGGGGCGGCGCAGCGGGGTGCGGCGTGGTGTGGCCATCATGGCGACGCCGAGGGGCACTCGCCCCGGCAGGCCTTGCGCGCCGGACCCGAGGGCCGGCGCACCCCCCGGCGAGCAGCTCTCCCGTCCCCTGCCCGGCGCCGCCACTCCCCGCGTGCGGACGGACTCCGGTGTGCTCGCGGCGGGCTGGTCGCAGGTCGCTGCAGCCAGCCGATTCACGATAGGGGCGGCCGTGAAACAGTGTCAACGAAAACTGTTTGCTACGCTGATCGCATGCTGCTCCGCTACGTCTCGGTGCTGGGCGATGCGCCGATGGCGTTCGCCATCCTCATAGCCGCCTTCGCCTTCTCGCTGCTCGTCGGGCTCGCCTTCCACGAGTTCATGCACGCCTACACGGCGGACCGCCTGGGGGATCCCACGCCGCGGCGGTTCGGGCGGCTCACGCTCGACCCCAGGGCGCACCTGGATCCGATCGGGTCGACGCTCATCTTCTTCATCGGCTTCGGGTGGGCGAAGCCGGTGCCGGTGAACCCGATGAACGCGCGGAACCCGGCCGGGGCGATGGCGACGATCGCGGCCGCCGGCCCGCTCACCAACCTGGCGGTCGCCGGCCTCGCCGGGATCCCGATCCGGCTCGGGCTGGTGCCGCCGCTCCATCCCTTCGTCGGCCCCGGCCTCGCCGAGCCCCTCGCCCACTACGCCGCCCGGAGCCCCGACAACATGCTGGGCCTCTTCCTGGGCACGGTCGTCCTGCTCAACGTGCTGCTGGCGGTCTTCAACCTGCTCCCGCTCGCGCCCCTCGACGGGTTCCGGGTCGCGGCCGGGCTCCTCCCGCCCGGGCTGGCGCGGCCGTTCGCCGCCGCCGAGCGGTGGGGGCCGGGGATCCTGATGCTCCTGATCTTCGCCCCCTTCCTCACGGGCGGCGCCGTCAACCCGCTCTACTCGGTGCTGGGGCCGCCGGTCGAGCTGCTGCTCGATCTCTTCGCTCCCGGCATCGGCAGACTCGCCTTCGGGTAGCGGGGGTGCCGGGGCTGCGCCGCGCCCCCCTCCGGGCCGCCTACCGCGTGCGCCAGGTGCTGTGGGGGTTCCGCTCCGGGATCGCGCCGCCGGACCGGGAGCTCGTGCTCTCGCTGCTCTCGCCGGCGGAGCTCGCGCTCTTCGAGGCGATGGAGCCGCGCGACCAGGGCCACGCCGTGCGGACGCTCCGCTCGCTCGAGCGCGCAGGGCCCCACCCCGGGGGCGGCGCCGGCGCCGGCCGCGAGCTGCGCGTCGCCGCGCTGCTGCACGACGTCGGCAAGGGGGAGCTCGCCCTCTGGCACCGGGTCGCCTACGTCCTGCTCGGCGCCCTCCCGGGCGCCCCGCTCGACCGCCTCTGCCGCCCCGGCGGCGGCGCCCGGGGCGCGCTCTGGAGGCTCCGGCATCACCCGCGGCTCGGCGGCGCCCTGCTGCGCGAGGCGGGGAGCGCGCCGCGCGTCGTCGACCTCGTCGAGCGGCACCTCACCCCTGAGGACGCGGCGCGCGATCCCGACCTGCGGGCGCTGATGGAGGCCGACGGCAGATCCTGACCGCCGCCGCGCGGGTGCGCGCCGGCCGCGTGCTACGATCGGCGGCCCGCCGCTCTGCCGTGCGTCGCGGGGGATCAGGGGGGACCGATGCCGCGCGTCGCGATTCTGGGCACCGGGCTGATCGGCACCTCGATCGGCCTCCGGCTTCACAGCCACGGCCGCACCGACGGGCTTTCGGTGGTGGGCTGGGACCGCGATCCGGAGCATGCCGCCGCGGCCCGCGAGCGGGGGGCGGTGGCCGAGGTCGCGGCGAGCGTCCCCGAGGCGGTCGAGGGGGCGTGGCTCGTCGTGCTGGCGGCCCCCGTGCTCGCGCTGCGGGCCCTGCTCGAGGAGGTCGGCGCCGAGGCGGCCGGCGGCCGCATCGCCCAGAACGCGGTCGTCACCGACACCGGCTCCACCAAGGCCGACGTGATGGCATGGGCGGAGGAGTCGCTGCCCGCCTCCGTCTCCTTCGTCGGCGGCCACCCCATGGCGGGTCGCACGGACTCCGGCCCCGCCGCGGCCGACGGGGCCCTCTTCGAGGGGGCGCGCTGGGTGATGGTCCCCGCGCGGAGCGCGCCGGGCGGCGCCGTCGAGACCGTCACCAGCCTCATCAACACGATGGGCGCCGAGCCGATGTTCATGGACGCGGAGGAGCACGACGCGTACGTCGCCGCCGTCTCGCACCTGCCGCTCGCGGCCGCGGTCGCGCTCTTCACGCTGGTGCGCGGCTCCGAGGCCTGGCCGGAGATGTCGATGCTCGCCTCGACCGGCTTCCTCGGCGCCACCCGTCTCGCGCAGAGCGACACCTCGATGGCCTACGACATCCTCGCGACGAACCGCGAGCAGGTGGCCCACTGGCTCGGGCGCTACGGCGAGGCCCTCGCGCGCTTCCGCGACGGCCTGCTCGACGAGGAGGGGGGCGAGGCCCTCTTCCGCGCGCTCGGCGAGGCGAACCTCGACTACGCGCGCCTCGCCTCCGGCGAGGTGGGGCGCGACGCCTGGACGCCGTCGCAGAGCGACATCCCCTCGATGTCGGCCTTCGACCTGCTGCTCGGCGGGGCGCTCACCGACAAGATGCGCGAGTGGCGCGAGGGCCAGGGACGCGACGGCGACCGGGACGGCCGCCGCCGGCGGTGAGCCGCGCTCCCGCCGGGGGTCCGGGAGGCGTGATCGGATGAGCGAGAGCCGCACCGTCCGGCCGGCGGCTCGCCTCCGGGGCACCGTCTCCGTGCCGGGCGACAAGTCGATCACGCACCGCGCCCTCATGCTCGGGGCGCTCTCGGGCGGCGCCTCGCGCATCGAGCGCTTCCTCGACGCCGCGGACACCCGCGCGACCCTCTCCTGTCTCCGCGCGCTCGGCGCCGAGGTCGAGGAGATCGCCGGCCCGGGAGCCGAGGGGGGCGCGCTGCTGGTGCGCGGGAGCGGGCGCTCAGGGCTCGCCGAGCCCGCAGACGTCCTCGACTGCGAGAACTCCGGAACGACGATCCGCCTCCTGAGCGGCCTCCTCTCCGGGCTGCCCGGCCTCGCCGTGCTGACGGGCGACGCCTCCCTGCGCCGGCGTCCCATGGCGCGCGTCGTCGGCCCCCTGCGCGAGCTGGGCGCCGACGTCACGGCGAGCGCCGGCGGCACCCGGGCCCCGCTGGTCGTGCGGGGCGGCGCGCTCCCGGGGGGACGGCGCGTCGAGACGCCCGTCGCCTCGGCGCAGGTGAAGTCGGCGCTCCTGCTCGCCGCGCTCGCGGCGGACGGGCCGACCACCGTGGTCGAGCCGCAGGCGACGCGCGATCACACCGAGCGCATGCTCGCCGCCCGCGGCGCGGGCATCGCGCGCGAGCCGGTCGAGGGCGGCGGCGTCGCGGTGACGCTCTCGCCGCCCGAGGGCGATCTCGAGCCCGCCGACGTGCGGGTGCCCGGCGACCTGAGCGCGGCGGCGTTCTGGCTGGCGGCGGCCGCGCTCCATCCCGACGCGGAGCTGACCCTCGCCGGCGTCGGCGTCAACGAGACGCGCAGCGGCATCCTGGACGTCCTGCAGGGGATGGGCGCGACCGTCGAGCGGCTGGAGGAGCGCCGGGTAGGCGGCGAGCCGGTAGCGGACCTCCACGTCGAGAGCTCGCAGCTCGCCGGCATGCGCGTCGACGGCGAGCTGGCGCTGCGCGCCATCGACGAGCTGCCGCTGGTGGCCCTCGCCGGGGCGCTCGCCTCGGGCGAGACGGTGATCGCCGATGCGGCGGAGCTCCGCGTGAAGGAGAGCGATCGCATCGCCGAGACGGCGGGCATGCTCCGGGCGTTCGGGGCGGAGGTCGAGGAGCGGCCGGACGGCATGGCGATCGCCGGAGGGGCGACCCTCCGCGGCGCCCGCGTCGACGCGCGCGGCGATCACCGCCTCGCGATGGTCGCCGCCGTCGCCGGCCTCCTGGCGGCGGGCGAGACCGTCGTCGAGGGGGCGGGGGCGGTAGCGGTGTCGTATCCTCGCTTCTGGTCGGAGCTCGAGCGCCTGCGCGGTGGACCGCGCGCCGGCCGGGAGACGCCGTAGGCACGCCCCCCGACCCCGGAGGTGAGGCGCCGGCGGGAGCCGAGGGGCGGGCGATGCGCACCGAGCTCATCCACGTCGGGTTCGACAGCTACGTCGCGCTCGACCGCGTGCTGGCCGTGGCCTCTCCGGGCTCCGCGCCCGTGAAGCGCATGGTGCAGCACGGGAAGGAGCGACGCCGCGCCGTCGACCTGACGAGCGGGCGGCGCACCAAGGCCGTGCTCGTGCTGGACGACGACTGGGTCGCGCTGATCCCGATCACCCCCGAGACCTTCGCCGGGCGCGTCGCCCAGGCGCGGGAGCCGGGCGCGACCGGGTGAAGAGCCCCCCGCCGGGCGGCGACGGCGCGGGGCGGCGGCGGCTCCTCGTCGTGCTCTCGGGCCCCTCCGGGACGGGGAAGGACTCCGTCATCGCCCGGCTCAGGGAGCGGCGCGACGGCTTCCGGGTGCCGGTCACGATGACGACGCGCGCGCCCCGGCCCGGCGAGCGGGACGGCCGGGACTACATCTTCGTGAGCGAGGAGGAGTTCGAGCGCCGCATCGACGCCGGCGAGCTCCTCGAGCACGCCCGCGTCTACGGACGCCTCTACGGCGTCCCGCGCTCGGAGCTCCGCCGCGCCCTGGAGGGCGCCGACGCCATCGTGCGCGTCGACGTGCAGGGTGCGGCGACGCTCCGGGCGCGCCTTCCGGGGGCGCTCCTCGTCTACCTCGAGCCCGACTCCCCCGGGCGCCTCGAGGAGCGGCTGCGCGCACGCGGCGAGGCGGAGGAGGAGATCGACCGCCGGCTCCGGGCGGCGGAGGCGGAGGACGGCCGCCGCGAGCACTTCGACCACGTGCTGCGGAACGTGGAGGGGGATCTCGACGCGACGGTCGACGGGCTGCTCGCGATCATCGAGCGGGAGCGGAGCCGCCCGGACCGGCCGGCGCTCGACCCGTAGGGCCGGCCGCCGCCGACCGCAGCCGGCCCGCCGGCTCGCGTTGACACTACTCCGCGCCCGGCCGTAGCCTCGATGAGACGGCCGCTCGGCACCCGCCCGGCGCGCCTGAGAGCGGGCGGGACCGGGTCACGCCGTGCCGGGGACCATCGCGGGGCGATGGTCCTTCTCTATGAGGAGGACCGGCCGCGGCCGGCGCTCCGCAGGCCGCCCCCGGGGAAGCAGCCGTGACCGAGCATATCCCGGCGCTCGACGAGGTGAGGCGGTTCGCGGCCGAGCGGCGACCCGCCGGGGAGACGGTGGTCCCCGTCTTCCGCGAGGTGCGGGCGGACCTCGAGACGCCGGTCTCCGCCTACGTGAAGCTGGCGCGGGGCCCCTACTCGTTCCTGCTGGAGTCGGCCGACGGCGGAGAGCGCGTGGGGCGCTACTCCTTCATCGGGACCGATCCGTACCGCGTCCTCAGGTGCGAGCGGGAGGACGGCGACCCCCTCCGCGTCATCGAGGAGGAGCTCTCCGGCTGGCGGGCCGTGCGCGTGCCGGGGCTTCCCCGCTTCCACGGCGGCGCGGTCGGCTACATCGGGTACGAGGCCGTCTCCCACTTCGAGCCCCGCGTCCCGTCGCCGGAGTGCGACGCGCTCGGCGTGCCGGAGTCGTGGCTGATGTTCTGCGACACCCTGGTCGTCTTCGATCACCTCCTCCACACGATGAAGGTGGTGGCGCACGTGCGCCTCGACGGGGACGTCGAGGAGGCCTACCGGGCGGCGCAGGCGCGCATCGACGAGCTGGTCGGCCGCCTGGCGCAGCCGCTCTCGTCGCTCCCCTACACCCCGCTGGTCGGGACGACGGGCGAGGCCGCCGTGTCGAACTGGGAGCGCGCCGACTATCTCGCGGCCGTCAGGCGCACGCGCGAGTACATCGAGGCGGGCGACGCGATCCAGGTGGTGCTCTCGCAGCGCTTCTCGCGGCGGACGGGGGCGCAGCCCTTCGAGGTCTACCGGTCGCTCCGCGCCATCAACCCCTCGCCCTACATGTACTTCCTCCGCTTCGACGACGCCTACCTGGTGGGGGCGTCGCCGGAGCTCCTGGTGAAGATCGAGGACGGCCGCGTCGAGAACCACCCGATCGCCGGGACGCGCCGGCGCGGCGCGAGCGCGAGCGAGGACGCCCGTCTCGGCGAGGAGCTGCTCGCCGACCCGAAGGAGCGCGCCGAGCACGTCATGCTGCTCGACCTCGCGAGGAACGACGTGGGCCGGGTCGCCGAGGTGGGGAGCGTCCGGGTCACGCAGCGCTTCGATCTCGAGCACTACTCGCACGTGATCCACATGGTGTCGCACGTCGAGGGGCGGCTGCGGGAGGGGCTCTCCCCCTACGACGCGCTCCGGGCCTCCTTCCCCGCGGGGACGGTCTCCGGGGCGCCGAAGATCCGCGCCATGGAGATCATCACCGAGCTCGAGCCCGACCGGCGCGGCCCCTACGCCGGCGCCGTCGGCTTCTTCGACATGTCGGGCAACGTCGAGACCTGCATCACCATCCGGACGGTCCTGATGCGGGACGGCGTGGCGCACGTCCAGGCGGGAGGCGGCCTCGTCTACGACTCCGTGCCGGAGCGCGAGTTCGAGGAGACCGAGCACAAGGCGCGCGCGCTGATCGCCGCCATCGACGACGCGGAGGAGCGGGCGGCCCGCGTCATCCCCGGCAGCCTCGGCTACTAGGGGCGGGCCGTGACGACCGCCGCCCCCGACGTCGCCGCCGCCGCCCTGCTCGTCCGCGGCGACGGCCGCGTCCTGCTGGTGCGCCACCGCGACGACGACGGCGCCTTCGCCGGCAGCTGGTCGCTCCCGATGGAGCCCGTCGCCCCCCACGAGACGGTCGAGGAGGCGCTGGAGCGCGCCGTGCGGGATCGCGTGCACATCGAGCCGGGTCCCTGCGAGTTCTCCGAGACGCTCTACCTGGTGGGAGCGGAGGGGACGAGGGTGGTGGCGAACGCCTTCGTCTGCCGCGACTGGACGGGGGAGCCGCGGTTCGATCGCCGCCGCTACCAGGACGCGGCGTGGATCGGGGCATCCGCCCTCTCCGGGGAGGCCGGCGGAGGTCGGGGCGAGCTCGAGGCGCTCCCCGAGGAGCTGCGCGCGTGGCTCGCGGGCGAGCTGGGCGCCCCCCGGGCCGCCGGCGCCGGCGGGGACGGCCCCGCCGGCCCGCGCTCGGGGGAGGAGCTCCTGGGGGAGCTCGCCGCCGCGCGCGAGGAGCTCCTCGCGGCCTTCGACGCGCTCCCCGCGAGCGCTCGCGAGAGGCCCGCCGGGGGGTCGTGGACGCCCGTGGACCTGCTCGCCCTGGCCGGGAGCGCCGAGGCCTACCTCGCCGCGGAGGCGCGCCGGCTGCTGGAGGTGCCCGGCCACGCGTGGCGCCCCTTCAACGCCGGCCAGTGGGAGGCGGAGCAGCGCTCGCGGGGCCGCCCCGGGGAGGCGGCGGCGCGTGCCCGGCTCCTGCGCGTGCGCGCGGAGACCGAGGCGTGGCTCTCGGGCCTGGATGAGACGGAGCTCTCCGCCTACGGTCTCCACCCGGAGCGGGGCGCCGTGACCATCTCCAGCCGCCTCGCGACGATCGCGGCCCACGACCGCGAGCAGGCTCAGGTGCTGGGGCGGCCCGGGGGCGGCGGGGAGAGCGCGGCGGAGAGCCGCGCCGCCGGGGCGGGGGATGATCCGTGCTGCTACTGATAGACAACTACGACTCGTTCACCTTCAACCTCTTCCAGTACCTCGGGGAGCTCGGGGCGGAGATCGCCGTGCACCGCCACGACGAGATCACCGTGGAGGAGGCGCTCGCGCTCGGGCCCGAGAGGATCGTGATCTCGCCGGGGCCGTGCACGCCCGACGAGGCGGGGATCTCGGTGGGGCTGGTGCGCGCGGTCGCCGCCGGCGAGCGGCCGATCCCGCTGCTCGGGGTCTGCCTGGGCCACCAGTGCATCGCGCAGGCCTTCGGGGGCGTCGTCCGGCAGGCCGGCGAGATCCTCCACGGCAAGACCTCGCAGGTCACGCACGACGGGCGGGGCCTCTTCGCCGGCCTGCCGGAGCCGCTCGAGGCGATTCGCTATCATTCGCTCGCCGTCGAGCCCGACTCGCTCCCCACCGAGCTCGAGGTGACGGCCCGGGCCGAGAGCGGGGTGATCATGGCCCTCCGTCACCGCTCGCTCCCCATAGCGGGGGTGCAGTTCCATCCCGAGTCGATCGCCACCGAGGCGGGACACGCCCTGCTGCGGAACTTCCTGGAGATGCCGGCCGCCCCGGGCGGCGCCGCGCCCGGCCGCGGGGAGGCGTGATGGCCGGCGGCGCCGGGATCCGCGGGGCGATCGCCGCCCTCGTCGACGAGCGGCGCGACCTCGGCGAGGCCGAGGCGCAGGCCGCCATGCGCGAGATCATGGAGGGGGAGGCGACCCCCGCGCAGCTGGGGGCCTTCCTCGTCGCCCTCCGCCTGAAGGGCGAGTCGGTCGACGAGATCGTCGGCATGGCGCGCGTGATGCGGGCGCACGTCCGCCCCGTCGAGGTAGACCGGGGCCCGCTGCTCGACACCTGCGGCACCGGCGGCTCGGGGATGAAGAGCTTCAACGTCTCCACCGCCGCGGCCTTCGTGGCGGCCGGCGCCGGGGCCCTCGTCGCCAAGCACGGGAACCGGGCGGCGACCTCCCGCTCGGGCTCGGCCGACCTGCTCGAGGCGCTCGGCGCGGAGCTCTCGCTCGAGCCCGAGGCCGTCGCCGCGTGCATCGAGCGAACCGGCGTCGGCTTCATGTTCGCGCAGGCCTACCACCCCGCGATGCGGCACGCCGCCGGGCCCCGGCGCGAGCTGGGGGTCCGCACGGTCTTCAACATACTCGGCCCGCTCACCAACCCGGCCGGCGCCGCAGCCCGGGTGCTCGGCGTCCCGAGCGGTGAGATCGGCGAGAAGCTCGCGCTGGCCCTCGCGCGGCTCGGCGTCCGGCACGCGCTCGTGGTCTCGGGCGAGGAGGGTCTGGACGAGATCTCCATCGCCGGGCCGACCACCGTCTTCGAGGTCCGGGGCGAGGAGGTCTCGCGCCGCTCGCTGGTCCCGGCCGATCTCGGGCTTCCCCTCCACGCGCTCGAGGCGGTCTCCGGCGGCACCCCGGAGGAGAACGCCGCGCTGCTGAGGTCGGTCTTCGCCGGCGACGGGCCCCCGGCCGTGCGCGACTTCGTCGTCGCCAACGCCGCCGCCGGCCTCTACGTCGCGGGGCTCGCCTCATCGCTCCG
This sequence comes from Dehalococcoidia bacterium, assembly GCA_034420495.1. Classification (GTDB taxonomy): domain Bacteria; phylum Chloroflexota; class Dehalococcoidia; order UBA2979; family UBA2979; genus VYDC01. Next base: position 9,843 of record DAOULG010000183.1, read on the forward strand.
GCAGGGGGCCGAGCAGGCGCGGGAGGCGATCGAGAGCGGCGACGCGGCGGCGCGGGTCGGCTCCTTCGTCGAGGCGACCCGCCGGCTCGCCGCCGGCGGGAGGTGAGGCGATGGCCGAGCCGCTGAGGCGCACCGGCACCGTGCTCGACCGCATCGTGGCCGGCGTGCGCGAGCGCCTCGCCCTCCGGCGCCGCGAGCAGCCGGAGTCGCAGCTCTCCGCGCTCGCCGCGCTCCTCCCGGGCCGGCAGGTCGACTTCTGCGCGCGGCTTGAGTCCGGAACGCCCCGCACGCCCGAGGGCGCGCGCCTGCAGCTGATCGCCGAGATCAAGAGGGCGTCGCCGTCGAAGGGGGTCTTCGACGAGCGGCTCGACGCCGCGGAGAGGGCGCGGGCCTACCGGGACGCCGGCGCGGCCTGCGTCTCGGTGCTCACCGAGGAGAGCTTCTTCCGGGGATCGATCGCCGATCTGCGCGCCGCGCGGGGGGCGTTCGGCGACGATCCGGGACGCCCGGCGCTGCTGCGCAAGGAGTTCATCTTCGACCGCTACCAGCTGCGCGAGGCCCGGGCCCACGGCGCCGACGCCGCGCTCCTGATCGCGATGATGCTCGAGCCCGCGGCGCTCGCGGAGCTCGTAGCGGGCGCGCGGGATCTCGGGATGGAGCCCCTGGTGGAGGTGCACGACGAGGAGGAGATCCGCGCGGCGGTCGACGCCGGCGCGCGCGCGGTCGGCGTGAACAACCGCGACCTCAGGAGCTTCGAGGAGGACCTGGCGACGACGGAGCGGCTGGCGCCGCTCCTCCCGCGCGGCGTCGTGCTCGTCGCCGAGTCCGGCATCCGCGCCGCCGCCGATGCCGGACGCATGCACCGGGCGGGGGCGCGGGCGCTCCTGGTCGGGGAGGCGCTCGTGCGGGCGGGCGAGGACGGCGTCGCCGCCGCGGCGCGCGAGCTGATGCTCCTCGACTCCCCCCGCGCCGCCGGCGTCGCGCCGCCGTGAGCCTCGTCAAGATCTGCGGCAACAGGACGCCCGACGACGTGCTCGGGGCGGCGGAGGCGGGAGCCGACTTCGTCGGCATGATCTTCGCGCGCTCGGAGCGCCGCGTCGACGCCCAGCAGGCGAGCGCGATGGTCCGCGCGCTCGGAGCTCCCCTCGCCGAGCGCCCGCTCGCGATCCCGCCCCCGGCGCGCTCGCACGTGCGCGGGGAGCCGGAGGCCTGGTTCCGCCACGGGGCGCAGCTCCTGGAGTCCTACCTCGAGTCGAAGCGACCCCTCACCGTCGGCGTCTTCGCCGATCAGGGGCCCGAGGAGGTGAACGCGATCGCCGAGGAGGCCGGGGTCGATCTCGTGCAGTTCGCCGGCGACGGGAGCTGGGCGGACTGCCTGCTCCTGACGCGCCAGGCGATCCGGGTCGTGCACGTCCCGCCCGACGGCCCCCCCGCCGACCCGATGGCGGCCGTCGAGCCGGGCTTCGCCGTGGGGCTGATGCTCGACTCCGCGCACGGCCCCTACCGCGGCGGAAGCGGCCGGGCCTTCGACTGGGAGGTGGCCCGCTCGGTCTCCGCGCGCCTGCCGATATTCCTCGCGGGCGGTCTCACTCCCGACAACGTCGGCGAGGCGGTGGCGACCGTCCGGCCGTGGGCGGTCGACGTCGCCTCGGGCGTGGAGCGCGAGGGCCGCAGGGACGGCGACCTGGTCCGCGCCTTCGTCCGGGCGGCGAGGAGCGCGGGGGCGCCGGCGTGAGCGGGCACGGCGCGGCGCTGCCGGACGCGGAGGGGCGTTTCGGCGACTTCGGGGGGCGGTACATACCCGAGACGCTGATGCCGGCCATCGCCGAACTCGAGTCGGCGTACCGGCGCGCGGCGGCCGACGCCTCCTTCCGGCAGGAGCTGGACGATCTCCTCGCGAGCTACGCCGGGCGCCCCACGCCCCTGACCCGCGCGTCGAATCTCACCGAGGCGCTCGGGCCGCGCATCTACCTCAAGCGCGAGGACCTGCTGCACACCGGGGCGCACAAGATCAACGCCGTGCTCGGCCAGGCGTTGCTGGCGCGCGGGATGGGGAAGCGCCGCATCGTCGCTGAGACCGGTGCCGGCCAGCACGGCGTCGCCACCGCCACCGCCTGCGCGCTGCTCGACCTGGAGTGCGTCGTCTACATGGGCGCGGAGGACGTGCGCAGGCAGTCGCTCAACGTCTTCCGGATGAAGCTCCTCGGCGCCGAGGTCCGTCCCGTGGAGGCCGGCTCGCGCACGCTCAAGGACGCGATCAACGAGGCGATCCGCGACTGGGTGACCAACGTTGCGAGCACCCACTACCTGTTGGGGAGCGTCGTGGGACCGCATCCCTACCCGGAGATGGTGCGCGACTACCAGGCCGTGATCGGGCGCGAGGCGAGGGCGCAGCTGCTCGAGGTAGAGGGCCGCCTGCCCACGGTCGCCGTCGCCTGCGTCGGCGGAGGCTCCAACGCCATCGGGCTCTTCCACGCCTTCCGGGACGACCCCGTGCGCCTCGTCGGCGTGGAGGCGGCGGGCGAGGGGCTCGACGGGCGCCACGCGGCGACGCTCTCGGCGGGGGCGCCCGGGGTGCTGCACGGCGCCCGCTCCTACGTCCTGCAGGACCCCAACGGCCAGATCGTGGAGGCGCACTCGATCTCGGCGGGCCTCGACTACCCGGGGGTGGGGCCGGAGCACGCCTGGCTCAAGCTGGCGGAGCGCGCGGAGTACGTCTCGGTGACCGACCGCGAGGCGCTGGCCGGCTTCGAGCTGCTCTGCCGGAGCGAGGGGATCATCCCCGCGCTCGAGCCGGCGCACGCGCTCGCCTACCTGCCGACGCTGGCCGAGGAGCTCGGCCCGGACGACATCGTGCTGCTGAATCTCTCGGGGCGCGGCGACAAGGACATGGGCACCGTCGCCGACGCCCTCGGCGTGACGCTCTAGTCCCGTGCGCGCCGACCGCTCCCCCGTCCCCGCCGCCGCGCCGGCCCCGCCCGGCGGCGCGGGGCTGCCGTGGCGGTTCTCCGACCTCGCCGCGGGCGTGGGCGCCCTCCTGCTGGCGCTGGCGCTCGCCGTCGCGCTGCTCGTGGCCCTCGGCGCCCCGTCGGACGGCGGAGAGGAGTGGAGCGTGGGTGCCGCCATCGGCATCAACGCCGCCATGGCCGGGATCGTGCTCGGCCTCGCCGCCCGCCGCGGCATCGCGCTCGGCGATCTGGGGTTCCGCCGCCCCGCGCGCTGGGGCTTCGTGCTCGTCGCCTGGCTCGGCGCGTACGCCGTGCTCGCCCTCTACGGGGGGCTCCTGCTGCTGCTCGAGGCCCTCGGGCTCGACGTCGCGGTGCTGCGGGAGGGGAACCCGCCGCCCGTCGCCGCCGACGCCGGGGCGGCCGCGGTGCTCGTCGCGGCGTTCGCCGTCGTCGCCGCGGCGCCCGTGGGAGAGGAGCTCTTCTTCCGGGGGCTGCTCTACGGGGGACTGCGGAGCCGCTCGCGGCTCGTCCCCGCGCTCCTCCTCTCCGGCATCCTCTTCGGGCTCTTCCATCTCAACATCGGCGTGCTCGTCCCCTTCGCGGCGATCGGGGTGCTCTTCGCGTGGGCCGTCGAGCGGTCGGGCTCCCTCTGGACATCCATCGGGGCGCACGCGGCCTTCAACTCGGTCGCCTTCGGCCTCCACGTCGCCGGGGCCGGCTCGTGAGCGCGGCCGCGGGCGGGGACCGGCTGGAGCGCGCCTTCGCGGGGGCGCGTGCCGAGGGGCGGCCGGCGCTGCTCCCGTTCCTTCCCGTCTGCTGGCCGGAGCGCGACGCCACGCCGGAGATCGTGCGCGCGGCGGTCGAGGGCGGCGCCGACGCCGTCGAGCTCGGCTTCCCGTTCAGCGACCCGCTCGCCGACGGCGTGACCAACCAGCGGGCCTACGAGGAGGCGATCGCCAACGGCGCGACCCTTGAGCGTCTCTTCGCCATCACCCGGGAGCTGCGCGCCGAGGGCGTTCGCGTGCCGTTCCTGATCATGGGATACTTCAACCCCCTGCTCGCCTACGGGGCGCGCAGGTTCGTGCGGGACGCTGCCGAGGCCGGCATCGACGGGCTGATCGTGGTCGACCTCCCCCCGGAGGAGGCCGCGGGGTTCCAGTCGCTGGTCCGGGCAGCCGGCATGCACGTGGTGTACCTGCTGGCGCCGACCTCGACCGACGAACGGATCGCTCGGGTCGCGGAGGCCGCAAGCGGGTTCATCTACTGCGTGAGCGTCGCCGGCGTGACCGGCTCGCGAGCGGAGCTCCCTCCCGCGCTTCCCGAGCTGATCGGGCGGGTGCGGGCGCGGACCGATCTCCCGCTCGTCGTCGGCTTCGGCATCTCGGAGGCGCGGCACGTTCGGGAGGTGGGCCGCATCGCGGACGGCGCGGCCGTGGGGAGCGCGTTCGTCCAGGCCGTCCGCGAGGCACCGCGGGAGCGCCGGGCCGAGCGGGTCCGGGAGTTCGTGAGGGGGATCGCCGGCCGCGAGCCGGCCGCGCCGGACGCGGACTGAGCGGGACCCCCGCGGCGGCGCACCGCTCGCCTCCCGGCTCCGCCGGGGCGGCACCGCGGGTGCAGGCGGGATGGGAGCGCACGCGTCATGCCGGTCCGCGGTATCCGGGGCGCCACAACGGCGGAGACGAACTCCCGCGAGGCGATTCTCGCGGCGACCTCCGAGCTGCTCGACTGCCTGGTGCGCGCCAACGGCGTCCGGCGCGAGGACGTCGCCTCCATCCTCTTCAGCACCACCCCCGACCTGAACGCGGAGTTCCCCGCGGTCGCCGCCCGCGAGGCCGGCTGGGCCGACGTCGCGCTGCTCTGCATGCACGAGATGAGCGTGCCGGGCAGCCTGCCGCAGTGCGTGCGCATCCTCGTCCACGTCAACACGGACCGCACCGCGGACGAGATGGAGCACGTCTACCTGAGGGGAGCGCAGGCGCTCCGACCCGATCTTGCGGCCAGGCCGGAGCCCGGGCCCGGGGAGGGTGCGCCGTGATCGTCGTCATGCAGATCGGACACGAGCCCGAGCAGCGGGAGGCCGTCGTGAGCCGGATCCGCGAGCTCGGGCTCAGCGAGCGCCCGATCGTCGGCGTCGAGCGCACGGTGATCGCGGTCCTGGGGCAGGTCTACCCCGAGCTGCGGGACGAGTTCGCGACGATGGAGGGCGTCGACGACGTCGTGCCGATCTCGAAGCCGTACAAGCTCGCCTCGCGGGAGACCCATCCCGAGGACACCGTGGTGGAGCTTCCGCACGGTCTCCGGGTCGGGGGCGGCGAGACCGTGGTGATCGCCGGCCCGTGCTCCATCGAGAGCGAGGAGCAGTTCTTCGAGTCGGCGCGGGCCGTGCGGCGGTCGGGCGCGCACATCCTGCGGGGAGGCGCCTTCAAGCCCCGCACCTCGCCCTACTCCTTCCGCGGGCTGGGGCTCGAGGGCCTGCAGCTGCTGGCCGCCGCCGGCGCCGAGCTCTCCATGCCGGTCATCACCGAGCTCCTCTCCGAGCGGGACGTGGAGGCGGTCGCGGAGTACGCCGACGTGCTGCAGATCGGCGCGCGCAACGCGCAGAACTTCTCCCTCCTGGACGAGGTGGGCCGGGCCGGGAAGCCGGTCATGCTCAAGCGCGGGCTCTCGGGGACGATCGAGGAGTGGCTGCTCGGCGCCGAGTACATCCTCGCCCAGGGAAACTCGGAGGTGATCCTCTGCGAGAGGGGCATACGGACCTTCGAGGTCGCGACCCGCAACACGCTCGACCTCAACGCCGTCGCGATGGTGAAGCGGCTCTCCCACCTCCCCGTCCTCGCCGATCCCTCGCACGGAACGGGGAAGTGGTACCTCGTCGAGCCGATGACGCTTGCGGCGCTGGCCGCGGGGGCGGACGGCGTGATGGTGGAGGTGCACAGGAGCCCCGATCACGCGCTCTCCGACGGGGCGCAGTCCCTGACCCCGGAGAACTTCGACGGGCTGATGCAGCGCGCCCGCGGCGTCGCGGAGGCCGTCGGGCGGCCGCTCCGCCCGCTCCCCGCGGCGATGCCCCGATGAGCGGGGCGCCCGTGTGAGGGCGGAGGAGGCGGCCGGCGCGGGCGCGGACCAGTTCGCGCTCAGTCTCCCCGCCTTCGAGGGACCGCTCGACCTGCTGCTGCACCTCATCGAGCGTCGCGAGCTCGACGTCACGACCGTCTCGCTGCTCGAGGTCACCGAGCAGTACCTCGCACATCTGCGGGCGGGAGATCGCATCGACGTCGCGCGCCTCGCCGAGTTCATCGCGATCGGGGCCCGGCTGCTGCTGCTGAAGTCCCGCGCGCTCCTCCCCCGGCCCCCGGAGGAGGAGGAGGACGCGGAGGAGGAGGACGCGGAGGCGCTCGTCGCCGCGCTCCGCGAGTACAGGCGATACCGGGATCTCGCCGTCGAGCTCCGGACGCGGGGCGACGCGGGGCGCTCCTACCGCCGCGAGGCCCCGCCCGCGGAGCGGCCGCCGGGGAGCGGCCTCGACGGCGTCGGGACGGAGGCGCTCGCGGCGACCTTCCGCGAGGTGCTCGCGCGCTTCGCCGCCGAGCAGGCATCCCAGGCCCCTCCCGTCGCCCGGGCGCGCGTCCGCCTGCGCGACCGCATCGAGATGCTCGTCGCGCGGCTGGAGGAGGATCGCCGCCTCTCGTTCCGGCGCCTGCTGGAGGGGGCGCGGTCCCGCATGGAGGTCGTCGTCGACTTCCTCGCCGTGCTGGAGCTGATCAAGGCGGGGTTCGTCGAGGCGGTGCAGAGCACCCCCTTCGGCGACATCGAGATCGAGCGGCGCGTCGGCGCCCTGCCGCCCGTGCCCGCGCAGCTCGGGCTCGATCTCCCCGACCAGTAGACCCGTGCCGCCCCGCGCGGGCGGTGCTACGATCGCCCCGTCCACCGGTCCCGGTCGCTCGTGAAGGGATGCCCACCGCCCGTGCTGCTGATCCGCGAGGAATTGCGCCGCGGGTTCCCCCCCGGCGAGAGCGCGATCACGTTGGGCGTCTTCGACGGCGTCCACCGCGGTCACGGCGCGCTCGTCGACCGGCTGCGCCGCGAGGCGGGATCGCGGGGGCTGTCGCCCGGGGTGGTGACCTTCCACCCGAGCCCGATCTCGGTGCTGCGGCCCGACATCCCGCTCGCCTACCTCGAGTCGCTCGAGCGCCGGGTGGAGCTGCTCGGCGAGCTCGGGGCCGAGTTCGTGACGGTGGTGAGCTTCACCTCGGAGCTGGCGCAGGTCAGCGCCGGGGAGTTCGTGCGGCTGCTCGCGGAGGAGGCGCGCGTCCGGCTGGTGGTCGTGGGAGGCGACTTCGCGCTGGGCCGCGGGCGCGAGGGGACGGCGGAGCGACTGGCTGAGCTCGCCGCGCCGCTCGGCATCGAGGTCCTCACCGTCGGGCTCGTCGACGACGACGGGAGCAAGGTCTCCTCCACGCGCATCCGCCAGGCGCTGGCCGCGGGGGAGATGGAGGAGGTCGCGCGGCTGCTCGGGCGCCCCTACTCGCTGCGCGGCCCCGTGCTGCGCGGCGACGAGCGCGGGCGCCGGATCGGGTTTCCGACGCTGAACATCGGCGTCGGCCCCGACCGCGCGCTGCCGCCCAACGGCGTCTACGTCTGCCGGGCGGCCGTCGGCGGGGCGCACCACGACGCCGTCACGAACATCGGGGTCCGGCCCACCTTCGACGGGACCAGCCGGCAGGTCGAGACGCACCTCCTCGACTTCTCGGGCGACCTCTACGGGGAGCACGCCTCCATCGACCTCCTGCACCGGCTGCGGGAGGAGCGGCGCTTCCCCGGTCCCGACGGCCTGGTAGCGCAGATCACGCAGGATGTCGCCGAGAGCCGCCGCTACCTCTCCTCGAGGGTGCCGGCGTGAGCCGGCGCATGGCCCCGGTCGAGGAGCAGCTCGACGTGCTGCTGCGCGGGACGGAGTTCGGCGACGAGCAGACGCGGCGGGTGATGGAGGCCGAGCTTCGCGACCGGCTCGAGGAGGATCGGCCGCTCCGCGTCTACTGCGGCTACGACCCGACCGCCGTCGACCTGACGCTCGGCCACACGCTGACGATGCGCAAGCTGCGCCAGTTCCAGGACCTGGGACACGACGTCACCTTCCTCGTCGGGACCTTCACCGCCCTCGCCGGAGGCGACCCCTCGGACAAGGACAGGCATCGCCCGATGCTGAGCGCCGAGCAGGTGCGCGCCAACGCCGACACCTACCTCGCGCAGGCCTTCCGCATCCTCGACGGGGAGCGCACGACGGTGCGCGAGAACGTCGAGTGGCTCGCCGACCTGCGCTTCGAGGAGGTGCTCCGGCTCTGCTCGCACTTCACGGTCGCGCAGTTCCTCGACCGCGAGAACTTCGCGCGGCGGTGGGAGCGCCACGATCCGATCCACCTCTCGGAGCTCCTCTACGCGATCCTGCAGGCCTACGACGCCGTCGCCCTTGAGACCGACGTCCAGGTCGGCGGGTCGGAGCAGCTCTTCAACCTGATGGCGGGCCGGACGCTGCAGCGCGAGTTCGGGCAGAGGCCGCAGGTCGTGCTGACGGTGCCGATCCTCGTGGGGACCGACGGCCGCCTCAAGATGTCGAAGACGACCGGCAACTACATCGGCGTCGACGAGCCTCCCGCCGAGATCTACGGCAAGGTGATGTCTATCCCCGACTCGGTGATCGGCGACTACTTCACGCTGCTGACGCCGCTCTCGCCCCGGGAGGTCGCGGCGATCCTGCGGCGCGTCGAGAGCAGGGCGCTCCCCGCGATGGAGGCGAAGAAGCGGCTCGCGCACGCCGTCGTCGCCTCGCTCCATCCGGAGCAGGCGGCCGACGAGGCGCAGGAGTACTTCGAGTCGACCGTCCAGCGCCGCGAGATCCCCTCCGAGATGCCCGAGTACGCGCTGGGCGGGGGGGCGCCGGCGGGGGCGCGCTCGCTCCACCGCGTGCTCGTCGCCTCCGGGCTCGCCGCGAGCAGCGCCGAGGCGAAGCGGCTCGTGGCGCAGGGCGCGGTCTCCGTGAACGGGACGCCCGTCTCCGAGGCGACGCGCCCGCTCGCCGCCGGCGACGAGCTGCGGGTGGGCCGGCGGCGCTTCCTGCGGATCGTCGCCGGGGCGGGGCGCGACGCCTGAGGTGGTAAGGTACGCGCGCATCCGGCGTGTGGTGGCGGGGGCCGCAGATGCTCGATGGCGGGTTCGACGTCGACGTCGACCACATCTCCGGGACGATCGCCGAGGCCGAGGTCCTCTGCCTCTACTTCCCGCTGCTCCGCACGACCCTGCTCATCGACACGCGCACCTCCGCGGGCGTCCCTCCCCTGGTGCGGCTGGTCCCGATCGCGGCGAGCACCGGCGAGCGGCTGCGCTCGCTGAGGCGCCTGCGGCCCCAGCTCCCGCGCCCTGACTCCATCACGACGATCCTCTGGACCCGCCGCGTGGCGGCCGTGCGCCGCCTCGGGGTCTGGGGATGCCTCCTCGATCGCCTCTCCGCGACCGGCGACGTTTCGGTGACGGAGCGCGCCGAGGTCTGCCTCGACGAGCTCGCCCTGCGCGAGAGGCGCGAGCTGAGGCGCGCCCTCACCGGCGAGCAGCACCGCACGCTCTGGGGGCGCCCCGGCGCGGGAGACGCGGCCGCCGTCGGGGCCGGAGACGACCCGATCCCGTAGGAGCCCCGGCCGCTCCGGGCGGCGCCCTCCCCTAGGCCTGCGCCGCGGCGAGCTCCCGGAGAACCTGCTCCTGGACGTGGGCGGGGACGTCGGCGTAGCGCGCGAACTCCAGCGAGAAGCGGCCGCGCGCGCCGGTCAGCGCCCGCACGTCCGCGGCGTATCGCTGCACCTCGGAGAGCGGCGCCTCGGCGGTGACGGCGGAGAAGACCCCGTCCGGCTCGACGCCGTGGACCTGCGCCCGACGCCCGTTGAGATCGCTCATCACGTCGCCGAGATTGTCGCTCGGCGTGCGGATGACGAGCCGCACGATCGGCTCGAGCAGCTGGGGCCGCGCGTCGAGGATCCCCTGCCTGAGGGCCTGGGAGGCGGCGATCTTGAAGGCCATCTCCGATGAGTCGACGGAGTGCGAGGAGCCGTCGAGCAGCGTCACCCTGAGGTCGACCACCGGCGAGTGGGCGACCGGGCCGTCGGGGAGGGTCTCGGCGATCCCCTTCTCGACGGCGGGGATGAACTGGCGCGGCACGTTGCCGCCGACGACCTTCTGGGCGAACTCGAAGCCGTCGCCCCGCGTGAGCGGCTCGAGCTGGATCACCACGTGCCCGTACTGGCCGTGGCCGCCGGTCTGCTTCTTGTGCTTGTACTCGGCGCGGGCCGGGGAGCTGATCGTCTCCCGGTAGGGGACGCGCGGCACCGCCATCTCGACGTCGACGCCGAAGTTCTGCGCGAGCCGGTCGGAGACGTCGGCGACCTGCGCGTCGCCCAGGGTGAGCATCACGAGCTCGGCGGTGTCGGGGTCCCGCTCCACGTGGATGGTGGGATCCTGCTCGCGGATGCGCGCGAGGGCGGTCGAGAGCTTGTCGACGTCCGACTTCGTGCGCGGCTGGATGGCCGTGCGGTAGGCGGGGACCGGGAACGGGATGGCGGCGGCGCGCACCGGCTCGGCCGGAGAGCCGACGAGCGAGTCCCCGGTGAGGGTGTGCTGGAGCTTCGCGGCGACGCCGATGTCGCCGGCGACGAGCGCGGGCACCTCGATCTGCTCCTTGCCCCGCTGCATGTAGAGGTGGCCGAGGCGCTCCGTCTCCCCGCGCTGCACGTTCAGGGGGTGCGCGTCGGCGCTCAGCGTGCCGGAGAGGACGCGCAGGAAGGTGAGGCGCCCGACGAAGGCGTCGGCCGTCGTCTTGAAGACCTGCGCGACGACCGGGCCGTCCTCCGTCGTCACGATGCTGCCGTCCTCCGTGGCGTGCTCCCGCCCGAGGGGCGCGGGGGCGTAGCCCGCGACCGCGTCGAGGAGCGCGGCGATCCCGATCCCCTCCTTCGCGGAGGCCGGGACGACCGGGATGACCTGGCGGGAGGCGACCGCGGCCCCGAGTGCGGCGGCGAACTCGGCGGGCGTGATCTCCTCGCCCTCGAGGTAGCTGGTGAGGAGGTCGTCGTCGGTCTCGGCGACGGCCTCCATCAGCTGCTCGTGCGCGGCCTCGATCTCGTCGGCGAGGTCGGGGCTCGCGTCGGCGTCGTCGCCGCCGCTGCCGTCGCGCGCGCGCCCGCTCACGAGATCGACGATCCCGGAGAACGACGCCGCCTGGCCCACCGGGATGGCGAGCGGGACCAGGCGCTGACCGAAGCGCTCGCGGAGCGAGTCGAGCACGCGCCCGAAGTTGGCGTTCTCGCGGTCCATCCGGTTCACCACGACGAGGCGCGGCAGGTCGGAGCGCTCGGCGTGCTCCCAGGCGACCTCCGTCCCCCCCTCGATCCCCGACACGGCATCCACGACGACGAGCGCCGCGTCGGCCGCGTGCACGCCGCAGGCCACGTCGCCCTCGAAGTCCGGCGAGCCGGGCGTGTCGATCACGTTGATCCGCGTGTCGCTCCACTCGACGGGGAGCATGGCGAGGGAGATCGAGTAGCGGTGCCTGTGCTCGAGCGGGTCGAAGTCGCCCACGGTGCTCCCGGCGTCGATCGATCCCGCCCGGTCGATCGCGCCCGACTGGAGGAGCATCGCCTCGCCGATGGTGGTCTTCCCGGCGCCGTGATGCCCGAGCAGAACGACGTTCCGAAGCTGTCCAGAGCCATACGCCCGCATCGATGTCCCCCCTGCCGAGTGAGCGCGCATCGTACTGTGCCGCTCGCCGAGCCCACAACGGCGGCCCGCGGGGCGGCGGGACCCTCCGGCGGCGCGCCCGGGGCGAGTCGCGCCGCCGTGGGCGGCGCCGCGATGAATCCGCGGCGCGGCCGTCGAGCGTATAGCGTAGTGGGCGGGTTCGGATGAGGCACCGGAGGGGATTTGGCGGCACCCCATCCGCCCCCGCCCATACTACCCCCCGCCGCGGGCCGGTCGACCCGGGAGGGACGAGCGGTCGCCTCCTCGGCGCCGCCGGGCCTGTATGGTGGCGCCATGTGTGACGCGGGCGGCGGCCGCCGCTGGCCCTTCAACGCGCTGTCGAACTGGCGCACCTACGACGCGCCGTTCCGGGTCAAGCTCCGCCTCGCGGCGCGCAACAACTGGCTGAAGATCGCGCACCTCTCGCGGTGCTGCGGGAACGGCGGCGAGCCGGGCTGCTGAGGGGCACCGCCGCGGGCGCCCGGTCCGGGCGCGACGGAGTAGGCCGGCACCGCGGCCGGAGGCGGTGGAGAGGGCCGGGCAATCCCCTTCGGGGCCCGGCGCTCGCGCGGGGGGCGGGATGCGATGGAGTGGCTGGACAGCGCCGAGGAGGCCGCATTCCGCGCCGAGGTGCGCGGCTTCCTCGAGAGCGAGCTCCCGGAGCGCTACCGGAGGCTCGCCGGGCACAACCGCATCGTGCGCCGGGTATGGCAGAAGGACCGCCTCGCCGCGGAGCCGGGGCGGCGGGAGGCGGCGCGCCGCTGGGCAGGGGCGCTCGCGGAGCGGGGCTGGTTCGCGCCGCACTGGCCGCGCGAGTACGGCGGCGCCGGGCTCGGCCCGGCGGAGCAGTTCGTCTTCAACGAGGAGATGGCCCGCGTCGACGCCCCCTCCGTGCAGGGAGTGGGCGTCGGCTTTCTCGGCTCCGCGCTGATCATCCACGGGACGGATGAGCAGAAGCGGACGCACCTGCCGCGCATCCTGGACGGCTCGGTCGTGTGGGCTCAGGGATTCTCGGAGCCGGGCGCCGGCTCCGATCTCGCCGGTCTCACGACCCGCGCCGTCCGGGACGGGGACGAGTACGTCGTGAGCGGGCAGAAGATCTGGACCTCCGACGGTCACGAGGCGGAGTGGATCTGCGTTCTCGCGCGCACGGATCCCGATCTTCCGCGCCACCGCGGGGTCTCGTTCCTCCTCGTCGACATGCGGCAGCCGGGGATCGAGCTCCGGCCCCTCATCAACCTGAACTGGCGTCACGCCTTCAACGAGACCTTCTTCGACGACGCGCGCGTTCCCGTCGCCCACCGCGTGGGCGAGGAGAACCGGGGCTGGTACGTCGCGATGACCGTCCTCGACTTCGAGCGCTCGAACGTCGCCGGAGCCGTCGAGGCCCGGCGGCTCCTCTCGCGCCTGATCGCCGACGCGCTGGGGGAGGGCTCCGGCCGAGCGCGCCTCGCCCGGCTCGACTCCCTGCGCCAGCAGATCGCGCAGCGCTGGGTGGAGGCGGAGGTGCTCTACGGCTTCTCCGCCCAGATCATCTCCATCGAGAAGGCGGGCCGGGTTCCGAACCACGAGGCCTCGGTGTCGAAGGTCTTCGGATCGGAGCTCGCGCAGGCCATCGCGCGGACCGGCGCCTCCGCGTACGGGCTCTACAGCCTGCTCTGGGACCCCGACGACGCCCGCTCGCCCCTCGAGGCCTTCTTCGCCCAGGCCTATGTGGAGAGCCTCTCCCGGACGATCGCCTCGGGGACCTCCGAGATCCAGCGCAACGTGATCGCCACGCGCGGCCTGGGCCTCCCCCGCGGCTAGGCGCCCCTCCGCCCGCGCGCGGGCTCCCGCACGGATGCGATCCGGCCGCCGGCACGGGCCGCCCGGCGGGGCCGTGCGCCCGCCGCGCTGGCGCCGCCCGGATCGCAGTCAGTACTGATGAACGTTATTAGTCTGCACTAATCTAGACTCATAGGCTACACGGTAGTACCGTCTTCGTACACACACATATCAGTCTTTCGCGTGAACGGAGGCGAGAGTGATGCGGGCACTGATGCATGCGTGCGCGGCGGCGGCGCGGAGGGATCGCGCTCCCGGCCCCGGGAGGCTCCGCCCGGCAGGGGTGGTCGCGCTTCTCTGCGCGGCCGCGCTGGCGCTGGGCGCTGCGGCTTGCGGCGACGGGGAGAGCGACTCCCTCACCGTCTACTCCGGCCGCAGCGCCGAGCTGGTCGGGCCGCTCCTCGAGCGCTTCGCGGAGGAGCAGGGCGTCGAGATCGACGTGCGCTACGCCGGGACCTCGGAGCTCGCCGCGCTCCTGCGCGAGGAGGGCGAGCGGAGCCCCGCCGATCTCTACCTCGCCCAGGACGCCGGAGCCCTCGGGGCGGTGGAGTCCGCCGGCCTGCTCGCCCCGCTGGACGAGGAGCTGCTGGCCCGCGTCGACCCGGCCTTCCGCTCGCGGTCGGGCCGCTGGGTCGGGCTCTCGGGGCGGGTGCGCGTCGTCGCCTACAACACGGAGGCGGTCGCGCCGGACGACCTCCCCGGCTCCATCCTCGACTTCGCCGATCCGCGCTGGGCCGGGCGCATCGGCTGGGCCCCCCAGAACGGCTCGTTCCAGGCATGGGTCACCGCGCTCCGCGTGACGCAGGGCGAGGAGGCGGCGCGGGCGTGGCTTGAGGCGATGCGCGCCAACGGCGTCGCCTCGTACCCGAACAACACCTCGATCGTGCAGGCCGTGGCGAGCGGGGAGATCGACGCCGGGTTCGTGAACCACTACTACCTGCACCGCTTCCTCGCCGAGTTCGGCGACTCCTTCGGTGCCCGCAACCACTACACGGCGCCCGGCGACGTCGGGACGCTCGTCAACGTGGCCGGCGCCGCGATCCTCGAGAGCTCCGGAGAGCACGAGCTCGCCGGGCGCCTGATCGCCTTCCTCCTGGGCGAGGAGGCGCAGCGCTACTACGCGGAGGAGACCTTCGAGTACCCCCTGGTGGCGGGGGTGCCGGCCTCCGCCGACCTCCGGAGCATCGCCGAGCTGAGGCCGCTGGAGGTCGACCTGGGCCGCCTGGAGGACCTGGAGGCGACGCTCCGGCTGCTGCGGGAGGTCGGCGCGCTCCAGTAGGGGACGGCGGCCTCCGCGCCGCCGCTCGCGCGGCCGCTACGGCGCCGCCAGCGCCGCGCCGAGGGCGCCGTCGATGGTCGGCTGCCGGTGCTCGAAGCCGAGTGCGGCGAGCCGCGCCGGCACCGCCCGCTGGCTCGCCAGCAGCGCCTCGTCGGCGAGCCCCCGCCCGAACTGGAGCCGGAGCACCGCGGCCGGCAGGCGCATCAGGGCCGGACGCCGCACGGCGCGCGCCAGGGCCTTCGTGAACTCGCCGTTGGTGACGGGAGGAGCCACGATGTTCACGGGGCCGGTGACCCGCTCGTCGGCGAGGGCGCGCTCGACGGCGGCGAGCTGGTCGGGGAGGCTCACCCACGCCATCCACTGACGCCCGCTCCCCAGCGTCGCGCCCAGCCCCAGCCGGAAGACCCTCGCCAGGCGGTCGAGGAAGGCGGGGCTCTCGACGACGACCCCGGTCCGCGCCCGCACGACGCGCACGCCGAGCTCCTCGGCCCCGAGCGCCTCCGTCTCCCACGCCTCGCAGAGATCCGCGAGGAACCCCGTCCCCCGCGGCGCCTCCTCGGTCAGCTCGCGGTCGCCCTGGTCTCCGTAGTAGCCGGTCGCGGAGGCGCTGACGACGACGCGGGGCCGGGAGTCGAGCATCGCGAGGTGCTCGACCAGCGTGCGCGTCGATTCGACCCGGCTCCGCCAGAGGACGTCGCGGCGCGTCGCCGACCAGCGCTGCGTCCCGATCGAGGCGCCGCTCAGGTGGACGACGCCGTCGACCCCCTCCAGCGCGCCCTCCCGGAACCACCCGCTCGCCGGCTGCCAGTGCGCCTGCGGATCGCCGGGGTCGCCCCGCCGCACCCGCAGCACCTCGTGCCCGGCGCCCCCCAGATGCTCCGCCAGCGCTCCGCCCAGGAATCCCGAACTGCCGGTGATCGCGACCCGCACCGCCACCCTCCTCCCGGCCCCGGGCGCCGCCCGATCGGGCGGGGGCCCCTCCTGCCCAGGGCGCGCCCCGTCGAGGCTATCGCAGCGCCGGGATGCGCGCAGGCGCCGGCCGGGGAACCGGCCGGGGCGCCTACCAGGAGTTGAGCAGGTTGCGGTGCGTGCTCCAGACCGTCGTCTTGATGACGAGGCAGTCCTCGGAGAAGACCCAGGGGTCGATCTCGCCGCGGACGGCCCAGCCGGTCTCGTGCTCGGCGACGTGCGCGCAGTAGGCGAGATCGAGGATCTCCCGCTGCAGCTCTCGGTAGCCGGCCCCCTGCCGCCCGGGCTCCGAGGCGGCGACCGCCTCGACGCGGCGCGCGAGCTCGGCGTCGCGCAGGATGAGCCCGCCGTGGATCCCCATGGGCGGGTCGTAGTCGTGCCCGAGGTCGTAGCGCGCCTCTGTCAGCGCGTGGCCGCAGTCGTGCAGGAACCACATCGGCGGCCGGCCGCCGATGGCGGCCATGGGGTCGGGCCAGCGGAGCAGGCGCGTCTCGGCGTGAACGCCTATGGCGGCGAGGGCCGGGAGCGCGAGCTCGGCGAAGCGCAGCGACTCGTAGGTCGGGTCGATGTAGAGCTCGGTCTCGACGCCTGCGGCGTACCCGCTCGCCGCCACGAGCTCCCGCGCCCGAGCGAGGTCGGTCTCGTACGGCCAGAGGTCGGGAGCGTGGTGCCGGGAGACGCTCGTGACCGGGCTCCTGCTCCGCCGCGCGTAGCCGTGGTAGACGTGATCGAGGATGCGGTCGTAGGGGAGCGCGTAGCAGACGGCCTGCCGGAGGAGCCGGTCGTCGAAGGGGGGAGCCGTGAAGTCGAACTGCAGGGTCGCGTGGTTCGCGCGCACGCGGTGGATGGAGAACTCGGGGCGTCTCTCGAAGCGGGCCAGCTCCTCCGGGTAGAGCCCGACGAGGAAGTTCGCGTCCCCGCGCTCGACCATGCGGAGCGCCTCTTCCCGGGTGCCCACCCCCACCTGCGCGAGCGCGTCGATGCCCGGCCGCCCGGACCAGTACTCGTCGCGGGCGCGCATCTCGATGACGTCCGCCTCCTGCCTCTCCAGCGCGAAGGCGCCGAAGCCGGCGGGCTGGCGCGAGAGCCACGCCGTCGCCCAGGGATCCTCGGGCGTCGCGTGCCGGCGCGCCTCCGTCGAGTCGAAGACCTGGTTCGTCGAGAAGATCAGGTACTGCGGGAACTCCGGGTTCGGCCGCCGGAGCGTGAAGCGCAGCGTGCGCTCGTCCACGACGTCGACGTCGGTGGCCTCGGCGACGCCGGCCATCCGCCTCGATCGCCAGCGCCCCACCCGCCTGAGCGCGTAGGCGCGCTCCCAGCTCCACCGCACGTCCTCGGCGCTGAGCGCGTGGCCGTGGTGGCTGAGCACCCCCTCGCGGAGCCGGACCGTCCAGCTGCGCGCATCGGCCGAGCCCTCCCAGCCCTCCGCGAGGCGCGGGAGGAGGTCGGGGGCCACCGGGCGGCGCACCCCGTCGTCGTCGACCGCGATGCTCGGGCTGGTGAGCGGTTCGTAGGCCGTGTGGATGGTGTGGTTCTGCGCGACGTGCGAGCCGTCCGTGTCCCACCCGTCGCGCACCGCGCCGAGCGAGTGCGGCATCACGAGCCGCGTGCGGGAGGGGCCGGCCGGCATCTAGTCCTCCTGCCAGCGCATCTCCGCGAAGGGTAGCCGGTTGTCCGGATACCAGCGGTAGCCCTCGAGCTCCCCGACGTGCGCCACGTAGAAGCGGATGTCGCAGAGCGGGATCAGCACGGCGTCGGCGTTGTGCAGACGCTGCAGGCGGCGGGCGGCCTCCTCCCAGGGGCGGCCGTGGCCGGCCTCCACGAGGTGGCGCAGGGCCTCGAAGAACTCCTCGTTCTCGTAGTGGAAGGGGAAGAGGCGCATGCGGCCGGGCCCCCAGTCGTGGACGTACGCGTAGTTCGGGTCGGAGACGCGCATCCCGCGCCCGTCCGGGAATCCGCGCAGCATGATGGGCGCCGCGTTGCCGCCGCGGATCTCGCCCGCCACGTCGGAGCTGTCGAGCGTGAGCCTCACGCCGATCCGGGCGAGCCCGTCGGCGACCACCTCGGCGACGGCGTCGAATCCGTCGGAGGGCAGCACGCGCAGCGTGGTCTCGAACCCTCCCGCCCCCTTGGAGGAGGCGAGCAGCTCGCGCGCCCGCGCCACGTCCTCCTCGTAGGGCCAGCTCGTTCGGTCGTAGCCCGGGGAGTCGCTGCGCACCCAGCTGTGCCATCGCTCGGTCCGTCCGTCGAAGGCCGAGCCGAGCACCGCCGCGTAGGGCGTCGCATGCGCGATCGCCTGCCGGACGCGGGGGTCGTCGAGCGGCTCGGCGCTCGGGTCGAGGTGGAGGGCGATGCCCGAGAACGAGACGGGCTTAACGCGGAGCCGCGCGACGCCCCCCCGCGGGCGGGTGATCATCGGCAGCTCCGCCGACGCGACGTTGGGAACGAGATCCACCTCGCCCGCGAGGAGGCCGGCGAGCGCCTCCTCCCGGGAGGCGTACCGTCTCAGGTGCACCTCCCCGATCGGCGCGCGGCCGCGCCAGTAGCGATCGCGCGCGGCGATGGTGACGCCCGCGTCGTCGCGCTCGACGAGCCGGTAGGGACCGAAGCCCACCGAGCGCCCCCCGATCAGCTCCTTGCCCCAGGGGTCGTCCTCCGTCAGCTCGGGCAGGACGGCCGCGGCGTCGTAGAGGCCGGGCGTGTTCTGCGCCATGGTGCGGGGGAGGGCCGGGTTCGGGGCGCTCAGGTGGAAGGCGACCGTGTAGCGGTCGACGACCTCGACGTCCTCCCAGTCCTGGACCGAGGAGATGCGCGCCACCCACTTCCCCACGTCGCGCAGGCCGAAGGCCCGCTCCCAGCCCCAGCGGACATCCTCGGCGGTCAGCTCGTTCCCGTCCTCGGAGTGGACGCCCGGGCGGACGCGGAAGGTGCAGGTCCGCCCGTCCTCGGACCACCACCAGGCCTCCGCGAGCACCGGCCGGAGCCTGTGCCAGTCGGCCCGCGAGATCCCGTGCTCGTCCAGGTAGGCGCGCGGCGATGTGAGCTGGTCGTAGAAGCTCCCCACGAGATCGGCGCCGGCGGAATCGCGGAACCCGGCCGGCTGCTCGCAGTCGAAGACGCGCGGCGCCGTATCGATCCCCACCCGCAGCGTGCGCGCCACGATCCCTCCCCCCGCTTCCCGGGCCCGCGGCACGCCCCGGCCGCCGCGATCCCGCCAGGGCGCACTCTACCGCGTCCCGGCCCCTCCCCGGCCGCTAGACCGGGGCGGGGCGGAAGACGGCGAGCCAGATCGTCTCGACCCCCGGCGCGGTCCAGGCGACGCGGTGGCGCAGCCCGGCCGGGAGATCGACCCAGTCGCCCGGCCCGAGCTCGAGCACCGTTTCGTCGGCGAGCTCGAGGCGCGCGGCGCCGCTGACGAGCAGCACCCACTCATCCTGCCCCTGCTCGTACCAGGAGCCGGGCTCGCTCGCATGCCCCCGCGAGACGATGCGCTCGATGCGGCAGGAGGCCCCCTCGGCGAGCACGCTGGTGAGCTCCGCGGGCAGCTGGCGCGGGATCCCCTCGAGGAGCGATCCGCGTCGCGGGGCGCTCATGCCTCGCCGGCCGCGGCGCGGAGCTCGAGGCGCATCACGTGCCGCCTCCGGCCCGCCGTGCCCACCTCGGTGAAGCCGGCTGCGAGGAAGGTGGAGCGCAGTCCCATGAAGCGGTAGCTCGGCGACTCCGGGTCGACGGGGAATCCCTCGACCACGTCCGCTCCGCGCTCCCGCGCGAGCTCCACGGCCGCCCGGAGCAGGAGGCCGGTGATGCCGCGGCCGCGGTGGCGCCTTGTCGCGAAGAAGCAGGCGACCGACCACACCGAGACCCCCTCGGGCTCGGGCCGTCCGCCGAGCGGGCGGTAGCTCTCCCGCGGGGCGACCGAGCACCACGCGACCGGCTCGCCCTCCTCGTAGGCGAGCAGCCCCACGGGGGGCCCCTGCTCGACGATCGCCCGCAGTGCGTCGCGCTTGGAGTCGTTGCTCCCGCCCCCGCCCGGGCGCCACGCCATGCACCAGCAGTAGCTCGGACCGCCGCGGGCCTCGAAGAGGCGCCGGAGATCCGGCCAGCGCTCGGCCGTCACCGGCCGGAAGGCGAGCTGGGGGGCGGGGTCGGACATGTCTCTCTCCCCGGGCGCCGGCGATGATACCGTTGCGGGGCCGGCCGGCACGGCGTGCCCGGGGCGCGGCGACGCGAGGAGGCCCGGATGGACTTCAACGACTCTCCCGAGGAGGCGGCATTCCGGCAGCAGGTGCGGGGTTTCGTCGCCGAGAGCTTCGATCCCCGGCTCGTGCCGGCGGGCTGGCAGCAGTACCCCGATCCGAGAGACGAGACCGAGGCCGGGCTGCTCCGCGAGTGGCGGGGCGCCCTCGGCGAGCGCGGCTGGATCGCGCCGCACTGGCCGCGGGAGTTCGGCGGCGCCGGCCTCAGCGCGATGGAGCAGTTCATCTTCAATGAGGAGATGGCGCAGACGCGCGCCCCCGAGGTCGGCGGAATCGGCATGAACATGGTCGGCCCCACGCTGATCCGGCACGGCTCGGAGCAGCAGAAGGAGATGCACCTCCCCAGCATCACCTCGAACCGGGCGATCTGGTGCCAGGGCTACTCGGAGCCCGGCGCGGGCTCCGATCTCGCCTCGCTGCAGACCCGCGCCGTGCGCGACGGCGACGAGTACGTGGTGAACGGGCAGAAGGTGTGGAACACCGTCGGGCACAAGGCCGACTGGATGCTGCTGCTCGCCCGCACCGACCCCGAGGCCCCGAAGCACCGCGGCATCACCATGTTCCTGGTCGACATGCGCGCCTCCGGCATCACGACGCAGCCGATCGTCACGGCGAAGGAGACGCCGGGCATCATCGAGTGGGACATCAACGAGGTCTTCTTCGAGGACGTCCGCATCCCGGCCGCGAACCGCGTGGGCGAGGAGAACCGGGGCTGGTACTACGCGACGACGCTGCTCGATCTCGAGCGGAGCCGCATCGGCGCCTCGATCGCCCTCCTCCAGGAGGTGGCATCGCTCGTCGACTACGTGCGCGCCGGCCAGCGCGGCGAGCAGCCCCTCGCCGCGGGCGCGGGGCGCGTGCGCGAACTCGCCGACGCGGCGATCGCCGCGCAGGTCTCCCGGCTGATGGCGTACCGCGTGGTGAGCATGCTGAAGCGCGGCGACCTGCCCAACTACGAGGCGTCGATCAAGAAGCTCTTCACCTCGGAGACGGCGCAGGGAGTGACGCGGACGGCGATGAAGCTGATCGGGCTCTACGGGAACCTGTGGCGGACCTCGGCGTGCGCGCCGCTCGAGGGGCGCATCCCGTATCGCTACGTGGCGATGGTCCCGACGACCATCGCGGGGGGCACCTCGGAGATCCAGCGCAACATCATCTCGACGCGGGGGCTCGGCCTCCCCCGCGGCTGACGCGGGGCGGCCGCGGCCGTACCGCCCGGCGGGAGGCCCGCCGGTGCCGCCGGGTCTCCCCGGCGCGCGCGCCCGAGCCGGCCGTCCGGGCGCCTACGCCCCGGGCGGCCGGTACGAGACGTTCTTCGCGACCGCCGCGTCCAGGGTCTCCGGCGTCACGAGCACGGTGATGTTGACGTCGATCGCCCCGACCGCGCTGATCGCGAGCGAGACCGCCGCCGCCGAGGCGTCGTCGGGCAGGTCGGCGATCATGTAGAGATCGCACTCGCCGAAGGCGTAGTAGAAGGACTCGAGCGTCCCCCCGGCCCCCTCGATCGTCTCCGTGAGCGCCGCGCGCCGCCCGGTGCCCCCCTCCCGGATGAGTCCCGCAAGACCCTCGCGGGAGTAGCCCGCACGCAGCATGTACTTCGCCATCTCGCACCTCCTGAGAACACGATCGCGACGGTCGGATGGTAGGACGAAGACGCCCGGTGCGGTCAAGGCCGCGCCCGGAGCCCGCCGCCACGCCCCGGGGTGGCCGCGCCGGGCGCCCGCTCAGCCGGCGAGCAGCGGGCGCAGCTCGCGGACGTCGCCGATGGCCTCCGCCTCCCAGATCGCCGCGACGAGCGCGCGCGCCCGATCGGGGCCCAGCACCGGCTCGAGCAGGTCGAGCGCCTTCGCCTCCACCTCATCCCGCGTCATCGGGTCGTCGGCGGTGCCGCGCACGGCGCGGGTCCGGTGCGCGAGGCTCCGCCCGTCCGTGGTCTCGATCTCCACGATCGCCTGGCGCCGGGGCCGGGCGGCCCCGAGCTCCCGGTCGTGGATGAGCGTCAGGCGCTCGCGCAGCGCCCGCACCGCCGGGTCGCGCATGCGCTCGTAGTCGTGCGCCGCGGCGAAGCCGAGATCGCCGTCGAGGAGCATCACGGCCACGAGGTGCTGCGCGTTGATGTCGGGCATGGAGCGGTCGTCGACGACGTGCGCCTCGATGTCGGGCAGGCGCACGCGGACGCGAGCGATGAGCTCGGGATCGAGCCCGTGCTCCCTGCGCAGCGTCTGCGCGGAGTCGAGCGCCGCCTGTATCGGGGATCCGACCGGCCACTTCTTGATGTTGGCGTGGAGGATCTCGTAGCGACTCCCGAGCTCTCGCGTGAGCAGTCCCGGGTCGGGATCCTCCGAGAAGGCGTCGAGGAAGTTGCCCGGCCCGGAGAGCACGTCGTCGACGCCGGTGAAGCCGAACGCCACGAGCGAGGCGGCGAGCACGCCGCGGCTCGCCGGCATCGCGCCGAAGTGGAACGCCTTCTCGACGTGCTCCTCGTCGCGCGCCCAGCAGGTGATGCCGGCGGCCTGCTGCGCGGCATAGGAGAGCAGCCAGCGGCTGCGCCTCGCGTCGAGACCGGCGAGCGCGCCGGCGGCGGCGGCGGCGCCGAAGAGGCCGCCGAAGGCGTGGGTGGAGTGCCCCGCCCCGTAGAGCTCGTCGCGTCCGAGCGACATCGTGCTGCGCGCGCAGAGCTCGTAGCCCAGCACGATCGCGCGCAGGAGCGCCGCGCCGGAGCGTCCCTCCCGCTCCGCCATCGCGAGAGCGGCGGGGACGACGGCGCAGCCGGGATGCGTGAAGGAGGGGGCGTGCGAGTCGTCGGTCTCGTCGGCGTGCCCGGCCATGCCGTTCGCGAAGGCGGCGAGCTCGGCGGAGGCGAGCAGCGGGGTCCCCGCGATGCACGCCTCCGGCCGGCCGCCCTGGGGCCTCACGTAGGCGATGCCGATCTCGCCGGGCCGCAGCCGCGAGCCGGAGACCATCGCCGCGAGTGTGTCGAGCGTGTGGTGCTTCGCCTTCTCGGCGACGTCGGCGGGGAGCGGGCGACCGCACGCCTCCGCGATCCACGCGGCGAGGTCGCGCGTCACGTCGCTGATCCCGCTCATGGCTCCCTCTTCCACGCGCGCCCCCGTCCGCCGCGCGGCGGAGCCTACACGCACCGGGGGAGGCCGCGCCTACTGGTAGATGACGAGGGCGGGCGGGGAGTCGAGGGCCTGCACCTCGTCCGGGGTCATGACCGGTTCGTCGTGGAGGAAGAAGAGCTTGAGGCCCGCGCGCTCCGCGTACGCGGAGAGGGCGTAGAGGCGGTAGTTGACGAGCTTGGCGCGGGGAGGGCCGAAGCCGTCCATGTCGACCACGACGTCGACCTCGGGATGATCGGCGTAGCCACCGGCTGCCCCGGGAAGCATGGAGTCGAGGAACTGGTGCAGCACCAGGACCTTCGGGGGGATCCCCTCCTCGCGCACGAGGCCCGCGAGGTAGGCCTGCACCCCGTCGACGGTCGCTGCGTCGATCTGCCCGATCACGTCGCCGGGCCGTCCCATGCCGAGCGTGGCGAACTCGGGGTCGAGAGCCAGGTGCACGTGCGGCTCGCGGAGGAACTCGCCGAGCGCCCGGACCTCCGTCAGCGCCTCCGACCAGCCGATCTGGAGGTCGAGGAAGATGAGCTGCCCGCGCTCCTCGGCGAGCCGGATCCACGCGAGCACGCGATCCTTCGGCAGCCGCCGGAGGTGGAGGCCGTCCGGGCCGGGCTGGGAGGTGGCGACGCCCGCGATCCGGTGCAGCGCCGGGATCACGTCGCGGACGCCGCTGAGCTCGTCGTAGGAGGCCGCCAGCGCGGCGACTCCGTCGGCCGCATCCTCGGGCGCGCCGGCTCCCAGGATCCCCATCGCCGGGATGTCCGGGTAGCCGTAGTACGAGACGATCTGCGCGCCGTCGAAGACCGAGGCGGCCGCGTCGCCGGTCCCCGGGGAGGTCCGCGGCGCGGCCGGCGCGGCCGGCGCGGGGGGTGTGGCCGGCGCGGCCGGCGCGGGGGGTGTGGCCGGCGCGGGGGG
>DAOULG010000184.1:0-3261 GCA_034420495.1 Dehalococcoidia bacterium
TCGTGGTCGACACCTTCTCCGCCGGCACGATGGAACGGCTCGGCCTCGGCTGGGAGGCGCTCCACGAGCTCAACCCCCGGCTCACGGCGATCTCCCTCCCGGGATGGGGCGTCGAGGGCCCCTACCGCGGCTACGTCAGCTTCGGAACCGGCTTCGACTGCGTGACCGGGCACAGCTTCGTCCGCGGCCACCCCTGGCGCCGGGAGGAGGACACCCCCGGCTCGACGCACTCCGACGCGACCGTCCCGCTCTCGATCGTCTTCGCGAGCGTGGCGGCGCTCCGGCTGCGCGGGCGCACCGGGGAGGGGAGCTTCGTCGACCTCTCGCAGGTGGAGCAGCTCGCCTCCCAGCTGCCGTGGGTCTACGCGGAGTGGGCGCTCAACCGCCGCGAGCCGCCGCGCACCGGCGACGCCGACCCGCACGTCGTCCCGCACGGCTGCTACCAGACCGCCGGCGAGGACGCCTGGGTGGTGCTCATCGCGCAGGACGACCGGGAGTGGGCGGGGCTCGCGGCCGCCGCCGGCCACCCCGAGTGGGCCGAGGACGGCCACCCGTGGGCCTCCGTCGCGGGACGGCTCCGCGAGCGCGAGGCCGTCGAGGGCGCGGTCGCCGCCTTCGCGCGCTCGGCCGAGCGCGACGCGCTGGTGGAGTCGGTCCAGGCCCGCGGGGCGATCGCCGCGCCCGTCGCCGATCCGCAGGATCAGCTGCTCTCGCCGCAGCTCGCGGCGCGCGGGTGGCTCCAGAGCGTCGACCACCCCTTCACCGGACCCCGGATGCAGCCCGGCTTCCTCTGGCGCGTCGAGCCCGACGCCCCGGCGTGGGATCGGCCGTGCGGCCTCGTCGGCGAGCACAACCGCGAGGTGCTCTCCGAGCTCGGCTACGACGCGGAGGAGGTGGCGCGGCTCGCCTCGGAGGGAGCGATCGGGACCAGCTACGGCGACTTCCCGCCGCGCGCGGAGTAGGGGCGCCCCGCGGGCGCCCGCGACCGCGCGCCCCTACCCCCGGCCCGCCGCCGAGCCGGGACGCGGCAGGTAGCGGCCGTGGCCGGGCCCGGCCGGGAGGGCGCCCTCCTCGTAGACGGTGACGCCCCGCACGAGCGTCCGCACCGCGCGGCCGGTGAGGCGGCGCCCCTCGAAGGCGGACCATCCCGCCTTCGTCAGCACCTCCCCCCGGCGCACCGTGCGCTGGCGCCCGGGGTCGACGAGCACGACGTCGCCGTCCGAGCCGGGGAGGAGCGCCCCCTTGCGGGGGTAGAGGCCGTAGGCGCGCGCCGGCCCCTCGCACATCAGCGCCACCACGGCCGGCATCCCGACCAGGCCCTCAGCCACGCCGGTGAGCATCGCGGAGAGCGTCGTCTCCAGGCCGGGGAGCCCGAACGGGCACTCCCAGATGTCGCTCTCGCCGGCGCGCTTCTCCTCGATGGTGGTCGGGGCGTGGTCGGCGGAGATGAGGTCCACCTCGCGCGCGGCGACCTGGCGCCAGAGGGCCGCGCGCGCCTCCTCGGAGCGCGCCGGAGGCGTGCACTTCGCCCAGGGCCCGCGCGCCCGCACGTCGGCGTCGGTGAGCCAGAGGTAGTGGGGACAGCTCTCGATGAGCAGCCGCGCGCCCCCCTCGCGCGCGGCGCGCAGGCTCTCGACGACCGCGGGGTGGGAGGCGTGCGCGATCACCGCCCGGGCGCCCGACGACCTCAGCGCCTCCCCCATCGCCCCGGCGGCGGCGAGCTCCGCCTCGAGCGTGCGCCAGTCGAGAAGCGCCTCGCCGCCCGTCGCGCCGGACCGGCGGAGCCGGCGCTCGGCTGAGGCGGTCATCTCCTCGTCCTCGCAGTGCGTGAGCACGAGGCCGTCGAAGGAGGCGACCTCAGAGAGCGCGCGGCGGAGCGCCTCCCCCGTCACCGCCGGCGCGCCGTGGAGCGCGCACGTGAAGAGCTTGAAGGCGTAGGCCCCTCCCTCCCAGAGCGCGCGCAGGCTCGGGACGTTGCCCGGATGCACCGCGCCGATGAGCCCGACGTCGATGTGGAGGCGCCCCGAGAGGTAGCGCGACTTCCGGGAGAGCGCCTCCTCGTCGAGCACGGGGTCGGAGTGGTGGTGCTCGAGCAGGAAGGTCGTCCCGTTGCTGGCGGCGGCGGCCGTGCCGCTCGCGAAGTCCTCGCGGTCCGAGCGGACGGGATCGGGGATGTGCACGTGGCCGTCGACGATCCCGGGCATGACCCAGAGCCCGGCAGCATCGATGCTCGTCGCCGCCGGCCGGGGCGGGCCCCCCACGGCGAGCACGCGGCCGGAGGCGAGGTAGAGATCGGCGCGACGCCCGCCCTCGGGCGACCACACCGTCCCGCCCCGGATCGCGAGCTCGGCCGCCTCCTCCCGCACCGCCATCCCGTCCTCCCGTCCCCGACGGCGCAGCCTACGACCGCCGCCTCCGCCGGGCGAGCGAGGGGCGCGGTGGAGTACCCTCGGCGCGCGGCCGGAGTCCGGAGCCGGGGGGTGGCGGCGCGTGGAGCTCGGCATCGCCGGGAGGGTGGCGCTGGTCAGCGGCGGGAGCCGCGGCATCGGCTACGCGGCGGCCGAGGTGCTCGCCGAGGAGGGGTGCCACGTCGCCGTCTGCGCGCTCGACCCCGGCCGGCTCGAGGCGGCCCGCGCGCGCCTCGCCCGCCGCGCGGCCCCGGGCGCCGGCGTGCATGCGGGCCGCTGCGATCTCCGCGATCCCGCCGCCATCGAGGGCTTCGTCGCCGGGGTGGTCGAGCGCTTCGGCGGCGTCGACATCCTCGTCAACAACGCGAGCCCCACC
Organism: Dehalococcoidia bacterium; assembly: GCA_034420495.1. GTDB lineage: Bacteria > Chloroflexota > Dehalococcoidia > UBA2979 > UBA2979 > VYDC01. Next base: position 2,785 of record DAOULG010000184.1, read on the forward strand.
GACTCCCCGTCGATGTGGGGGCCCGTCCTCGACGAGGTCGACGACGAGGAGTGGCTCGAGACCTGGCGGGCGAAGTTCATCGGCTACGTGCGCTTCTCGCGGGCCGTGCTCCCGCACATGCGCCGCGGCGGGTGGGGGCGCATCGTCCACGTCTCCGGGATGGGCGGCCGCGGTCCCAACCGGCGCTACCTCGCCGGGGGGCCGGTCCACGCCGCGCTGCTCGCGCTCGCCAAGGGGATGGCCGACGAGTACGGGCCGGACGGCGTGCGGGTCACCGCGCTCTCCCCGGGCCCCATCGACACGGGACACCACGGGCTCATCCTCGAGGCGCAGGCGCGCGAGGCCGGCATCAGCGCCGAGGAGGCGCGCGATCGCTTCGTCTCCGGCGTGCCGCTGCGCCGCTACGGCACGCCGCGGGAGGCCGGCGAGGCGATCGCCTACCTCTGCTCCGAGCGCGCGAGCTTCGTGACCGGGATC